>CAOOMX010000006.1 GCA_948497845.1 uncultured Bacilli bacterium | reverse complement strand
ATTAATTCTGTTAGAAGAGATTCTTTAGAAGGTGATAATCCTATCTATCTCATAAATGAATTTTTACCACAGAAAATTAAAAAATACTTTGACATTAAAGAAATTGAACAAAAAGATATTATATTAAAAAATAAATTATTTGATTATAAAAAGAAAAAATAGTTTCCAACACAAACTATTTTTACCGATATACAAGCAATATATCATAATATTCAATTCTGAAATTTAATTTTGCACAAAAATTAGCAAAAACTTTTTGGTGTGTATTGAAATATTAAATTTCATATATATATTATCACATTTTTTTTAAAATGGTAGTCTCTTCTTCTAAAAACTACCATTTTCTTTTACAATTCATATTTTTTCAGTTAATTTGAAATTTAACTTTTCATTTGACTTTTTTTTCGTATGTGTTTTTCCAATTCTCTACTTCTTCAGCATCATCTAAATGAATTTTGGTTTTTCCAATTATTTGATAGTCTTCATGTCCTTTTCCTAAAATTAATAATATATCTTCTTTTTTTAGCATTTCTATGCCTTTTTTTATTGCTAATTTTCTATCTAATTCAACTTCATAGTTATCTTTTTTGACACCTTTTAAAATATCTTCCATAATTTTTTCAGGTTCTTCTGTTCTTGGATTATCATTTGTAAAAATACAGTAATCACTCAACTCAGCAGCTACTCTTCCCATAATTGGTCTTTTAATTGGGTCTCTATCTCCCCCACAGCCAATTATTGTTATAACTTTACCTTTTTTTAATTCATTATATGCTTCAATTACTTTTTCTACTGCATCTGGTGTATGTGCATAATCTATAACTGCAAAACCATTATTTACTTCATATGTTTCACATCTGCCCTTTGGAGCTTTTATTTTTTTGGTATGTTCTATGATATCTTCTATATCTATACCCAAAAAGTGAACAAAAGCTAAGGCTGTGAGATAATTATATATATTAAATTTACTTGTTAAATTTGTTGTTACTTCATAAACTTTATTTTCATAACTAAAATGAATTTTGGTTTTAGCTGGGTTTATATCATAATCTATTATTCTTATATCTCCATTTATTCCTAAAGAATTACCATAACCTAATTTATCTATAAAAGTTTGACCTTCTTTATCATCAATATTGGCTATAAATTTTCCTTGAGGTACTAAATAGTTTAATATTTTCAATTTTTCCTTCAAATAATTTTCCATGGTTTTATGATAATCTAAATGATCTTCTGTAAGATTTGTAAATCCTGCAACATCTAGTTGTAATCCATATATACGTTCATAACTTAGAGAATGACTGCTTATTTCCATAACTAATACTTCACAACCTAGTTCTCTTACTTTTAATAATAATTTGTATATTGTTAATATATCAGGAGTTGTGTTTTCTAAAACAATATCTAAGTCTTCAAATTTAAAACCAATGGTTCCCATATAAGCAACACGTATTCCAAAACTTTGTAAAAGTTGATATGTTAAGAAGCAGGTTGTTGTTTTTCCATTTGTTCCTGTTAAACCAATTATTTTTAGTTCATTTATTTGATCAGCATATTCTTTTTTTAAAGCGTCTTTTAAGTACTCTTCACTATTAGAAACTACTGTTACTGGCACTTGACATTTAACTTCTTTTTCTGCAATTATACCTACTGCACCATTTTCTATTGCCTTTTCTATATAATCATGTCCATCTACAGTATGGCCTTTTATTGCTACAAATATTTGCCCCTCTTTTATCTTTCTTGAATCTGTTTCATACTTTATCATCTTTTTACCTCCATACTTTTTTATTATACCATATATGTATTATCTTTTGTTTATATCTCATTTATGTTATATAATATATAGTATGAAAGCAATACATAATTTTGACCCTATATATGATGCAAATGCACAAGTTTTAATTTTAGGTACAATGCCTAGTGTTATTTCACGTGAAAATAAGTTTTATTATGCACATCCTCAAAACCGCTTTTGGAAAATTATGGAGAAACTTTTTTTGATACAATTACAAACAATAGAAGATAAAAAGAAATTCCTTTTGGATTATCATATTGCTCTTTGGGATGTTATTTCCTCTTGTGATATTGAAGGCTCTAGCGATGCATCTATTAAAAATATTATTCTTAATGATATTTCTCTTATTTTAGATAATGCTCCAATAAAATGTATTTTTGTACAGGAAAGAAAAGCTATCAACTTTTTAAAAAGTTTTTCCATCCTACTTGCCCTGTAATATGTTTACCTAGTCCTTCTAGTGCTAATGCCAGTATTTCTTTAGAAAGTCTCGTAAAAGAATACCAACAAATTCTTTATTATCTTCCTAAATAAAGATAATTTTCTACAAAGGCAATTAGTTCATAACTTGCTAATTTCTTTAAATTTTCTTTTGGTAACGCTTGTAACCCTTTTAATAAAGACTCTTTATGTATAGGGATTATGGGTATGATTTGTGCTCCTGGAAATAGTCTTTGATATTTGTCTAATAATTCTTCTACATTTAACTCTTGAAAACTATTTCTTACATAATAAATAGCTGCCATCATAGCCAATTCCGTAATAAAAAAAGGTATTTCATTAGATAAATCTTTTTTATACCTTTCTATATCTAAATAATATTCTTCTAAAGTTATGCCATTCTTTTTTAAACATGTTGCTAATGGAACTCCTATAAAGCGATAATGCCAAGGCTCATGCTTATAACCTGTTATGTGTTCTTTTCCTAATGGGTATCTTAAAATAAAACCAAATAAATGAGCATTTTCTCTTAACCAAGCTACTTCTGCATCAGTTTCTTCTACTTTGTCATCGTAAGTCAAACTGACTCCTTTTAAATAGGCAATGTCAAATGCTAGTCCTGTTTGATGTTCGCTAGCTCCAGGTGGTGCAACTAAAGAAAGAGCTTCTTCCCCCACTTCTTCTTTAAATTTATCCCATATTATTTGTTGGTATTGGTAAGAACGATATCCGCTATCAATTATTATATGGTACCCTTCTTTATGAGCAAAATATTGCATAGCCAAAAAATACGGTAATATTTCTATGCTTACTGCTGGTTTAAGATTAACGTCTTTATATTTATGAAAATTATTTTCATTTTGGTCTATTGTAAATAAATCTTCTGGAATATAAGATTTATTCAAATGATTCGCTTTATTTATTAAACTATCTAATTTCATACTGCTCCTTTATTATAGTTTATTTTATTCTTTTTATATATTAAATTCACCATCTTTAAATATTAATATGTTGCCATCTTCAGTTGTGGCTTCAATACATAAATCATCTGTCCCTATCATAAAATCTACATGATTTTTAGAATCATTTAAGCCTAACTTTTCTAGATCTGTTTTTTCCATTTCAAGAGCTTTATCTATACATTCCATAAATCCCGCACCTAAAGCAATATGACATGAGGCATTTTCATCTAAACAAGTTTCTCCAAAAATAAAATTGGTCTTTGCTATCGGAGAGTTTTTGCCTACTAAAGCAATTTCTCCTAAACGAGAGGATCCTTCATCTCCTTCTATAATCTTTTTAAGTAAGTCTTTTCCCGTTTTAGCATCAAAATCTATTACTTTTCCATCTTTAAATTTTAACCAAAAATCTTCAATTAAACTGCTATTGTATACCAGTGGTTTGGATGAATAAACAATTCCATTTGTTAACCTGTAATCGGGAGATGTAAATACTTCATATGATGGCATATTAACAATTTTGCTAAAATCATCGCTTCCTGCACTTTGCCAAACAGCCTTTTTGCTTAATTCAACCGTTAAATCTGTTCCTAAATCATTCGTATAGTGTAAAGTCTTGATATGCATGTCGTTTAATTTTTGCATTTTTTCTTGTCCAATTTCTAATTGTTTATTCCATGCTGATATCGGATCTTCTTCTTTACATAAAGTCACTTCCATCATTAAATCAAATAGTTTTTTAAAGGCTTCTTCTTCGCTTAATTCTGGGAATTTATCTTGAGCCCATACTCTGTTTGGATATACTGCTATTAGCCATGTAAGTTCATTATCTTTTTGTTTTTTCTTGTATAATGGCTTAGATTCCATTTTAACTTTAGAACTTTCTGCTACTAATTCTACATCAATGTCATCTAAAACTTTAGGAAATTCACTTGATATCATTAAGAAGGATGCATTTTTCTTAGCATAATCATCCCAAATGCTAGAATCAAACATGCTGCTTTTTTTAATATCTTCCTTATCCATGTTCTTTAATGCTTCTTTTTTCTCATAAATATTACTCTTATCATGATATACTTCTCTTATTCCCATCTTTTTAGCATACTCATCTATATCATCTGCAAATCTTTGATTAGCTATATCATAAGATAAAAATAATATATCTCCTTTTTTTAAATTCATACAACGTTTTAATAATAATTCTATATATTTTTGCTCTAGTTCTTTCATAATCGTCCTTTCTTATTTATTATAGTCGCTTTAACTTTTTCTTATTCTAAAAAAGCGATCCAGTTGGATTCACTTCTATTCTTTATTTGGATCAATTAATATTTTAACCGCATCACTTTTTCCACTCGTTAATCTTAAAAAGGCATCTTGCACTTTACTTAATGGCACAATATCATCCACAAATGGCATAACATCTATTTTTTTATTTGCTATTAAATCTATGCAAGCCTTAAATTCTTTATAATCATATCCAATTGAACCTTGTATTACTAATTCTTTCATTACTGCCATTACAGAATACATTGGAATTGCATCAGTAGCTACTCCAACTAAAACAACTATTCCTCCTGGTTTTACTAAAGATAATGCACTGTTAACTGCTGGAGAAGCTCCTACACATTCTATTACAACATCAAATCCTCCGCGTGTTTTTTCCATAAGAGTAGGAACTGTTTTTTCTTCTAAAGCATTAAACCATTCGTCTGCTACTCCTAATTTAACTGCCTTTTTTCCGCGTAATTCATTTGTTTCTGTAACAGCAACATAACTTGCACCTTCCATCTTAGCAAATAACGCCGAAACTAAACCAATAATACCTCCGCCAATTACTAAAACACTATCTCCTACAGCAATTCTTCCTAAGTGCGCTGCGTGAAGTCCAACGGCAGTAGGCTCTACCATGGCCACTTCTTCATCTTTCATACTTTCTGGTACTTTTAAAACCATATCAGAACGTACAGCTATTTTACTCGTATATCCTCCTGGATTTTCTACTGATAAACCTATCGCTTCACTCCATGTTTTAGTACAAAATTGTATTTGACCCTTTTTACAAGCTTCACATTCTGTACAAGGAGAAATAGGTAATGCTGTTACTTTATCTCCAACTTGTAAATCTAAACGATCTCCTGGATCTTCAACAATACCACAAAATTCATGCCCCATAACTAACCCTGCTGGAGCACCATTATCCCAATAATGGATGTCACTTCCACAAATTCCCGTTTTGGTTACTTTGATAATGACTTTTTTTCCATCTGCTACTGGTTCTTTTATTTCCTTTATTTCAAATTCTTTTTCTTTTTTTATCGCTACACTTTTCATAGTTTTCCTCCATTATAGTAATCATATCATATATTTTTATTTTTTTATAATCGAACTTATTTTATTTACAAATTTTTGTCAAATATTATATAATGATAACGGAGGCTTTATATGATACATGTTGATAAGATAAAGAAAAAATTTATAAAAACTTTAAAAAATAAGAAAAAAGCAGAATTTTATGCGGTTGATGATATTTCATTCGATGCAAAAGAAGGCAGTGTTTTAGGTATTTTAGGACCGAATGGCGCGGGGAAAACGACTCTTTTACGTATGCTTGCAGGGATTGTGACTCCTACAGAGGGTTCAGTTACAATTGATGATATGAATTTTTTAGAAAATGAAACTGATATTAAAAAGAAACTAGCTTATTTATCTGGAAATACTAAAATATATAATAGTATCTCTGCTTATGAACTATTAAAAATGTGTGCAGAGTTTTATGAAGTGCCTAAAAGTGAAATAGAAAGTCGTATTAAACATATAAGCGATGTTTTACTTCTAGATTCTTTTCTTTATAATAGAATAGATAAATTATCTACAGGACAAACACAAAGAGTTAATATTGCTAGATGCATGATTCATAACCCCAAATACTATATTTTAGATGAAGCTACTAGTGGACTTGATATTATTACTGGACAAATTATTTTAGATTTTATTAAGGAAGAAAAGAAGAAAGATAAATGCATTGTGTATTCTACACATTATATGGAAGAAGCAGAAAATATTTGTGATTATGTTATTATGGTGAATAAAGGTAAAATTATTGCAACAGGGTCTCCTTTAGATATAAAAAAGAAGACTAATACAACTAATCTTAGAGATGCATTTTTTGCATTAATTAAAGGAGACAATCATGAAGAATAAAGTTTTATATGTTTTAAAAAAAGAATTAAGAGAAGTATTTAGGGATAAAAAGTCTCTTTCTATGATGCTTATTATTCCTATTATGATACCTCTTTTGGTTCTAGGTATGTCTTTTATGTTTCAAAAAGAAGCGAATAAAGATGTTAAAGAATATAATAAAATAGGATTTGCTTATACAATTAATGATGATGAACAAACATTGGTTGAATCTTTAAAAATAAATGCTTCAAGTGGTACTTTAGAAGAAATGGAAGAAGCTTTTAAAAAGAAAGAAGTTTTTGCTTATATAAAAAAAGAAAAGAATAATTATACTATTTTTTATGATGATAGTAATGTTGAAAGTAGTGGAGCTCGTAGTCTAGCTGAGACTTTTTTAGAAAATTATAAATCTACTTTGCAAAATCAATACCTTGCATCTAATAATGTGGATCTTGCCGAATATAATTCTTTACTTACTTATGAATATAATATTGTTGAAAAAGATAACTTCTATGCCAATTATATGCTAAATTATGCTTTCTTATTTATTATTATGGCTATTACGATATCTGCTACTTATCCTGCTATTGATGCTACTGCTGGAGAAAAAGAAAGAGGTACTTTAGAAACCTTATTAACATTTCCTATTAAAGGAAAAGATATTATTTTAGGTAAGCTTTGTAGTGTTACAATCTCTTCTATTATTACTGGTTTTGTTAGTCTTTTATTAACAATTCTTTCTCTTTATTATGTTAGTAAACATTTTAGCATTTATGATGGCGTTATCCTTATTAACTTTAAAATCATTATTGTTACTTGTTTAATTATTTTATGTTATTCTCTTCTTATTAGTGGTTTATGTATTGCTATCGCTAGTATGTCAAAATCATTTAAAGAAGCTCAAAGCGCTCTTACTCCAATTACTTTTATTTCCTTTTTTCCAGGAATGATTGCATTTATGTTAAATATTAATAATAGTGCTGTATTATCTATCATCCCTTTTGTTAATTTTACAATGATTTTTCAAGATATAAGTAGTGGTATTTATAATTATCTATATATTGCTTTAATGTTTATTTCAACAATTCTTCTGATTACAGTTATTATTACTTATATTATTAGACAATATAAAAGTGAAAATGTTCTTTTCACAAATTAGGTTAGTTTATTCTAATCTTTTTTATTTTAGTAATCTTTCTAACTTTAATGTTTCATTTTCACTGGTTAAGGTCTTTTGGGCATAAAGAAATAAATCATCTTTACTATAGTCAGGATCAAAATAACGTATCATTCCTCGAGCTCCAACTAAACTTGTTAAATGCTCTTGAAAATGGTATTTTTCTTGTCTTTCTATTAAAATTTCTTTCAACCTCTTTTTTATACTTGCCATAGATATTCCTTGTATAAACCATGAATTTACTTGATTAGGTAAAAAACAAAATAATGGGTAGATGCTTAGTCTTTGTTCATGATGAACCTCTTTATATGGGGCATCTAACAATAAAGCTTCGATTTTCTCATAACCCTCTTGAAAACGCAACATATCAACGTGGAAATTTCTATTATAAAACTCTATGGCTCTAAAAAAAGATTCATTAGGATTTTTAGCAAGACTTTCGTATAAGGCTTGATAGGGTATACAGCATTCTATTAAAAAATCACCATAAAAACCTACTCCAATATTAGCTCTTACAATTTCATCAGGTATGTCTAGTTCAATAATTATGTTTGAAAAAGAAACTTCCATTCCTACTGTTAATGCATCTAGTAAACTCAAGAAAAAATATTTTGACATACAACGCTCTTTTCCCAAAGTATTAGCTGGTACAAATTTTGTTTGGGATGGCTCAGATAAATATATATATGAAGGCGAAATTAAACCATGTTCTTTGAAATTATCTAATTCATTTGCACTTCCATTTAAGTTGTTATGGGTCCATTTTAAAAATCTATATACTTTCATTTTATAACCTTTCCCTTACTCTTTTTATTTCTCCACCTTGATCTAGAATTATTTCTTTTATTTGTTCATTCTCTTGCTTTAAAATAGGAGCAGAAACATTGAATAACATAGCTTTACTAAACCTTGGATTAAAGACATCTAGTTCTGGGTCACAGTCAACTACGTCCATCAAGTTCGTTTTATAATGGTGTTTTTTATCTCTTGTTGCTAAGCATTCATGTGATACCTTTTCAAAATATGGTGTTTGTTCTGGTTTAATTCTTATGGCTGTAATATCTGCTTCAAAACACAATAATGGATAAATACTCAATCTACTTTCATGTACTATTCCTTGATATGGAACTTCTTTTAAACGCGCTTCTAGGGTTTCATATCCAGGCATTTTGTTTAATTGATCTTTGTACATATGAGCATTATAGAACATTAATGCCTCTGGTAAATAATCTAATTCTTTTGTTCTAATATGTTCATATAACTTTTTGTAAGGAATTCTTGTTTCTAAATATAAAGGTCCATAATATCCTAATCCTAGGTATTGCTTTATAAGATTATCTGGTAAATCAACTTCTATTATTGTATCAAGACCAACGCTTTCATCTGTTATGTAAAAAATGGCATCTACTAAACTTAAGAAAAAATATTTGTACATTTGTCTTTCTCTTCCAAATGTATTTGTTCCTTCATTAAGAATTCTTGACATGCCCCATAAATATTCCCACGATGGAGATATTAACCCTAATTGCTCAAGGTTTCTATATTCATTAAAATTTCCATCTTTATCTATTTGATTCCATTTTAAAAATCTATATACCTTCATAAAGAATCCCCCTTTGATTCAGGGAATTATTTTATCATAAATCGTTATTTTAGTAAAGAAAAAATTTTTTATTCTTAAAGTGGGTTTTCATAATGTAACAAAATGCTTTTTTTTTATAAAATTATATGGTACTATTATTTTATCAATAGTAAATTATCACAATAATTAATTATGTAGAAGGCAACTGATAAAAAATCATTAATATTTATATAACTTAGGAAAGGAGGATGTATAGAATGAAAAAACATGTATTATTTTTGGCTATTCTAGTAGCTTTATTATTATCTGCTACAGTAACGATAGCGGGAGAATATATTGTTGTTTCTGGCGTTAAGCTACCTGCATTTTCTGGAGAAATCGTAGGAAGCTCTAATAAAAGAAAAGAATATATGACTCCCCAACAATATGAAAACATGGGTACTATTAGTGGCTTTTTAGGAAAATCAGAAGCAGTAAACGTAAAAACAACTGCTACTGCTGGGGATTGCGCAAACTTAGGCGGATCATCTACTTCACATTGGCTTCTTATTGGCGATAAACAAAAGAAGACATGGGATCCCGGAAATGTTTGTAATGGATTACCAGGAACTTATAAAGTTACTTTAAAAAGAGAATCTAACCAAATAACTACAGCAACACATACTGGAGTTTGGTACTATAATAATTACAAATATTTAACGAATTAATAATTATCTGTCAGTTGCCTTAGCTTTTTAGAAATGGAGTTTATATGAAAAAATTTTTTAAATTCAATTACTTGTTTGTCATTTTTGTGATACTGTCTTTATTTTATGCTATATTCTATGCAGTAGATTATAAAACGAATCGAATAGATAATAATAAAACTTCACAAATTCTTAAAGAAACTTGTAGTAAGGAAGAAAATAAAGATACAGAAGTTTGTCAAAGTTTTTTAGCAAATAATAGCTCAGCTTCTCAGAAAATAGATACTTTGACAGTTTATTATGATTTTATCAATAGTTCTGTCTTTAAATATTTATCTGTTTTTGGTATTATTTTAGTAAGTTGTTGTGTCTTACAAAAGATAAAATATGATGAGTCTGCCAAATATCATTTAATACGTGAAGACTATTTTTCTTATTTAAAGAAATTTTTTAAAAAAGCTTTCAGTTGTTGCTTTTTATTACCAACCATTTTACTAATCTCATTTATATGCTCCTACTTAGTTTCGCAAAGCTTTGATTATACTTATGCCATTCAATCTAGTCTTTCAACTTTTGATCCTCAGCATTTAATCCTGGGGTGGAAATTCTTTTTTCTTATAGAAGTATCCATGTTTATTATGTCATTTATATATATTTGTTATACTTTATTAGCTTATCGCTTTGTAAATAATAAGTATGTGGCTTTGGTTCTGGCATTTATGATATTAATTGTAAATGAAATATTTATTGATCTCGTTATTGGCTTTTTTCTATCTATCTTGTTACAGATTAATACACATTCCTATCTAAATTTAATAAATACCTTAAATTTTGTAGATGTTCCTAATATTTATATTTATATTTTCATAAGATTGATTATTTTAGTTGTTTATTTCGTTATAGTTCTTTTAGTATATAGGAATAAAGAAAGTTATGTATTACAAGTAGAAAAAATGGAGGATAAAAAAAGATGAAAATTGAAGTAAAGAATTTAAATAAAAGTTTTAAAAATGATGTTATTATTCAAGATTTAAGCTATTGTTTTCAAGAAGGAAAAATATATGGCATTTTTGGTTATAATGGATCTGGGAAAAGTGTTTTTTTAAAAGTCTTAGCAGGATTATATAAACCTACTTCTGGAGAGATTTTAGTGGATGGGGAAAATTATTTTAAAAATAATACTTTTTTAAATGATCTTGGAGCTGTTATTGAAAAACCAGCCTTTATCGATGATTTAACAGGGATGGAAAATTTATTACTGCTTTCTAAAATAAAGAATAAAATATCTTTTGAAGATATAAATAAATATATTGAAATTGTTAAATTATCTGATCATAAGGATAAAAAATATAAAAAATACAGTATGGGCATGCGTCAGAAACTAGCTATAGTTCAAGCTATAATGGAAGATCAAAAAATTATTTTACTTGATGAACCTTTTAATGGCATTGATAGAGAATCTGTAATCGCTATAAAAAATTACTTGAAATCTATAAGTAAAACCCGAGTAATTATCATTACTTCACATATTCCAGAAGATTTTGATGATTTAATTGATATTTATTTAAAATTTGATAATGGGACTATTTCTGAGGATAAAAAAGAATGATAGATAAGACATATTTAATTTCACTTTTTCAAAAAAGCTTATTTTATAAAATTACTCTTGTTATTTGTATCATTATAAGTGCTATAGGATTTTTAGATATTGAATCTGGTCCTAATTTGTTTACAACAATGTGTTTTACTTATAAAAATCAATATACAATCATTGTTTTAATCATTCTTTTTATTGCTAATATGATTTATTTTCATAATATCTTTTTAAAACAGTCCTTTTTTATTTTGAGAAACAATGATGTTAAGTCTTATTATAAAAATAGTATAAGATATTTTGTTATGCTAAATAACCGACTTTTTATAAAGCATTTATGCTTTTCATTCATCTTTGCTATCATTAAAAGTTTTGGTCATCTTAGTTTAGAAATGTATGTTAATTATCATATTCCAATGGCAATTTATGATGGGCTTATCATTGTTAGATTATTTTTTATGACACATTTAATTACTCTGTTAGCTTATTTTATCTTACTATGGACGAAAGAAAGAATCGTTCCCTTAGTATGCTATCTTTTAATTCTTACCTATTTGTTCTTTTTTTGGATATATAATGTAGATCCCATTTCTTCAATTCGTCATATGCATTTGTTTTTTGGTTATTATTTAATAGGTTTTGAATGTACCAGTTTTATTTTAGAATGCGCTTTATCTACTGTATATGTTTTATGTTTGTATTACCTCGTTATGTTTATCTTAGAATTAATCGTTAGGAAGATGAAAAATTATGTTGCTTAAGTTTTTTATTTTTAAAGAAAAAGATTTTGTTAAACAACATTTCTATTATTATTTGTTGTTCTTTATTATAGAAATAATATTAGGAGTTTGCTTATATTTTACGAATGCTTCTCATGATATTTTTGCTTTTATATTTGGATATTTAAAAAATGATACGAATATTCTTTTAATCTTTATAAATAAGTTATTTGTTCTCTTATTCATATTATTTATTACACTAAAAAATATGGATTATTATTTGCAATTTTCTCAATCCTGTTTTGTAGGTCGTATGTCTAGAGGGAAACTATATTTTAATTGCTGGTTGTTTAATTTTTGGCAATTGATTATTATATATTCTTGTTTATTTGTATTATCTTCTTTTATCTGTTTTATTTTATCTGTTTCTATTAAATATAATCTAGAACTTCTTTTTCATTTGTTTCTTTTTCAATTTATTTTGTCTTCTTTAAGTTGTGCTTCTTTAAAGCAAAAAAAAATCTATATTATTATTCCTTTTATAATTCTTTTTTTGCTTTTTCTATATGATTATTATTTATCTTTCATTGTTCTAATCTTTTTAAATATTATCATACTACTCTTTTATATATATCACTTGGATATTTAATCATATTATTCCGGTAAAAAGAAACTTATTACTTTTGAAAATTTAAATAGAATGTTGTTAGAATGATTTATTGCAATGCTCTTCCCACAAGCCTTACCTCCAATGGTTAATGCTGCAATTAAACTTGTAGAAACGAGTGTTACCCAAAAGATATCGATATTCATACGGCTTGATAAAAGAAGCGCTATTGTAGATGCTGCTGCTCCAGATAAAATACCACAAATGTCTCCGATAACATCATTACAAAAACTAGATACTTTGGAGGCATTTTTCATTAGTTTTAATGCTCTTCTGGCACCTTTTACTTTCTTGGCTGCCATAGAATGAAAAACTTTTTGATCTGCAACTGTTACTGCTATTCCAATCATGTCAAAGATAATACCTATAATTACAAATAATAAAACAACGGCTATTCCCATCCATAATGTGACATTGGCTAAAGCGCTCTCAGAGAATATAGTCATTACAAAAGTAATGGTAAAGGCCATAAGGGTTACCATTATTATCCATTCAACATCTTTTTTTAAGTTGATATTTTTATTCTTCTTTCGAGCCTTACTATTGTATTTTAATTTAAACTTTTTTGTTTTCATTATTCCTCATTTATATAGAAATGGAAACCATTATAATAAACTTTGCGACTTAGGTCAGGTTGGATTTCCCTTATTCTCACTTATTCGTTACCAAATAAGCCGTTCCCATTTAAGAGAATAAATAACCTATTACTAGTGTTATTACCTGATTGCCACTTAGTGCACACTGCAATCTTATAACGGCTCTACACTCTAGGAGTTTTCCTCAGACAACACATTTCATTACTATGACTTTTTTGCAATATACGTTTCAAATAGCAATACCACAAAAAATGATGTACACCACTTCATGTGGTTGTCTATTATTCCCGCATATCACTCAAGCCAAGCTACACTACCCATAGCTTTCGCTACAAAGTAGGTTTAATCCCATACCGTAGTTATCCCACGCATATAGGTCTCCACGATTAGTTGGGTTCTATTTTTACGTATGCCATTACGCTCGCCCAAAGAATCTTCCTTCCAGCACCCACCCCAAACTGGGCGTATGAAGCAAGCACCATAAGTTTCACAGGTATGCTCTTTAACGAATTTTTAGGCTCGTCTTCGTAATGTGTATTGACTAGAATAGTGCTCCATATTCTATGAAAGAATTATATCATATTCTTTTTTTGTTTTCAAATACTATTCTAGTTATTTTAAGTGTATCTGAAAAGTTTATGATAATATTTCACGAAAATCATCTATGTTAAAAATAATATGCTCTTTTACTAAACTCTCTTCTTTCTAATGCATCTAAAGAAACATCTGTTGCTAAACCTATACCAGTACTTTGGATTTGTTGTTGTATTGTAATTGCATCTTGTAGAAGGATAGGTTTTATCTTATTAAATCTTCTAAATCTACTATAAGCTAATTTATCCCATAATGCTCGTTCATTCTCATTTAAATCTGTAATAGGAGGTATGATTCCTCGTGATATTAATAATTCATTGAACAAACATTTAGCTGTTCTTTTGTTACCATTTCTAAATATTTGCGAGATCAATACTTGACCAAAAATTTCTATACAACCTTCTATGTATTCTAAATCACTTTCTAAAGCATAATAATAAGCATAACTTTTTTGAAGTCTGTCATAATATGGCCTTATATCTTCACAGTAAAGGCTTGTAATTACACTTCTATCTGGTAAAGTTAGACTATTAAAATCATTGTAGCCAACTGTGCCTCTGTTGCATTGCATAACATCTTGATTTTTTATACATTGGCTTAAAATATCTTGTACTGGGCCTTTTGGTAGTAACGAATATAGTACGCCTTTAGCTAATGCCACTAATTTTGCATTTGTTTTTCTATCTCTAAATAATATTTCCAGCGAAGGTTCAGAAAGTGTTGTTGACCTTGCTAATTCTTCTCGTATGTACTCTAAACTATTCTTAAAATTACTGGGCGCATTTTCAAATACGATGGTTGGAATATCCCAATTACTAATAATCATTCTTCTTAAATATTCCTCAATCCCATCATTACTTAAAGTAGCAAATAGTTGCTCAATGTTTTCTTCGTTTAATTGCTTTATCCAAAGATTGGCTTTATCTTGTATGAAAGATACATCCGTTTTTAAAGTAACATTGGGTAGTTTGTCAAAATATGTTTCTACAGTTGGAGAAAATACTAATGATACTTCATCCACATTATGCGGAAACATATAGTTAATATGTGGGTTTAATCGATTCACATTGCTTACTATTTCTCGTGCTTCTCTCCATGTATAATTATTTCCTAATATTTTCTCTATAATTTTTTCTAATTCTTTTTTCTCTTCTTCTGTTGCTTTTGTCTGGGTATGGCCATTAATTGATATATAATGCTGTTCATATTTATCAAGATACTCAATGCATTCAATTAAGTCTGTTAAAGCACCTATAACAACATAGTTTTCTTCAGTAATTTGACCTAAAAGTTTATTAGCCTTTCGTTGGTCACTTCGCATACTTTCCCATCTTATAAGAATATATAAACTTATTTTTTTCCCAAACCAATAAGGACTAGTTCCAAGAGCATTGTATTCACCTTTTTTTATAGCTTCATATAAAGCTTCTTTTTGTTCTGGTGTTGGATTATAAAATGATATTTCTTTAAAATATATAAATTCTAAAAGCTCTATAACGATTTGATCTAAATTAGTATTTATATCATATCCATCTTTTATTTGATTTTTAAACTTTATTTTAATTACTTCTTTTATAAAGGTTAGCATTTCCTGTGGAGTAATATCAATACTTCTTTTATATATTTTAGCTATATAACTAGCAAGATCTTTTAAAATTACTTTTAAATACGGATATGATTCCATTAAGGGATTTGCTTCTTCTAAAAAGCCTAATTCCCGTGTATCTAAATATATATCTGTTGTTTTATCTCCAAAATTTTGCAACGGCAGTAACTCTACTCTGTCTTCACTTTCAATTGCTCTATAGCCTTTTTTAAATACAATCTCTTTTTTATCTTTATTATTTATTGCTCTAATAGTAATTTCTGCATCACTTTCAACAATTTCGTATGGAATGTTTTCAAAGGCTTCTAAAGTTTGTTTTAAAAAAGGTAAAATGTCAGTTGATAGCCAAGCGCAGCAAGAAAAAAGTTGTTGTTTTAGATTATTTAATTTTGTTTTTTTATCTTCTAAACTTTTTTTTAGCCAGTCTGCATCGCTGTCCCACATCGTTTCATAATCTTTTATAGAATGCTCTAGTTCTTCTATTTCTTCTAATATTGATTTTAAATAATCATTTGCACTCATGTTGTCTCCTCTTACATATATTATAACAAAAACAATTATTTTTTTATGTTTTTTCTTTCAAAAGTAGTAAATTAGTAGTAAAATCCGTCTTAAATTTTGTACTTTTTACTTAAAAACCCATTCTCGCTGTATATAAAAGTTAATTATAAATATTATAATATCTACCACAATCTTTAATAGGGTTGAATTTATACCTAGTATATTAAATAAGTTTGATACTAAAAAGGCTGAAATAAACATTTGAACAATAACTAAAAAATAATATTTCCTAAGTACTTTTTCTTTTGCTTTTTTAAATACTATTTTTTTGTTAACTAAAAAATTATATGTAGATGATATAATACGTGCTAGTATGGTTGCCATTACTATCGAAGTAATTATTCCTAGTTCGATATCAGGTAAACATCGCATGAAAATTGTAAAAAGACCAATATCTATTAAAAATGAACTTAATGCTACTATTATGTATTTTATAAATAATTTATATATCATTATGGAATCTTTAATAGGGTTAAAGTGGCTTAATTCATTATTATTTATATAGATTGTATCTATGGGTACTTCACTTATTTTTATATCTTCTTCTTTACATTTAATTAGCATATTCGTTTCATATTCAAATCGTTCACCATTTACCGTCAGGAACTTTTCTATTGCCTTTTTTCCAAAAGCTCTTAATCCAGACTGCGTATCTGTAATTTTTATTCCTACGAATAAATTAAACATTGTTCTGGTAAGCTTATTGCCGAATCTACTCCTTAACGGAACTTGCTTTTCATTAAAATTTCTTGTTCCAATCACTAAAGTTTCTTTCTCTTCTTTTAATTTTTCTGCACATTTTTTTATATCTTTAACACTATGTTGTCCGTCACAATCTGCTGTTATAACACCCTTTAAATTAGAGTACTCATTTAAGCAATAATTAAAGGCTGTTTTTATTGCTCTTCCTTTTCCATAATTCATGTAATGTCTTAAAACTGTATATCCTTCTTTTTCTAACTTTTCAAAAAAAGAAGCATGTTTTTTTCCACTGCCATCATCTACAATCACTATGTTTGTAAATTCTTTTTTCAATGTGCTTAAAAAATTTTTCATGATTTGTTCATGCGGTTGATATGCTGGTATAATAATAACTATATCTTTCATAGGCTACTCCTTTATTGCTCTTTTTTCTATCATTTTTTTCGTTCCATAATATACCCCATATGATATACAAGTTCCAAGAAGTGCTCCTGCTAAAACATCACTTGGGAAATGAACAAATAAATATAATCTTGAGAAAGCTATTGTTAAAGCTAAAATAAGAGAAGCCATTCCCCACTTTTTGTTATGTAAATAAATCATGACGGCCGCTTCGAAGGACGCTAATGTATGCCCAGATGGAAAAGAGTAATCACTGGGATTTTTAATAAGCAATTCTATAGTGTTATCTATCCAACATGGTCTTTGTCTTTGAATAAGATTTTTTATGATTCCATTTCCTAAAATAACTCCTATAAACAGGGAAATAAGTATTAAAATCCCACACTTTCTTGTCTTTTTGAAGCCTATTAAAATAAGAGCAAGAATAATCCAAAATATACCTGCATCTCCTAAGCTGGTAAAAAAGATCATTATTTTATCTAATACCCCATTGTGTAGTTTATCGATAAAGTATAGTATATTAAAATCCATATTTCTCTCCTTATTGGTTGTTCTATTATATATAATTATATCATATAAATGTTATGTTTATTTTTAAATTTTTTGTTCCTTTTTTACATGAAAAAAATAATGTTCTTCCATTATTTTTTCTCATTTACTACTTTGATGTGTGGATATGGTATTTCTATTTTCTCTTCTTCAAAACGTTTCTTTATCTTATAGTTTAAAGCATATATGTTTTCAAATACGTTACTATTATCTTTTCCCCATACCCATGCTCTTAATGTAATTCCTGAATCTAACCAGGCTCCTACTCTTACTTTTGGATACTCTACATCTTTATTTTTTCCTTTGGGATTTATTTTGTATACTTTTTTCATTTCTTCTTTAATAATACTTATAGCCTTGTCCATATCTGCTTCATAAGCTATAGTGTAATCTACTGTTTTTACAAGTTCATTGTCACTATAATTAAAATTTTCTATGATTAGTTCATTCATTTCATTGTTAGGAATTATTACTCTTCTATTATTGATGGTTCTAATTATAGTATGACGCATGGTAATGTCTTCTACTGTTCCTGATACATTTTTTTCAACACATTCAATGAAATCTCCTACTTCGAAAGGATTTCCTGTTACTATTGCCACACTTCCAAAAAAGTTTTTTAAACTCTCTTGTGCTGCTAATCCTAATACCACTGAACCTATTCCTAAACCAGATAAAAGAGTTGATGAAAAAGAACTAAACATGTCAAATGTTGATAAGCTTATTAGTGTTGTTATCGAATATATAATGAGTTTTTTAATTCTTTTTATAAATAGTAATAATGTCGTTACATTTTTCTTCTTTCTTAGCTTTATTGTTTTATCTAATAACGTATCTATAATTAAATTTAATATAAAGGCTACAGTACATATGAATATTACTGTTACTATTTTTTCTAAATACTTTTCCCAAAATGTCATTTTATACACCACTTTCTAAAAATGATTATAGCATATTTTTTTAGGTTTACATAGTTTAAGTTTATTGTTATAATAGTTTTATTTTAGAAAGGAAGTGGGGTTATGGAGAAATTTCTGTCTGTCGGTACAGCTTCTTTAAATCACCAATTGTTTTGGCCTGTTGATGAACCCCTTAATAGTAAATCTATAAAGCCATATGGTGGACTTTGGCTTACTTTACACGAAAAAGATTATTATAATTCTTGGGTTGATCTTTTAACAAGTCATCCCCACCTACTATTTTTTAAATATGAAAATCCAGTTAGAATTCCTGCTGTTCTAGTAACTTTACGACAAAATGCTAGAATATTCAATTTAAATAATTATGATGATTTTTTATTTTTAAAAAAGAATTACCCTCATTCAAACTTTCTTTTGAGCTATAAGGCTATGGCTAAAGATTATGATGGCGTTTATTTTAATTTGTTTAGTATTGTGTGTGATCAAAGATTTTCATACGAAGAGCAGAATATTTTTAGAGAATTAGGTGTTGAATCTTTAGTCTTATTCAATCTATCTTGCATTCTTTATTATCAATCTTCTTTAGTTTCTATTACACAAATTAATTTTGATGACCCTCGTGATGAAGTTTGTTATTCTATTGAAGCAGAAAAAGAAAAAAAGCTAGTGACTTATCCTGATTATGATATCTTTTTACATAATCTTGCTTTTAAAATACTCTTTTTACTACAACAAGATCATATTAGCTTAAGCCAGTTAAATACTTATCAACTGTCTGCTTATATTGCTGAAGCTATGAAAAATCAAATTAAAGAGAATGTCAATGCTTATCTTGAAACATCTTCTATGAAAGAAGTGGAATTAATTCGTTCTGTTACAAAAAAAGTTAGAGAAATTACCATTTAATCTAACTTAAATATCTTTTTAATAAGAAAACTAGTAATATATGCTATTAAAAGCATAATCCCTACCGTAATTAAACTGGATGGATTTTTAAAACTTTCTACTAATCCTGTTCCTACAATTCCCCAGAAATATACAAGTAATATTTTACTGATTAGTATAGCTGGTAGGAATTTTTTTATACTCATATTTGATACACCTGCTGCTATATTCATCATAAATGCTGGCGTAAACGGAATAGATAAAATTACTGTTATTTTTGTAATACTTAAATTTTCTATGTAATGCAAACATTTTGTAAGCAAGTCTATATTTCTTATCTTTCTAAGAACAAAATTTCTTAAAAACTTCTTTACTAATATATAAGCAATTAAACAACCAATACAAGTACATATCCATGAGATAATAAAACCTATTACTTTACCAAATGCTATAAAATTCATTGTGATAAATACAAATAAGGGTAAAGGCGGAAAAATAGATTCTAAGACAATTAGAAGACAACCTAAAATAGGACCATAAACTCCTAAGGCTGCTATAGTATTCATAATTAAATCATAAAAGTTTGAAAATAATTCCTTCATAAAATCACTATTTTTATTATAGTACTTTTTTTACATAAAAACCATAAATATTAATTTATTTCCACTTTTTTAGTTATTAATTACTTGGGTTACATCATAACCATAAAATTCTAGCACAGATACTACTTTTCTACTTAAATAACCTTTATGACAAATAATGTAATATTTCTTCCCAGGATCTAAAATTTTTTTATAATTCATCAATAATTTATCTGCATAAATGTTTATGCTTCCTACTGTCGGAGTTTTAAGATAATCTTCTGGATGTTGAACATCTATTAATGTACCTAAATTAGAATTATATTCATTTAAACGAATTCTTTTCATATATTTCACCATAGTATTGTATGTGTAAAAGATAAATATTGAAAGGGCTTTAGCTTAGAAATAAATATTGATTAGCATACAAAAAGAAGATTTTAAATTATCTCCTTTATTTTACAACTTCTGTAGAATACCAATAGTAGTCTTTATTTTCGTTTTGCTTAAATATTACTTTATATTTCGTAACATCATTTTGATACTTTTCAAAAAAGTCTTTTTCATTTAAAGTTTTCTTCATTTTGAATACTTATTTCTATATCCTTTTTCCATACAATATTCCCTAAATTATCTAATTTAAATATTGTTTTACCATTGTAGTAATCTTCTACATATCCTTTTGTATACGCATATCCATAGAAATAATTGTCGCTATAAGCAGTTACTTTATAACTTGTTCCACTTTCTAAACCTTCATCATCCTGGAAGCATTCATATTCGATTGCTTTTTGACCATTTTCATCTACACATAATATAATAAAATGATTTTTATTTTCATCGCTATAATTAGCTGTAAAATATAAAGTGTTATTTTCTTCTTTTATTAACTTGTCTATAATTATGTTCTTATTTTCATATTTTAAAAACTCAGGTTCCTCAATAGGATCAAATTCCTTATCTAAAATTACATAACAATCTGTTTCAATAAATGTATTTGGAGATATCGCTTCTCTAATTCTATATGTTATAAAATAGTTATCTTTTATTTTGTTAACAGATAAAATATCTATGGTCTGTTTAATGTCCTCTATATTCTTAAGCATGAAATTTCCTTTTATTTGTGCGAATTCATCTAAAAATATTATATTAGCATCAGCTTGTGTATATCCATTTAAATCCTTATAGTTTTCATAGGTGGTTATAACAATTTCATCTTGTATTTCAAAAACATTTCTTATAAAGCCATCCCATACTCTAAATTCTACTGAACCACTTTTGTCATAATCTCCACATGATATATCGGTAACATACGTTAAATCTTCATTATATTTTCTTATGATAACATTTCCATTACGTACATTATATTTATCATTGTTTATAATTTCTTTGCTATCAACAATTAGTTCATCTTGCACTTCTATGTTATTGGCATTTAGATAATCCTTTACATTGATTATTACTTCTTTTTTGTATTCGTTTTCTAAAGCTGGTGTTCCTGTTGCTGCTTTATCATTGGGTTTTAGTATTGACTTATTATTTATACTAAAGAATAGTACCAAAGATGCTGTAGCAAGTGCTCCAATCGTTAGTATTGGTCAAAAACTTTTTTTCTTTTTGCGATTTTTCATGATATTGTTGTATATTCTTTGTTTTTCTAAGTTGCTTATCTCTATTTTTTCAATACTATTCTTTAATTTTTCTTTTTTCATCTTAATTCCTCCTCTATTTCTAGTTTTAATATCTTTCTGCCTCGATTCATTAGGGAATAAATAGTATTTTCAGGAACTTCCATCAATTTTGATATTTCAACGCAACTATATCCTTCATAATAAAATAAATATATTGGTAGTTTGTATTTTTCTGGTAGATTTAATACTTTTTCTATTGTTTTATCTTTTGCATCAATATTTTGGATTTCTGTTTCTAATTCTACTTCATCATTCCATTTTTTCTTTAAAACATTTTTACATATGTTTTTTTAAGCAACAATAAACCAAGCTTTTTCATGCTCTAAATTTTCAAATCTTATATTCTTATCAATTACTTTTAAGAAAACATCTTATATTGCATCTTCTATTTTTCCTTGATCATACCTAAAAAACATATAAGCTATTTTGTATAATCTATCTATGTTTCTATCATACATTTCTTTAATTTCCATATCGTCATATCTCTTCATTTTTTATCCCCTTCACTTAATATACAATTAAATATAACTATTCCTTGCAATTATTTTCTATTTTTCTTATGATAGTTATAACATTTTTCTTTCTAAAAACAAATACTATTGTTATGATTAAAACGTTTTCTTCTTTTTGACAGAAAAAAACAAAGATTTTTATCCTTGTTAATTATTTTTCTAAAGAGAATTCATCTATTTTCCATATAGTATCTTCTATCTTAATTATGAACTTAGTATTATATTCTATACCTTGATTGGTTAGCATAGCATTAAATACTATTTCATTTTCACTTTTTTCAATAACATTGAGATTAACGAATTCTGGCAATTGATAATCTGCAAAGCCATCAATCAAATAACCTTCATTATCAATAATATGTATACCATAATTAACTGCTTTGTCTTTATTATTTAGTGAAGATATAAACTTGCTTGTAAATTTTGTTTTCATATCGCTCCAATTAGCAATTTTTATACAACCTATTCCTAAACCACATCTTTCATCATTAATATATGTAGTATAATCTGGATGGAACCAACTTGATAAATAAAATATATCGATTGCTTCTTTAAATAACTTTTCACCTTTTTGTATTGCATTTTCATCACTCATTAAATTATTTTCTAAATTCTTTTCATTGGTTTGATTTTTATCATTATCTTTATTTATATCTTTCTCTGCTTCTGGCGTATCTTTTAAAACTTTATCATAAATGATATAGCCCTCTAAACCTAATACTACTATTACTAATATGACTATTGTGCATATTAATCCATTGTTATTTTTTGCTTCCATTTTATTCTCCTTATTTAGACGGTTTTATATAATCGCTTTGATACCAATAATAATTTCCTGTGCTATCTTTTTTAAATCTTACTTTGTAACTTCCTAGATTGTCTTTTTCTTTCTCATATGCTTGTTCAATTTCTCCTCTTTCTCCTGTAATGACTTTTACAGTTATTACTAAATCATTGTCTACTTGTTCTATTCCTTCATAATGTGATTGAGATATTATTTCATCATCTACTCCGCCAATATATGAAGGGTAAGCATAAAGGCGGTAATCGTCTTTTTTTATTAAGTATTCTGTACCTCCCTGTACGTAATTAAAAGTATTATAGTCTATTATTGCATCAAATCCAAATATTTCATGATATTTTTTCTCAAAATCATCTATGCTTATAATCAAGTCATAGCATGGGCTAAAATCTGATACACTTGGATCTATTGCACATTTTTCATGATCATTATACATACTCACATCTTGTACTTTTTTGACCATACCAAAGATTACTGGCAATTTATCTATTTCATTTTGGTTTACATTATTATAAAAGGGATAATAGCTATTTGAAAAAAACACATCTACTCTTTCAAACAAAATTTTTCCGTAAGCTTCTAGTAAGTCTTTGTTTATCATTTCATTATAATTGTTATCTTGTTCTTTGTCATTTTCCTTTTTTTCTTCTATAGGTGGTTGAGGCTTTAGAACTTTATCATAAATAATAAAACCTCCTAAACCTAATACTACTATTACTAATATGACTATTGTGCATATTAATCCATTGTTTTTATTATTTGCTTCCATTTTATTTCCTCTTTTCTTATTTTTTAATAGTTATACTCTTTATCGACTTATTTCTGTATTATTTACAATACTAATAGTGCTTAGATTTATATATAGTTTGTCGATTGATTCATATTGTGTTAATATGTAATGTCCATCTGTGCTTTTTTCGTAAGGAATTTGACTCTCATCTTCATAGAATTGTAGCATATAGTCTAATGTATAGGACATTTCTTGTGATTTAAGTTTATCAAATTGTAGAATTAAGTCATTATTCCCATTAAAATAAGTTTTGGGAATATATGTTCTACCAAATCCTATTTCGTTTCTTGAAATTGCTCCGTCTAACAATTCTATGTCTAATATCATTTCTACTTCACTAGGATATAAAGCATAAAGCATTGTTAGATTATTAGTAATGGATTCGTTATATTTTTTTTCATAATAATCTTTTAAACTGCTTGTTACTATCTCATTTGCTTCAACTAATAATTGTTCTTTTTCCTCTTCGCTAAGATATTCTTGATTATATTCACTACTTCCTTTAATATAATCCAATTGTGATATTAGTGTATATGCTTTTTCTTCATCATTAATAATTTGTGTTAAGTAATCCGCTATTATTTTTGGGTCTGGATTTGCATGATACCTTCTTAAAGTAGGTGCATCTATTATTTCGCATAATGCGTTGCAATAACTGCCTAGTGTCCAATAGCTTGGATCATAAGTGGATATTTCGCTTTCATTATTTATAATTCCAAAATATTCGTTGTTAAATTTGGCGTTTAGCATTTCATATATTGCGCTACCATAAGAATAATTGGAATAGTCACTTAGTGAATGACAATATTCATGCGTTTTTACATATGATTTTGCTTCTTTTTGACTTTCAACCCCATAACATACAATTTCACTATTGCTAGGAAAATAACATCCTTCTGCTGTAGAGTCGGTGTGTGGAGTATATGTTGTATGCAATTTGGTTTGTTGTTCAATAACTGTATCTTGGTTATAATACGGAAGGTTGTCGACAAATATTTGTGGATTGGATAAAAACAAATCTTTATCTTCTTCACTTAAGTTAGGATTATTTCTTATAATATTTATTATTCTCTCTACTGTAAAGTCTTCATCTTCTCCATTAGTGGTTGGCCCATCGGTAATAAAATACTCATCTAAGCTTGAAGTGGTATCAAAATAGGAATTATTTTCAAGAGGAGTTTCATCATCAAGTTGAATTAAATCTTTATTTGGATCAAATGTGGGATCTTCTAAATTAGGATTTCCACTTACTTCTGAAGTTTTATTTGCAGTAGAATCCTCCGCTTGTTTTGATGTGTTTAATTCTTCTATATCATTATCTTTGGTATACTCTTTTTCTACTTTTTCAGAAGTTTCTTCGCTTTTTTCTGCTGTTTTTGATTCTTGTGTTAGTTTCTTTTGTTCCTCTTTTATGAAAGCTTGCGCTTCTTCTATCGATATAACATCTTCTATGTTATCAAATTCTGTAATAGTTTGGGTGTCTCCCGAGAGTGCGAAGAACAAGGTAGATGCTACTAAAACAACTAACATTGCTTTTCCTTTTTTTACAAAACGTTTGAAAAAACTATTATTATTATTATTATTTGAAGCACCTAAAAATACTACTTCACTTTGAGCATTAAAGAAATTGTTTAATTTATATAGTTCGTCATTGGATGGCTTTTTTAGTCCATTTGGTGTTTTTTCATAAAATAGATGATATCCCTTTTCTTTATCAAATAAATGTATTAAGCTTTTTCCTCTAAATTTATAATCTTTTAATTTAATTGCATTTTGACTAGGTAAAATTTGTTTAAATGCTTCTAAAATCAAAGCTTTTTCTTCTCTAGTAACAGTAGTTGTTATTTCACTGCTTTCAATTTTTCCATACTCATATTTGTTTTCTTTTTTTAATAAGCATAGTTCTTTGCCGTCAGATTTAAATTTCAAGATTAATCTCATTTCCTGTCACCTAGTCTTTAAATATTTTCTTTATTATAAAGATATCATATAATGTAAGAAATGACAATTAAAATGACTTTTTTTACCGTTCTTTTACATAAAAAAACAAAGATTTTAGTCTTTGCTCTTAGTCATCTCCAAAGAAATCATCAAAGAATTCATCATCAGTAATCACATTTTCATTTACAATGATACTATCTGCATCTACATTTATTTTTGGCTTTTCTTTTACTTCTTCAACACTTTCTTTTTCTTCAACTACATTTGGGGTTGCTGGTTGTACTAAGTTTTCTTTTTCCTTTGTTTCAGGGATATCAACTTTCAAGCCAACATCTTCACCAATTTTAATTAATGGCTCTCCTTTTTTGTTCATTTCTTCTTGCATTTTTTTGCGATTTTCTGCTTCTTCTCTATCCAATTCTTTAAACTTTTCATCTAAGTCTTTTAGCATCGCATCGATATCTAATGAATTCATTGGATTTGTTTGCGGTGTAGTTGGATTTTGATTATTATTTGGAGTATTAAATAGATTTTGTCCAAAATTTGAATTGTTATTCATTCCTCCAAAAGGAGAATTGCCTCCGAAAGCATTGTTTGCGCCGAACGGTCCAAAAGAGTTTTGATTATTGTTCATTCCTCCAAAGCCAGGCGTTGTAGAAGCACCAAAATTTCCTAAACCAGGATTTTGCCCAAAACCATTATTCTGACCAAAGCCACTGTTTTGTCCAAAGCCTCCGATACCTGTATTCATATTAGGGTTAGGACGATTTGCCATAGCACCATTCATATTATTAGGTCCAAATGGACTTGCTGTTCCTCCACCAAAAGGTGAAAAACCAGGATTAGGTTTAAATGGATTTGGAACGCCTCCCATATTCATACCATTGTTATTTGCTGCCATTTTCTTACTTTTTTCTTCAGTTACATATTTTTTTAAGTCAAATGTTTGAATAAGTTCCTTTTTTCTTTCAGGATATGGTGCTTCATTTCGTGCAATTCCCCAATTCATTTTAAAATCTGGTTCTAGTTTTGTTCTGAACGGATTCGTTCTTAATCGAATAATGATTGCTTCGAATAATTTCATTTTTTGTAAATCTGAAACTGATATTAACGGCCTTGTTGCATTCTTATCCTTTTCATCTGTTACTTTAACTTCTCCACACATCTTACTAATTTCTTCTAAGGCTTTTAACTCTGTTGAAATTAAATATACTAAATTCCCACAATTCCCTTTTATTACTTCTGCTACTTCTGTGCCATATACGTCGTTTAATTGGGCAAAGTTTTGAATGATAAATGTAAATCTTATATCACGACTTCTTGCTGCAGATACCATCGAATCTACATCCTTTAATGGAGGCATATTGGCAAACTCATCCAAAATAAAATTCGTTCTATAAGGTAGTTTTCCTCCATTTTCTTGTGCAACATCAATTAGAGTTTCATAACATTGTTTAATAAAAATTGTCATCAAACTATGATATGTTTTCTTTTCATCATGAATAATCATAAATACAGCAGTTTTTCCACTACCAATTTCTCTCATATCAAAGTCGCTGTATGATAACATTTCACTTAAGTTTTCTTGACTTGAAAACTTTCTTACTTTTTGTCTAAAGGTTGATAAAATACCACCTTTTGTTTCGGTTGGAGCATTGATTGTATTTGATGCAAAAACATAAGCACTTGAACTTTCCCCTTTAAGTCCAAAATACTCTTTTATATAATTACTTGTCGCATAACGTTCTTCCCCTACTACACTCATTAAATTAATACTGTTAATATTTACTTCTTTTTCTTTTCCATCCATGAAAAGTCCAAGCGCTAAACCTGAAAAATAGTCAGCTGCACTCTTTTCCCAGAAGTCTGATTCAGATTTATTTTTAGGGTCATACATGATATTTAAAGCTACGTCATCTAATAATTCAATGGCCTTATCAGTATTTCCTTTTTTGAAATATTGATAGGGTAAAGTTAACGGATTCCATGCATTTCCATTTTGAGTATCACGGAAGTTTAAAACAATGATTCTGTATCCTTTTCCTTTTAAATAATCCGCAGAATATTTAAATATTTCTCCTTTAGGGTCAGTAATAATCATACTTTCTCCATTTTTTGCTAATAAATTTACTAATGGCTTAACTACTGTTTGTGTTTTCCCAGATCCAGTTGACCCAATGACAAGATTGTGATATTCACTATTATCTACCCATATTTCTTTTCCATTGTTGATAAGTGGTATTCCAGCAACATTTAAATTATCTGCTAGTGGGTCTACTTTTTCAATACTATCTTGTTCCTTAATTTCTTTATCTTTTGCCCATCTAGAGTATCCATCTCCACCTTTTTCTTTTAATTTAAGGCCAAATCCGCCACCTTTTTCTTTTGAAAAGATATAGCTAGATACACTTGTAAAAATAACAATTAACACCCCTATAAAAGTAATGATTGTTAGCGGTAAATATTTGAAAGTAAAAGCTTCAAAAGGGATTAATCCATAAAATGACCCATCATTTAGTAATGATGTTACGTTTAGTACTGCTATTGCACATAAATAAAGCAATAAAACACAATATATACAAAATAAGAAAAAATCTTTAGGTTCAACTTTAAATTTCATGCAATTAGTCCTTTCAAATTAACAAGTATATTATACAACATAAAAGGAAAAATTAGCAACATTTTGTGCTAATCTTCATAAGTTTTTGTATATTTATTTGCTGAATACTCAAATATTATATTTCCAGTTTTTCCAGCTTCACTAAAATATCCTTTTTGAACGATGATACTCGCAACATCCGATTCTTCAATATTTAAAACATTTTTTATTGTATAATTTGGAGCGTTAAAAATATCTGTTACAGGGATTCTTTCATTTATAAGGATATCTATCTTGCCATTTTTTTGGACATAGACTAGATTAAAATAAATACTTTGCTCCGTTTCAGCATCAAGATTTGATACACTAACTATCTTATCTATATTTCCGTTGTTATCTAAATGGGCAGTTACTGCCATAGCTAATGATAAATCCACGATATCAATATCATAACCTATTATGCTACTTATTTCACTTATCTCCTCAATACTTATCTCTTTATCAACAATATTCTTTACTTCAATATTAAAATTAGTAGAATAAGCAATGAGGCTTCCATCATAATTTACATAATTATCATAATCATCAAATAGATTCCATGTTGTCCCATATTTTAAACGATATTCTCCTAGGTAACGATTGTTATTATAAACAAAGTAAGCTTTATCTTCCAATGAACTTGTTGTTGCATTTGACCAACTTCCATCTGCATAGTGCCATGTACTAACATTTTCTAAAATCAAATTTTTGGTTTCAACTATTGGGGTAGGCTCTTTTGCTGGAGGAGTATCATCATCTTCTTTATTCAGCTCATAAATAATTAGTAATCCTCCTGTTAAAGCTAGTAAAACTACTATTAATATTATTGTTATCTTTTTATTCATTTTTCCTCCCTAATACGAATAAACTACTATTTGATCTACATCTTTTATTGGTACTTGTGATATTGTTCCACCTTTGGCCGGATCTTTTACTACAAAGTTGCTTCCAGATACACTTGAATATACAACATAATGTCCTCGTGGATGCTCAGAGTTTACAAAGTGGACAAGTACAAAATACTGACTTGGATCAAACGATGTAACTGCAGTTATTTTCTGTTCACTACTGTAATTTTTTACTTCGTCTTTTCTTAAATTAGCTACGTTTTTAACTCTAGGAGCGATTTCTGTGATGGCACTACATGACCAATATATTCCTCCACCTGGAGTGAAACATCCTGCTTGATTCAATTTTCTAATAAATACTCCCGCATCAAAATTATTTACTGATATTTGTGTACCAGAACATTTTATACCAATTGCAATTGATGTTACCGCACAACCACTCGCTCTCATGTTTGTTGAGGATTTTCCAAGCGGTATATCTCCCCATCTAGGATCAGATTGTCCATAAATCACACAACCTGGAGCTGTATAAGCAGAACCTCCACTTACATCTGGGGATTTACATTCATCTGGTGGAATGCCAAAAATTCTTTCACGACTTTGTGCCATTTTGTATACTTGCCATTTTGCATAAGCCAATTGATCTTCATCTGTTGTTGCTGTACAATTACCACTTCCATCAAAATTACAACTATTTGCTGCACAAATGTTTTCTACTTCATCAGCTCTTTCTTGACTCATAAATGACTTGATGTATTCGTAGTAATAACATCCACCCTTTGATGAACCGCCTTTGGCATTTTTATACCAATAAGATCCAATATATGCGTATTTCGACATCATTGCACTAACGGTATCATATTTTGATATGTTTTTCACATATCCAAGTACCCCATCGGCAAAGGACGAATAGTTTATACAAGCTTCATATCCACCTGTGTTTGTACATCCCATTCCCCAATAGTTATTTTTACTAGCACCTGGAGAGTAACCTTCTGATTCAGCTCTTATAATTACCATTTCAGGATTAATACCATTTTTTGTTGCTATATCATAAATAGTTCCAGCATTTGTAGAGAAAGTGCTTGAATAATCTTTTGCCACTCTGCCATAATAACTTTGCGTTTTAGATATAAATTCTTCTCTTGTCATGCTTGTTCTATGAATATCAATTGCATCACACGATTCAGAATAATTAGGAGAATATGTTACATCTGCTTTTTGGTCAGTAGTTTCTAAAAAGAACATGAGTATTAATAAAAAGGCAAATGCTGCTCCAACTCCTGCTAGTACATAAGGGTGCTTTTTGATAAATTCAAAGATTAATTTTTTCCAATCTAGACCTTTTTTCTTCTTTTTTTGATTTCCTCCATTTTTAGGATTTGGTTGATTGGCATTATTATTTTCTGGATTATTTCCGTTTATTGCACCATTTTGTGGAGTATCACCAGCTTCATTAATTCCTTCATCACTGGTATTTTCTTCATCGTCATCATCTTCTATCATGGCCTGTGGAGCAACAATAGATGTTCTCCTACCTGTTGTTCTGCTACTAGGATTATATAAAAGTCGATTTCTATTGTTTTTATTTTGCTTTTTAGAATCGCTTTTTGCTTCTATACTTACTTCTAATTTTTTTCTTTTAGGACCTAATTCTTCTCCACTTAAACCTACTCTAGTTTTGTCACTAGTAAGGACTGTTTGCTTTATATATTCTGTTTCTTTTGCCAGTTCATTTGGTGCCAAAGGTATTCCCTGACGCCCCCCACCATTAGCCCTATAAGGATTCTGAGACCTTTTGGGAATATTTTCTGAATCATTTGCCACATTTTCACTTGTATTTGCTAGATTTGGTTCAATTCCTTTTCTTGGTGACTCTCTTCTTTCTATTCTTTGATTGTTTGCAACATCTAAATTATCTATATCTATTTTTTTACCAATATTGTAAGCGTTTCCTGCAATAGCTACTTCATTAAGCATTGTTTTTCCAGTGTTTTCATAAGATATTCCTTCTAAACTTCCACCTTGTGAAATAACTTCACTTGCTTCGTTAGATATTGGTGCGCTATCAGCAACACTTTTACTCACATCTGTTATTTGCGATTCATTTATTGCTACTGCTGGTGCTTCATTTGGAACAGAAGTATTCATTCGAACTTGGCTTTGTTCTTTTTGCTGTTGTTTTTGCTCTTTTAAACTATCTTGTTGTTTATTATACCAAGCCATAATACGGTATGGATCATCTAATCTAAATTTTAAATAATCATATGTATTTAATTCTACTCCATTAAAATTTACATAGGCTTCTATACCATGTTCTTTACAAAACTTTAATTTTTGAATTATTTCTTGAATTCTATCATATTTTCCAACTCTAATTTGTCTGGCATTAACCTTAAATTTGCTCTCAAAACGAAACCCTTTTTCTAATATAATTCCTGCACTTTTTAAGGCTTCTTCTTTATCTTGTTCTTTTTTATAAGTTGATATAATTTCATTAACACTACTCGTTTCTACATTATTTAATACTACATCGTTATATACTGCTACAGCTTTAATTCCCTGTGCAGCGCAAGCCTCAAGATTAGCTGCCACACTTTCAATGCTTTCATTTTCTTTTACTTCAATATACGAAACTGTTTCATTTTGTTTCCCACTATTCGAAATATTGGCTTGGCTAGTGACATCTTTTTCTTCATTTGGAAAAGAACCTACGTTTCCTTTTGTAGATTCATTTTCTTTTTGTTTTTCTCTCATAGCTGTTTCTAAAGTGCTTTTCATTTCATTCATTGAATTGAATGTATTACTATCTATTGTAACGCCATTTAATGTAGCTGTTACTCTCACCCCTAAACGTTTGCATTCTAACATCTTTCTTGCAATATCTTCTAAGGTGTCATGTGGATTTATTTTTAATCGTCTAGTTCCATCTTTTTCTTCGTCAAATTCAATAAAATCATTCATTTTCTTCACCACCAAACTCACGGGTTAATTTATTTTTATAGCCCTCCACCTGATCCAAAGGAATCTAGCTCCTCTTGCGTTACGACAATCTGAATTCTCATTCTTCTATTACCACAAATAAATAAGGCCTCTCCTTGATTGTAATATTTTATGCTTTCCTTTTCAGAATCATTTAGGTCAATCAGTTTTGATAAATCTTCAACTGCTTGCTTACGTAATCCCATTACTAAGTAATAAGATGCATTGTCGAAAATAGCTTTTCCATGCGTTATGATACTTGGTGCTGCAAAATCAGTAGGCTGTTGTGTAATAATAACTGTACCTGTATTATACTTTCTGCTTCGTCTTTGAATTTGAGCTAAAAATTCTGCTCCTAATTCATTATGGCTCGATAATAATACGTGTGCTTCATCTACCATCATTACAGTATTTACAGACTTATCTAAACATAATCCCCATGCATATTTTAAGACATTAAAGAATAAAGCATTTTTGATATTTTCATCACTGTTCATTAATTCTTTTATGTTAAATACTATAAAGTCACTATTAATTGATAAAGTCGTGTGTCCCGTAAAATAATAACGTAGTTCTTTGATTAAAGGTCTTATCTTTAACTCTAATCTTTCCATTACATCTCGTTCATGGGTTGCATCAGTCATTGAAAGTAATCTTCCTTTTATCGTTGCATATACATCATCAAATGTCGGATATTGTTCACGCGTTAACTTTGTAAAATCTGTATCATAATCTATTTTGTAACGTTTATAAGTATCTTGTACTACTTCACTAAACATGGTTAATACATCTTCTTCAATACTAGGTGAGTAATACTTCATAAATGCCTTTAATTGTCCAATGGTTCTAGTTAAAACTGTATATCCTAATCCTTGTGCTATTTCCTCTTCATCAGCATCAATAACGATTTCTAATGGATTAATCATCCCGAAATCTCCACCTTTTCCTAAGTCAAGGAAATCTCCGCCGATTGAATAACACATGTCTTCTAGTTCACCTTCTGGGTCTACACACACTACTTTTAAACCATTTCTTAAATGCGTTCTTAAAAGTAATTTCGCTGCTGTCGATTTCCCAGATCCAGATGTTCCTAATAAAATAATATTGGCATTATTCCTATTATTTTCCTTCTTCATTTGATATAGAAATTGGTTGAATAAAATGACTCCTCCAGAAAAATCTACACCAAATAACGTAGCAGGGCCTGGATCTTTTATACTATCAAATATAAATGGATACATGGCTGCGGTCGTAATTGATGGAATTGGAGTTCCTATTCTTTGTTCTATGTCTTGTGGCGGGGAAATAGGCAAAATTGACTTTAACGCTTTTTCTTGTTCAAACATTAAAGCTACTGATTTCATTCCTAAAGCATCTAAATAACTTCTAACTTGTATTTTTCTTAACTCTAGTTCTTCTTTGTTATCAGCAGTTATTAATAAATGCATTTGAAAGTCAAATATTCTGGCTTGTGTTGCTGCTAACATTTGAATAAATTGTTCTAATGATTCATAGTCTTGCCTTATACGTTCTTGGGTTGTTTGATCTCTTTCTGATTGATATCTTGTTTTTAAATCAGCTATTTCTTTATTTAACATTTTTTGTAAAACAGAAAATTGAATTGGTATGTGCTTAATTGCAACTTTAACACCTTTAATATTCGTTAAATCTGATAAATATCCTGGATATATACTTTTAGGAAATGTAACAATAGTTAAAATAGTAGAATACTTTCCACCAATAATGAATTCTGTTGGTTTAAATTCTATCCCTTTTGGAGCTACTTCACTTTTCAAACTCATTTTACATCACCGTCCCAAATGTCGTTTGTTCTCCACCATTTAAAAAGTTATCTAAAATCATTCTTAAATCATTATTAGATGTTTGCGTTGATTGTAATCCTGCTGTTGCTAGTCCACTTATTAAATTGTGTAATTTCTTTTGAACGATTTCCATTCGTTTTTCTTTAAATAGTATGTAATATTCTGTATCAACAACATTATATTCTGCACTCATAAATAAATTGGCTTTATTAATATCTTGCATAATTAACTTACGCATGGCTCCATCTTGCGCATTGTTATACATTAGTTGTAAATTAGATAAATATACATCAATATCTACGGGTCTATCTGCTATTAATAACCAAAACTCAAAGTCAATACTATTATATAAATTTCTTAAATTGTATAAAGTAGCATCTTGATTTCCTTTATCTAAAATAAATATGTTTTTAGGCATAACCTTAACCCCAGTTACAAACGAACCATCATCTAGTTGGATCATCCCATTTAATATTTGTCTTATTGGTAACCAATCTTCTGTATATGGGCTTCCGTTTTTAGCACTGCTATTTAGTTTCTGTGTCACTGTATACACACCATCCTCTCCAATAATACCTTCTGCGATTTGTAAAAAAGGCAAATATATTAATTAATAATTGTAAAATATTGTGATAATGCAATACTGGCATTACTAAAAATCCTGTTACTACTGCTGGCAAAATTATGATAATTAATTCTGTAAATGTAGCGTTATGAATAATTAATAACAATAGTATTGTAAGTGAACAACCTGATGCAAATAGCGTTAGGTCTAACGGTGTAAAAAAACCAAGTATTAATTGCGATTTTTTTGAATTCGCTGGTATTATGTAATTGTTATTCATTCCCTATTTTATCCTTTCTTATTTTCCGTCGCCTGAGGCTTTTTCACGTTTTTTAGCTTTTTCAGCACTCGCATAGTTTCCTATACTTTCATAAGCGCCTTTAATATCATCCATTTGTTTAGCTGTCTTAGCTCCAACAGCGGTTGATATTTCTCCATATTTTTCCACTTCTTTTCCTTCATAGTCGACTTTTGTTACTGAACTTCCATCTAGTTCGTATTTTCTTATAAACTCATTACCCTTGTTGATAAGATTTGCCGCTTTATCAGGTGTAATTCCATCTCCAATGCTTTCTCCTTGCATAACTGCATCTATAATTCTTTGCTTTGTAGCCTTTGTTAATTGCGTATACATGTTATTTAAGTCAGCAACTTTTTGCGCATGCTCTCTGGCTTTTTTATCAATTTCTTTTTGATATCCATCTGCATCAAATACTTTTTCAACACGACCTGTTGCCAGATCAACTCGATCTGAGGTAAAAGCATCTTTATCCACAAAATCTTTAAAATCTGTAATTGCTTCTTGCCCTTTTATATATTTTTCCATCAATGCTAGACTTTCTGTACTGTGCTCACTATATAAATCAAATAGACGTTTCTTAGTATCAGCGTCCCCTTTAAAGTCCTCTTTGCTAGTCATAGTTGCTGTAACACTCGTATCACTACTATTTTTATCCAATAGTTTTTGTGCTTCGGCATCTATAGCATCAAAAGCTCCTTTAAATTCTGTTGCTGCTTTAATTTGTGCATCTAATGAGGCACTTCCTCCAGTTGCCCAATCTCCTACACTTTCAATAAAGTCTTCAGCATGTCCTTCCATAGACCCAAATATTGTACCTCCATGAGTAGCCTTATAGGCCGCTCTTTTATCTCTAGCATCAATTGCTCCTTTTGCACCTTTTGATGCTGCACTGGCCATATCTTTAAAGTTTTTAGCATTACGTGCATTGTATCCGCCTCGTATTAAACCTGATCCAAAGCCAGCTGCTCCAGATAACAATCCTTTACCTGCATCTTTTAACGCATCCCAACCTTTTCCAGCTTTCATACTTTTATCAAACTTAAGCGCTCCTTGTGCAAGGTTTCTTGAAAGCGTTGTTACGCCTCCACCAATCGCTCCACCCATAAAAGCTGTCGTTGACATAAGATTTTTAAGTGATTGCATCGTTCCACCAGCATCGATTCCAAAAATATCCTTCAATAATTTAGGTGTTTGCTTGATAAAGAAAACTATTCCTACTATTAAAAATACAATTACTAGCATTTGTTGTGTAATACCTAATGTGTTTAATCCTGGTATACCTCCTGTACTAGCTTTGTCAACAATTAATGTAATCATATAAACACCTAAATACATAGTTGCTACTCTTACAAATACTTCTAAAAAGGTAGATATCGTTTCTTTTAGCCATGCATCAAATACTTTTTTCTTATCTCCAGGTAATACCCTACATATTACTGGAATAGGTGCAATTATTTGGAAAAACATTAATTTAATTACACGTACTGCTAAATCTATGCAGTAAGCTAAAATAAGAATAAATAAAGCTAATCCAACTAAAGTTGAAATTAAGGCAGTATAATCTACCATTTGCTCATCTGCTGCATCACTAAATTGTGCAAAGTTAATAAAAGACGCTTGCGATAACTCTACATTACTATAAATATCAGATAATGTTGTCTTTTTATTTGCAAACCAAGCTTGCCACCAGCTTTCATTAACTCTAATTAAACTAGCACATTGATCTATTTCTGCCTTACTTAAATTCCCATTATTGCTTAGTTCTTTTCGGCAATAATCTTCATTAGGTCTGAAAAAAGCTTTAAATGTGTTAAATGCTATCGTATTTCCACCATTTCTTGCTACGTCTTCATTGCTTACATTTGTATCTGCCAATATAATATTAGGGATAATATCAGAATTTAATATAGCAGCTTGTATATTAAAAGCTACCGTAAATACAGTTGGTAAAACAGTGATTATGATAAGCGAGATCAATACATTTTTGATTAAATTTGGAAATGATGTATCCCCTTTAGCAAAATCATCTGGATTTATAACAGCTTTTAATAAGGAATATGCCATAACAAATAACATTACTACGCCTAAAATGATGTATATTCTATTAACAATTCCATTGTAATCTTTTTCATCAAATAAATTAATTTTTGCTAAAAAGATAAATATTTCATAGATATATCTAACAAAGTTGTATATGATTCCATCTATAAATAATAGTATGGACATTATTCCACTAGTTATAAAATTGGAAATCAACATTTTACCTCACCTACCCTATACCACATGTGCCATATGCACCAAATATTTTCATTAATACTTCTATAATAATTGGCAAGAAAAAGATAAGTACTGCAAAAACAAACCTCTTAAGAGTTTTCATTAATGCTTTTTTTAACCCGTCTTTATCATCATTTACTAAAGCTTTGACAAAATCAATTGTACTAAAAGCCAATAATGCTATTATAGCAGCATATTTTATAATGTTTAAACACCATTGTAACCAATAAGCTACAGACTGCTTTGTTGGATCATGTGGATCCCCTAATAAAGCATTACATTTTTCATTATCAGCTCCAGTTATGCTACTAATTTCATCTTTATTTACACATACTATTACATCACTTTTATTTTTGGCAAAGTTTGCTGTTTTGGAATATTGATTTGTTTTAATATCACAACTTTTCCCAAATACATAAGAACCACCTTGTGTACTTCCTGTATGAAAAAGATATGTAAATTGCTCAAAATTGCTTGCTGTAACATTTGTATTACTATCAAATTTTGCAAATCTTGTAACATCTGTGTATTCTTCATTTTCTAAAGCATAAATATTATTTGTTTCTTTTCCAATCGCCACTGTTATCGCTTTGCCATTTTTATCATAAAAAGTTGCACTTAATTTTTCTTCATCTGGAATTACATCTTCATTTGGATCTTCGGCTTGGCCTGGATCTTCTGGATTTTGGTTTTCGCCTGGATTTTGGTTTTCACCTGGTGTTTCTTCACAACCTTCTTTAATAGCATTCATTAAATCATATCTTGATACCGTTCCATTAGCTGAACTCCCATTTCTAGAGCTATAAATACATAAAGGATTGCCACATGATGCTGGTTGACAAGACGTTATATAATAATTATCACAACTGTTTTTTGAATATCTAACTCCATTAATCGTATCAGTATATTCGCATGTATTTTCATTATTTGGATATGCTAAAGTATTTGCACGAACGTTATCCTTTAAGGAGAATGTTAATGCTATTGTTAATATTAATATGATTTTATATTTGTTTTTCATCTTCATTATCACTTTAACTTTCTCCTTATCTTTCTTTTGTTGGTTAAGCCAATTTCACGTTTACATTATATCAAAAAAGTTTGGGCATGTAAAGAAAATATCTAGGATTTAAGCTAAAAAAACAAGCTATATTTTTTTATCATAGCCTGTTTCTTGATAATTTATTTGCTGTAATTTTAGTATGGTTTTTCTTAAATATTCATTTTGTTGCTTTAAATCATCTTCTGGATTAATTTTAAAAGGTATGCCATATCTTAAAACTGTGTTTTTGCTTCTTATTTTAAAATCTCCAGTAATAGCAAAAGGAACAATTGTTGCCTTTGTTTTTTGCGCTAAGTATACCGTTCCAATTTTAAAAGGAAGCAATTCTTCTTTGGTTTTATTTCGAGTACCTTCAGGGAATATACCTATAGCGCTACTATTTAATAGATAAGATTTTGCTATATCCAAAGAATCTCCGCCATGATTTTCTCTATCTACACATATACATTTCATTTTCTTAAAAAACCATGCATGTTTACCATCAAAATATTCTTTTTTACTCATCCAATGTATAACTCTTTTAGTAGATGCTATTACTGGCAGTTGATCTTTAATATTTAAGTGATTTCCTGCAAATATAATCGGACCTATTTCTGGTATTCTTTCTTTTCCTACTATTTTTACATTATATAGAATCTTAAAAAAGGGTCTTGCTATCCAAGTTATAAATCTATAAAATAATGTATTCTTTTCTTTCATTTATTTTCCTCTTCTAACTTCTTATAATCAACTTTTCCATAAATCGTGGTAGGCAATTCATCTACAAAAGTGTATTCTTTAGGTAATGCATATTTTGCCAAGTTTTGTTCACATAATGTCTTAATTTCTTTCTTGGTAACACCTGTTATTTTTTCTTTATTTTTTAAAAGGATATAGGCTTTTGCTACTTTTATTTTGTAAGGATGATCTATACCAATAACACAACAGTTTTCCACTTTAGGATGCATTCTTATTACACTTTCTATTTGTGCTGGGTAGATATTAAAACCAGATGAAACAATAACTCTTTTTAATCTTTGTGTAAAATAAATAACTCCAGATGAATGAATATAACCTAAATCTCCTGTGTGTAGCCATGTTTTGCCATCTAAATGTTTTTTTAGTACGTTTTTAGTCTCTTTTTTATTATTCAAGTATTTTTGCATTAAAGTTGGTCCGGTTACGCATATTTCGCCTTCTTTATTAAATGGTAGTCGTTCGATTGTTCCAGGCTTACATATACAAAATTTATTTCCAATCATAGGAATTCCAATGCTTCCTGGTTCATTTGTTCCCTTATACGTAAATGAAGTTGCAGCTACCGATTCAGTCATTCCATAACCTTTAGTTATACTTATAGATGCATTTCTATTTTTTAAAAAAGTATTCATACTTTCTTCTAAAGCTAAAGATAGATAATCACCACCTGAAATAACATATTTTAAACTTGCTAAATCTACTTTTTCAAATATTTTATTGCTTAATATTTTTTCCCAAAGAGTTGGAACTCCAGCTATGATTTGAGGCTTTTCTTTTTTTAGAATGTGATAAAATCTTTTTGCGTTATATTCTGGCATTAGTATTACTTCTACTTTTAAACATAACGGACAGTGTAAACATACGCCAGCTCCAAAACCATGGAATATTGGAAGAATGGTCATAATCTTATCTCTTGGTTCAACCTTGCTAACATTTAAAGCCCCTTGCTGCGCTAATGCATTAAAGCTGAAATTGGAAATTAAAATTCCTTTAGGCGTCCCTGTTGTTCCCCCACTATGTAGTATGAGTGCTGTATCTTTGCTTTTCATAGTGTTTGTCATCGATGTATTGTAATCTATTCCCATATATATAAAGTCTATCCAGCTCATATAATTATTTTTCCATAAATAGGACTGTTTTATTTTAATTCCTTTTGTCAAATAATATCCTATGCTCGTTAATAATGGCATAGAGTTACTTACTGATATCATTATTGTACGATAAATATGTGTGTCCTTTATTATACTATCTATTTTTTTAAAATTGAAATCTGTTGTTAATAAAATGCGAGATTTAGAATCATTTAGGTATTTTTTTATTTCTAAAGGAGCTGCCAAGGGATGAATAAAATCTGCTATAGCTCCTATTTTATTGATTGCATAAAAACATATTACTGCTTCTGGTATATTAGGCAAACATATTGTTACTACGTCTTTTTGTCTTACGCCTAAAGCATGCAATGATTTACTAACCTTATTTATTTCCTTAAATAATTCTTGATAAGATATCTTATGACCAAAATAATTTAATGCTATTAATTCTTGATTCTCTTTTACTGTGTCTTCTAAATATTGATATATTGTTTTGTCTGAAAATTTTATTTTTTGTTCTTTTTCATCATAATAGTCTAACCATGGCTGTTTTATTATATTTTTTCTGAAATTTCTTTTTAACCAATTGATTAATTCCATGTCATCCCCCTTATTTTTTTCATCATTAATTCTCTTAATCTTATGGTTTGTTCTTCATAATCTTTACTCTTCATCCATATTGGTTTATCTACATCGATTCGCACTTGTCTTCTTTTTATTTCGATTGTTATCGGAACAATTGGCACATTATTATCAATTGCTAGTCTTACTGCCCCCTTTTTAAATGACGCTAGTGGCATTGTCGTTTTATTAAAAGTACCTTCTGGAAAGATACATATTAATCTTTTGTTTTTTAGATGTATTGATGCTTGCTGTATAGCTTGCGGATTTTTACATTTTCTATCTACCGCAATAGTTTTTATACTTTTTAATATCCATCTTAACGGACCTTTAAACAATTCTTTTTTAGCCATGAAGGAAATTGGTCTTTTTGTACAACTTGCTACAAATAAAAAATCATGGGCATTTTGATGATTGGCTACCAAAATAGCTGCTTCTTTTTGAGGTATATTTTCTTTTCCTTTAATTTTAATAGTATATTTTATTCTTAAATAGATACATAATATAATTTGATATATTTTATAAAAACAAGAGCTCGTCTTTTTTCCTCCTTTTTTAAAAATTATGCATGTCCTTTATTTTTATGATTATCGAGCATCAAAAAAAGTTGATAACTTCTGTTTTATCAACTTTTTTAAAGATACTTGAGAACAAATTGACAATTGTATATTCTTTTTTTATAATAATTCTGGAAATGAGGGATTTTATGACATCTTTAAAAGATATCTCTATATTTGCTTGTGCTAGGCTTGGCTATCTTCCTATAATTCACCAATATGGGATTAAGGATTTTCTTGATTTAAAAATATTAATTGAAGCTGGAGAAAGTGAGTTTTTAACTAATTTTTGGCTTGATGAATTAGCTCACGCTTCTAGGCGTTTGGAAGATTTAAAGGGTGAAGATTTACCAGTATATTCTTCTACTATATATGCTGATAACGGTTTTGATCCAGCTATTTTTTCTCCATGCGAAAATAACATAAGCGCAAGTTTACTACCTATTACTTCTCCTTATAATACTTCTCTTAATACAAACGATAGAATTAAAGACTTTACTGTAGCTGATGTACGAGCTATGCTAGAGAAAGTCACTTGTTATAAGAAAAATGGCTTGTGTACAGTTAATGGTATAGGGTCCAGTAAAGTTGCTCATATTTTTGATACATTACAATTTTTTGAAGAGCAAATGATTAGAATTGCTAATAGTGCAAATGGTTCGTTAGATGAGAATTCTTTTTTTAAAGATAGTGCGCTTAAAAGACAAGCTATTTTAGATGATATTAGAAATATTTTAATAACTCTTTTTAATATGAGCGATTCGTTTGTTTGGGGATCTACTTCCGCTTCTGTTAAAGAAAAATTATTTGCTTGCGCTACAACAAATAAAGAAAATGCTGCGAAAAAAAAGTTGCTATCTTATTTAAGTAATTACACAACTTTAGAAGATTATCAAAACGAACAAATTTTAGAAAGGGCATTGCGTCGTTTTACAAAATAAATATTTTTTCTACATTTAGGACAAAATATAAAAAATCTAGTAAAAACTACACTAGATTTTTTTAGTAAATATAAATTTCTGAATTATTGTTGATGTCTATGACATCCTCCATGTCTATTATGACCATTCACATGATTGTTATTGTTATTTTGGCATGTTCCATTTTCTCTATATGGACAATTAGTGGTATTTGTCGTCTTATCATAATACGGACATTCTTCATAGTTATCATGATATGGACAATTTTGGTTATAGTTTGCTGGTTCATTTGCAAGATTATTTTTATTGTTGTCACTTAAAGCATAGGCAGTTGTTGCCATTAAAGAAAACGCTACTAATCCTACGATTAAATATTTTTTCATATATTTTCCTCCTTTATCTATTTATATATATGATTATTATATACCAAAGTCAATGTAATAACCTTATTCATTTACCCCATTATGCTTACAGGTTAAAATAGATTTAATTATGTCTTAAAGATTGTCCTTCTTCATTATTCATCGCTTGTTTCTTTTGCATTGCTAAAGCAAGGGAATGCAATCTTGCATCAATATCTACTGCAAAATGTATCGTAAAATAATTTGGGTCTTCGATCGAAGTATATGGTAATCCATACGCTTCCGCATAAGTTCCTAGCATTGGATATTCATGTTGCTCTAAATATTTCCATTCTTGTGTCTCTTCATCAAAAATGAAATCCATACCACTTATAGCACCGATAGGACGTCTACCAGTGATAGCTATTTTAATGGCAGCAGATGCTACTGCTTGTGGAACATTTGCGTTATTAGGATTAATTCCATGCGCTCTTAAAATTTCTTGTTCTAACTTGGAATAATCATTGCGACCTAATAAAAGACTATTACCACCAGATACTGTATTTGATATTATGCTTTCACTGCCTAGATAGTAAGGTGAGGATGGATCTTTTAAATATTGATCATATGGCCCACAAAAAGTTTTATTTTTCTCAATACTTTTATCTGCGTATTTTAAACTTGAACACAATATATCTCCAGATGATGAAGTAATAACACGTAATGAAGTATTATATTTAGTTGGTGTTTGAATAAATTTTTGTATAACAAAATTTTCATGCAAATTTCTTTTATAATCCATAATAAAAATACACCAAGGGGTTTCTTTCGAATGTCCAGTTTCATCCCATGTTGCCTCTTCCCCTAAGCCTAATCTCTTTCTTAGTACAGATTCTCTTCTTTTTTTGTCATAAGCGTTAATTTCATTATAAAACCTTTTAAAAGTTTCAAGTTGTTCGGAAGTCCTAATGATATATTTATCTGTGCCACCTTGCTCATATTCATTTTTAATAATAATTGGTAAATCTTCTGAGGTTATATTAAAAAAATGATCTTCTTTAAATGGTATAGTGAATGGAGCTTTTACGTTTTCATTAGATAGACACTCTGTAATCATTGCCTCTTTTTTTCCTACAAAATCTTCCCTGGATGCATTTATATGTTTATCTAAACATGGATTAAAGAAAAAGGCATTATCACTTACTGTGGCACTATCAGATGTTATAATATATCCACATCTACACAGGTACTCAAGTAATTGCTCTACAATGTACTTATCATGATCAGGCATATAATCTCTGTAGTCTTTTTCTAACCATTCTGGCTCTATGTAAACTTCTTGTCCATTGCCAAAAGGCACTTCTCTAAAATTCATATTCACACCTCTGTTTTCTTTTATAAATTATTTTTTTTATTATATATCTAGAAGTATATTTGTGCAATACAATCTTTTTATAAAATTGGAGAGAATTATAACTATGATCTCTTGCATTAAATTCAATTTATAAATTTACTTATTAGTTTCGTTTATAAAACAGTTTCCTCCACGAGAAGTAACATTTTTATTTATATCATCTTTTAGCCAATTATAATCATCATATCTACTACTATCTATATTTAGATTATTATCATTTGTATAAATTTTTAATGTATTATTTTCATAATACTGTGTTATTTTATATGTGTATTTTTCTTCACCTAATGTACATACAAAACTTATACTTGTAGAAACAGGTTTAGCCGAAAAGTATTCTTCAAAGAATATTTTACTGACACATATAACAAGCAATATAATAATTATCATAAAAATTATTTTTAACATATTTATAATTATTTTTGTTAATTTTTCCATATTATTTGCTTTTGTAATAAGTATATTTTTTATCTCATTGTTTGTTAAATCATCAAGACTTATATTAAATATTTGAGATAAAAGCTTTGATTGTTCGAGATCTGGAGAAGTTTCTCCTAATTCCCATTTACTTATTGTTTGTCTAGCAACACCCAATTTTTCAGCAAGTTGTTCTTGTGAAAGGTTATTTTGCTTTCTTAATTCATTCATTTTATTTCCTACTCCCATGATTATCCTCCTTTCACAAAACATTTTACTTTGTTATATAGGATTTTTCTACCAATTTTCGCTGGAATATAAGCCCATTTTTTTAACATGATTCACTTTGATGACACTTATGAAAATAACCGCGTGATCCCCTTATTGGATTAACATACCCCTATGAATTTTTACTTACATAAGTATTGTTTCTTTCTAATTTTAACTTGCTAGGTTTTGACTATGAGATAGTTTTTGCATGTTACATATTATTAAAACCAACTCTATAAAATAATAATTTTGATAAAGAGAATACAAAAAGAAAAAGACTACATATAGTCCATAGACTGTTGACAAAGTCATAAAGATTTTGAAAATAGTCTTTTTAATTTAAAGAAAAAGTATTATAATGAATATGTAAGGTGCTTAATATATCCAAATTTTAAGCTTACAACCTTACTTTTTTTATGGAAAAATGGTATAACTAATATGGATATATTAAGAAAGTAAGTGATAAAAATGATGACAATAAGAAATCCAAGAAATTATGAATGGGAAATGGTGAATTTAGAATTGATAGTAACAGAAAATCATTTTTTAAGAGTAATAGAAGAATATTTTAATTGGGACTTTATATATGAGAAGGTAGAAAAACAATATTCTGTATTTGGAAGGCCAAGTATAGATCCAGTAGTGTTGTTTAAAATCCATATATTAAAGTTCCTTTTTCATGAAGATAGTTTAAGAAAAACATATGAAAGTTTAAAATATAATAATTTATATAGATGGTTTATAGGATACTCTATAAATGAAGAAGTTCCAGATCATTCTACATATTCTCAAAATTATAAAAGAAAGTTTAGCAAGTTAGAGAAAGATATATTAGAGATTGT
>CAOOMX010000005.1 GCA_948497845.1 uncultured Bacilli bacterium | reverse complement strand
TATCTCCAGTATATGGTGTACTAAATGAAGATTATAAAGTAGAAGATATTAAAGATAAAAGAGATCCTTATATGGATAGTTTAGACATAGATAGTGTACGAAAAAAGGCTTTTGAATCCCCGGAAATAGAAGAACCAAAAGAAACGTTTTATGAAGAAGAAACGGTAACAGTAAAAGTAGAAGAACCTTTAGAAGAAAAAGTACAAAAAGTTAAAACAATAGATGAACTTTTAGAGGATACATCAGATGTTACCATAGATGTTGATAGTCCAAGCGAAACAAGCGGAAAAGAATATGATGAAATAGATGAAGAATTAGAAGAATTGATAAATCATCCAAAAGAAAAGGAAAAACAGACAAAAGAAGAATTTGAAGATGATGATACTTTAGAAAATGATTTATTTGATTTAATTGATTCAATGTATGATTCAAGAGAGGACGGTGAATTCTAATGGAATTTTGGCTTTCATTTTTACCTTTAGTAATATACATTCTATTAATTGCCTTATTAATAGTAGGAATAATATTAGGGATAAAGACTATAATAACAATGAGTAAAGTTGAAAAGGTAGTAGATAATGTCAATGAAAAAGTAGAATCATTAAACTCCATTTTTAGTATAATTGATTTTACTACTGACAAGATAGCAGGATTGACAGATAGAGTTGTGGATATAGCAAGTAATTTATTTGGTAAGTTATTTAGAAGAAAAGAATTAAAGAAAGGAAAAAATAATTATGAAGAAGAGTAATGGAATGGGAAAATTTATTGCAGGAGCAGCTTTAGGAGCAGGCTTAGGTATTCTTTTTGCACCTAAAAGTGGAAAAGAAACAAGAGAAGAACTTTCTAAAAAGCTAAAAGAAATAATAGATCAAGCAAAAGAAATTAAGTTTGAAGATGTTAAAGAAAAGATTAACCAAAAAGTTGCAGAAATTCAAGCAGAATTAAAAGAATTAGACAAAGAAAAAGTATTAAAAATAGCTAAGCAAAAGGCTAAAAAAATTCAAAAAAAAGCAGAAGAACTATATGAATTAGCAAAAGAAAAGGGAACTCCTATTTTAGAAAAAACAACAAAAGAACTAAAACAAACCACAGCTGGAGCTTTACAAAAAATAGTAGATAAATTAGAAGCATAGGTAATGAATTAGTTACCTTTTTTCTTTGCAATTTTCTAGGAATTTGTTATAATAAAAAACAAATGGTGAGACAATGAAAAAAATATTAGATATCATGCAATTACAAGAGAGATTTGAAAAATATACTTTAGATGCCTTTAAAGCGGAATATCCAGAATATTTTGCCTTTGATGAAGATGATCAAAGGTTATTGGATAGGTATTTTGCTGTACCCAATTATGAAGTTATAGCAAGAGAATATATTGAAATGGATGTAAATATTACAATGTTAGGTTACCGAAGAGAAGAAAAGCCTGTACCTTTAGATCAATTATATCCAGTATATTTAAGTGAAATAGATGAATATAGTGAAGAAGAAAGATTATTTATAGAATGCTTTATATTTGGTAAAGGTAGTGAAAAACAATTTTGGGAAAAATATAAAGAATCTACATTAAGTAGATATTATTTATTAAATCAATTAGAGAAAAAGTATTATGGTATTGAAAGATTATGTGTCATCGATGAGTACTTTACAAAAGCTGAATATTTAGAAGTATTAAAAATGTACAGATCTGCCATAAATGATGAATATATTGAAATATTGAACTTATATTATGGTATAGATGGTCCACCTTTAGATGCTGGTGAGATTGCGCAAAAATTGCATAAAGATAACGTTAAAATAGGATCCAAGTTAGCTAATGCTAAAAGTTTAATAAAAAGCCTATACTATAAAACAAATATTAAAAAAATAATAGATAGAGATATATATGAACCTCTTATTAGAGATAAAACTTATGTTTTACCATCTTATACGAGGGAAATATTACATATGCATGTAATTGATGGTAAATCTTATGAGGAAATAAGCAGAGCAAAAAAAATTACAAAAAGTCGTGTATCAGCCATAATAATGTTAGGTTTAAAGAAATTAGATGAATATCGATTGGGTATGGCTACACCGAGTACTATTACAAGAGAAGTTCTAAGCGAATATTTTGGTAGTGTTGATTATTTTGATGAAAAAGAACAAGAAATAATCATATTAAAATATATAGAAGGTTTAGAAAATCCTGCAATAGCTAAGACGGTAGGCAAAAAGAATGCAGAAGTTAATAGAGTAATTGCCCGATTTAATAAATTATTTTTTAATTATAAAATAAAAGATGTTACACTAACTGAAGAAGACATTAAAGAGGAAATATTTAGTCATCCTGCTGAGAGTTTATTAACAGATCAAGATAAAGAATTTATAAGTTTATATTTTGGTATAAAATGCGCCTTTAATGAGGAAGGTATAATATTAACGAAAGCCCGATTACAAGAAAAGTATGGAATAACATTGAATACCTTATATCACAGACTATACAATATCATTAATAATTTAAAAGGTAAAAAAATAGGTTTAGATAAAGCCTTTGGAGCAACCAAACAGAGGATAGCCTTTTTTAAAAGAAGCCAATTAGAAAAAATTATGAAAGATGAGAGGTTGCCTATAAGTGAAGAAGATAGAAAATTAATCTGCGCATTAAATGGAGTGGGAGGATATCCTTATATTGAACTTGGGGATTATGAAGGTGGTATAGATAATATATATAGAAAATATATAAATGCGATTTTAAAAGTTAAAAAATATCTAGCAGGAGAATTAGAAGGAAAAACAAACTATGAGTTGGATGTTGTACCCTTCTTAAGATATTTTAAAAAGAGTCATCGTATCTTACTAACAGATTATTTTAAAAATGGATTATCATATGAAGAATTAGCTAAAAAGCATGGGACAACATTTGATAAAATTGCTTATATCATGAGAAAATTAAAAAGAGAAATAAAAGCGATGGGTGATAATCCTGATGCAAAGAGATTTGATTTTGGCTTTTATGAAGAAGCCAAAGATGATCCTCAAATACCCTTTTATGGAAGCCTAGAGGCGGCAAAGCGTTTTTTCGAGGCCTATATGAATCAAGAAAGTTTAAATGGACGTACTATAGAAGAAATCATTGAGGAAGAAAAATTAGATGTTAATGAAAGACAATTTTTAATTGTTGTTAGCAATTTTATGTTAAGCATTTGCAAGTTACAAGACGGATTAATCAAAGAAAAAGGATTTACGCATGAGCAAATAAAAGCTTATTATGATGCATTTAAAGATAGCATGTCAGAAAGAAGAAGAAAAACGTATTCTACCTATTTTGAAAGAAAAGAAGGGATTAATGGCAAAAGTGCAATAATAAATAAAGAAATACTATATGATTTAATAAAATGGACATATAATTATATATTTTTAGTAGATTATTCCTCTAAAGAAGAAGTTATTGCCATTTTAAGAAGATATAATCAACAATTAAATAATGGTACGAAAAGAAGTTTAGTATCTCTTTTTGGTATAAGAGAAAGTGTACTTATGACAGCAAGTGAATTAAGACGTGTATTTTTACTATTAAGTAGTTTACCGCCCAATAGAAATGGAGCCTCTTATTTAGTAAGACGAAATTCTACGAAAGCTATATAAACAACAAATGTAAAAGAATTGTATATTTAAGGGTTTTCTTCACATATATTTCATAAACAAAGGATATGATAAATGAGAAAGAAGGAGATTAAATTGAAAAAAGGTACAGTAGGGAAGTTCATCGCTGGAGCGACAGTAGGAGCTACTTTAGGAGTGCTTTTTGCCCCTAAAAGTGGAAAAGAAACAAGAGAGGATATTGCCAAAAAAGCCAAAGAGATTATTGAGCATGCTAAAGAAATAAAAGTAGAAGATGTAAGAAAAAAGATAACAAATAAAGTAAATGAAATAGAAGAGGAGTTAAAAGAATTAGATAAAGAAAAAGTTCTTAAAGTAGCTAAAGAAAAAGCTAAGAAAATAGAAAAAAAGGCAGAAGATTTATACAAATTAGCTAAAGAAAAAGGAACTCCTATATTAGAAAAGACTACAAAAGAATTAAAAGAAGCCACATCTAATGCATTAAAGAAAATAAAAGAAAAATTAGAAAGTAATTAAAAAGAGGCAAACCATTAGTAAAAACTAATGGTTTTCATTTCTTTTTCACAAAAATACATTATAATAAGAAATAGAGGTGTAAACATGAAAGTCTTAGTAGTAGATGATGAAAAGTTAATAAGAGATGTTATTAAAGAGTATTTAATGTTAGAAGGTTATACAATAAAAGAAGCAGATAACGGAGCCCTAGCGCTAGACTTAGTAAAAGAAGAAGACTTTGACATAATCATTATGGATATAATGATGCCGAAAATGGACGGTTATTCGTCCTATAGGGAAATAAAGAAAATAAAGGATATTCCATGCATTTTACTTTCAGCTCGGGCAGAAGAGTACGACAAGCTAATCGGCTTTGACTTAGGAATAGATGATTATGTAACTAAGCCATTTAGTCCAAAGGAATTGGTAGCTAGAATAAAAGCTATAACGAAGAGAAAAGAAACAAAAGAAGATGTTTATATAATTGATGGTATTAAGATAGATAATATAGCACATGATGTGTACATAGATGGAAAAAAGATATATTTAACACCTAAGGAATATGATTTATTAAAGTATTTTATAGATAATAAAAATGTAGCATTAACAAGGGAATCTTTATTAAGTAATATTTGGGGCTTTGATTTTTATGGGGATGATAGAACAATTGATACGCATGTAAAGACTTTAAGGAAGCATTTAGGCAAGTATAAAGATTACATTGTAACAGTAAGAGCGATAGGATATAAGTTTGTGTATGAAGACAAAGAAAAAGAGTAGTATACAGGTAAAAGCCTTAGGATATTTACTAACCTTTAATATAGTAATTATTATTTTATTATGGATTTGTGAAATATCTATTTTTGACATTTATTATGAAAAAACGCAGCTTCAGACAATGAATGAAAACATCGATAAAATTAGACATACAGAAATAGACAAATTAGATACGACTTTACAAGAGATTGTATATAACAATGATATATGTATTGCCTATACGGATGAAGCTAATTATATTGCTGCATATAATACCAAGATGAATGGCTGTGGATTATCAAATGATAACCACAAAGTAGCAGAATTAATGTTATCTTTTATCAATGCCAATGATGAAGTAAAATCCTTTCAATTTGTAAATGAAGACAAGCAAGTTGAAGCTGTCCTTTATGGTGTAAAGTATAGTGAAGATAGATACATATTCTTATATTCTAATTTACAAGATTTATCAAAGGTAACGCTAATTGTAAAAAGACAATTAATGTACATATGCTGTATGGGTCTTTTAGTAGCGATTATTATCTCTATCTTTTTATCCAATAAGATAACAGATCCAATAACGAAGATTACGAAAAAAGCTAAGAGATTGGGAAATGGAGAATATGATGTATCTTTTGATGAATCGGGAATAACAGAGATAGATGAGTTAGCAGAAACCTTAACGCAAGCGAAGCAAGAATTAGCCAAGACAGATGAATTGCGAAGAGATCTTATGGCTAATGTCTCACATGATTTAAAAACGCCATTAACAATGATTAAAGCATATGCAGAGATGATAAGGGATATTTCTTATAAAGACAAAGACAAAATGAATGAGCATTTAAATATAATTGTTGATGAAACAGATCGCCTGACGATTTTAGTAAATGATATATTAGAATTATCAAAGATGCAATCTAAAAAGGCAGAATTAAATATAGAACAATTTGATTTAATTGAAGAAATAAATACCATTTTACAAAAATACCAAATTATTAAAGAAACAGAATCATATAAATTTGAAGTAAATATGCCTGAAAAGGCTATGATAAAGGCTGACAGAAAAAAGCTAGGACAAGTAATATATAATTTAATCAACAATGCAATAAACTACACAGGGGACGACAAACGTGTGACAATAAATGTCAAAAAAGAAAAGAAAGCTTATTTAGTAGAGATCATAGATACAGGAAAAGGCATCAAGAAAGATGAAATCCCTTATATATGGGATAAATATTATAAAAAAGATAAAAAGCATCAAAGGAATGTCATTAGTACAGGCTTGGGATTATCCATTGTAAAACAAATTTTGGAACAACATAGATTTGAATATGGTGTCAAAAGTGTGTTAAAAAAAGGGACAACATTTTACTTTAAGATTAAAACTTGACAATTTCACTTTACCAACATAAAAACTTCATAAAACTATAGTATGATTAAAATGTAATAAAGGAGGGATGCTTTTAAGCGAAAGAAAAAAACAAACTATACACAATTAAACATATAAACTCAAAACTCACACTTTTTAGGGAAATGATTAATTTTCCCTTTTATATTGTTCAAAGAAAAAAATCACAACATTCTGTGATTTTTAAATTATCTAAAATAGATAAATATAAATATAGCTAGGAACAAGCAATAGATGGAAAATTTCCAAAGCTTTCCTTTTTTTACCCATTCGCTAAGCCATTTATAAGAAAAGTAAGTAACAACTCCAGCAGCAATCATTCCTGCTAAGTAAGGAACAGCCATACTAGATAAAGCATCTGTTTTAAGTAAATCACCAACACCTAGTAACATAGTAGCAACACTTACAGGAAAGTATAGAATAAAAGTATATTTTAATGCGGTAGTGCGGCTTAATTTACACAAAAGGCAAGCAACTAGAACTGTTCCACTGCGGCTGATACCAGGAATAATAGTAACCATTTGGAATAAGCCAATAAGAATTGCATCTTTTAAAGTAATATCTTTATCTTCTTTATCACCTTTAATATTACGAACAACAAACAAGGATAAAGCAGTAATTAAAAAGGCAAAAGTAAGGCCTTTAATAGAATAAAGATTCTCTAATTTATCTTTAAATAGAATACCGATAATACCAACAGGAATTGTACTAATAATGACATAGATACAGTACCTAAACTTACTAGAGCATTCTTTTCTCTTTTTTTTATTAAAAATAAAAGTAAAGAAGGCTTTAACAAGATCAACGATATCTTTCCAAAAGATAATTAAGATGGCAATAAATGAACCAAAATTAGAGATAATTTCAAAATTTAAGGAATTAAACAGATTGGTATCAAATATAGTTTTAAATAAAAAGATATGTCCACTACTTGAAATAGGTAAAGGTTCTGTAAAACCTTGAATAATACCTAAGATAATATATTTTAAAAGTTCCATAATAAAATCACCCTATAAACAATTATATAATGAAAAGGAAAAAAAAGCACTTAATATTCTTTAAAGCATATTGAATTTGACAAATATATTTGTTAATATGGAGAAAGAAAAAAGAAGGAAGGTTATATGGCAGGCACTCTAACGCATTATAAAATAGCAGAAGAAGTATTAAATAGAACAAAGATTCCTTTAGATAAAGAAGTCTATTTTTTAGCATCTCAAGGTCATGATTTACTCTATTTTATAAAGTTAAAAGATTTACCTACTTTTAAGGAGGTTAAAGAGCAATGTAAGCTAATCCAAAAAAAGAAATTTTATGAATTAGTAAAGACATATTTAAAAGAACTAGATAATGAGTTTAGTCTTGTTGTAAAAAGCTTTTTATATGGATATATAACGCATCATATAGTAGATAGTATCTTTCATCCGTTTATCATTTATGAAACAGGTATATATAAAAATACAAAAGAAACCAAAAAATATCAAGGGAATCACGAACGATTAGAGAGCATGATAGATGTTTTATTAACAAAAGATGTTCATAGATTTTATAAAAAAGTACCTAAATTAAAGAATACGAAGAAATTAAAAGAAGTAACGCAAAAAGTATTTAAAGAAGTATATGATAGGGAAGATATAGGGCAAGCATTAATAAAAAATATGAACAATGTGAGATCCTTTTTAAGAATTTATCGTACAGATATTTTCAAAATAAAAAAATTAGGATATAAAGTGGTAGATAAAATAACAGGAAAATATTATGAATTTCTATCCTTTAATTATTCTAAAAAAGATTTAGACCAAATAGATTTAAAGGCCAAAATGAAATGGCATCATCCCCAAGATAACGAACAAATGAAGGCAAGTATATTAGATTTATATGAACAAAGTATAGAAAAGACTTTAAAGACATTAGATAATATTGAAAAAGGAAATATAAAAGAAGAAGATTTAGATATTTCTTCAACAACGGGGAAATCGAGTAAAATAAAAGAAACGTTATGCTATTTTAGAAACTAAAAAAATTACTAATTGCTAGTAATTTTTTTTGCTTTATACGTTTGACCAAAAGTATCTACGGTAACTTTCTTAATTTTATAATTTTCTTCTAAAAGACCACTAACAGAATCTTTTACTTTGGCATCTTCTACTAATTGATCTACTACATCCATACCCTTAATAACTTTTCCAAAGGAAGCATACATACCATCTAAAGAAGGAATGGCAGAATCATCTAAAACGATAAAGAATTGACTTCCTGCACTATCAGGATTATTACTTCTTGCCATTGAGATAACACCTCGTTTATGACTTAAAGAATTATTAAAACCATTTTGGCTAAATTCGCCTTCTATTGAATAACCAGGGCCGCCACTTCCATTCCCCTCAGGATCTCCCCCTTGAATAACGAAATTTTTAGCTACCCGATGAATGCTATTATCGTCATAAAACCCACTTTCAATGAGTTCTACGAAATTAGCAACAGTATTAGGAGCTACATTTGGATAAAGTTCAATTTGTATTTCACCATAACCATCAAATTCCATTGTTACCAAAGGATTTTTCTTCTCTTTACAACCTGTACAAAGAAGAAGTATAAAAATAAATAAAACCGCTATTTTTTTCAAATTCATCACCTTAGAATAATTTTAACATAAAAAACATATATTGTACAAATGAAAATAATATTAATAATTATAGGGGCATGTTTATGTAGTATATCATTATTTTTTTTCATCATATACTTAAATATACTAACTTGTGGGTATACATTTTTAGAATTTGGAAAATTTATAATTAGAAGGTTCACATTTTGGCTTATGCCTATAGGGATCATTTTAATATATAAAGGATTAGAAAGGAAAAAAACAAATGAACTATTATTATGATGTAGTATTAAACTTTTTAGAAGAGCCTATTTTATTTTATGAATGGGCAGAACAAGATTCGATAGAATATATAAAGAAGATACCTTTATATCAAGTAACAACTGAAGTATTTAATCATTTTTACAACCATGAGATAGAAGTTAATCAAGAATTTTTAAAAGAATTAGAGAATACAACGATAAAAAAGAATGGTAAGTTAAAGTATGCATGTATTATAGCAGATAAAAATAGTGCTTATGCATATGAATTTAATGAATTAGGAAAAATTATTACAAGAAGTGCCTTAACTTTAAAAGATGAAATCAGTTTATTAGATTATTTATATACAATACCATTAAAAGAAATAAATTATAAAATAATAACAAAGTTAAAAAGAGAAAAAGAATTAAGAATTAAAAAAAGCATAGAAAAAGTAATCCATTTAGAAATAGATAAATTATATAAAGAAAAGTATGTGGATAAGTTGCAATTTCTTCACATTGAATGGCTAGGTAAAAAGGAAGAAGATATAGAAAAAATATATAAGAATTTAAAAAGTGAATTAAAAAAAGATATAGATGAAAACTGGCTTCATTTATACAATATTATTAAAATTAGTTATAACAATGTATAAAGAAAGGAAAAAAGACCATATTAGAAGTAAAGGAAGGAAAAACAATGAAGAAAATAATAGCAAGTGTAATGATTTTAATAAGTAGTATATTTTTAGTAGGGTGTAGTTGTACAAATAAAACAGCTAAAGATGCAGTAAAAGACTTTTTGGATCAATATAAGAATTTAAGTGCATCTGTTTTAACAGATTTAGAAGGTGTAATTAAAAAAGAAAATTTAAATAGTGAGCAAGAAGATAAATATAGAGACATATTAAAAAAAGAATATAGTGATTTAAAATATGAAATTTTAGATGAAAACTATGATGGAGATAATGCTGTAGTAAAGGCCAAAATAATCGTTTACAATTTATATAAAGCACAAAGCAATGCAGCTGTATATTTAAATGAAAATATTAATGAATTCAAAGATGAAGCAGGAAACTATGATAATAATAAATATTTAGATTACAAATTAGATGAAATGAAAAAAGTAACAGACACAGTAGAATATACAATAGAATTCAATTGTACTAAAAATAATAAAGGAAACTGGGAAGTAAATGAATTAAGTAATGCTGATTTAGAAAAAATACATGGAATATATAATTATGATACAACAAAATAAGAGTTTAATGAATGGACTCTTGTTTTTTTGTGCTTCTAACTAAATGAATACCTGTTTTTGAAATTTTTGTAAAAAGTTCTATTTGTTTTAATATGGACCGAACAAAAGCAACTTTATGCCCAGCTAAATCGGCTTCTATACGTATTACGTTATTGATAAAGCTATCAAATAAAGAAGGAGATAAAAGAGTAGGAAATGACTTAATACAATCTAAAGTTTTAAAGCAACCTTCATTAAAGAAAAAAATATTTTGATTAAGACTTTGCATTAATGTAGAAAGAACTTGATGAATATGTAAAACATCATAATTTCCTCCTAAAAGGGGACTGAAATTACTACTTGTAGCATCTGATAATATTTTTAAAGCGGTATCATAATAGCCTCTATTTAAATCAGATAAATGAGTTCTATAAATAATAACGGATAAGAAACTATTTAATGGGTGACAATGGTCAAATAAATTCGCATAAAGTAAAAGATCATAGACTTTATCACTAAAAAATAAAGCTAAGTAAGATTCATAGTTATAGGGATTAACATTTGTATAGATAAAAGCTTCAATAATAGATTTAATAATTTGAAAAGAATATTTTTTTAGTCTATCTTTATAAATATCTAAAAAAAGGATAAATACAAGTTTTTCTCTAGATTCATTAAGAAAAGAGCATGAAGCGTAATAATATTTTTGCAAAGAACTCCATTGCTCTTCATCCCAATTATTTAAAATAGAACGAATCCGAGCTTTTAGAGAAAGGCTTGCAACATCTTCATTGGGCAGGTTATCAAAGTCATTCTTAATTCGATAGATATCTAAGTAAAACCTTGAATATATTTTGTGCATAACCAAACCCTCCCTTGTTAAGGATTATTCTAACATAATATGAATGGACTTGTCTATTCTTTCATACTATTTTATAAGGGGCGAGGAAATTGAAAAAAATCATTTTATGTATTGCACTAATTTGTATTCCACTAAAAGTATCAGCAATAAGTGCAGCATCATCTATAGCAATGGATTTAACGAGTGGAAGAATTATGCATGCTAATAATATAGATGAACCTAGATTAATAGCGAGTACTACTAAGATAATGACAGCAATTATAGCAATAGAAAATGGTCAATTAGATGAGATGGTTACAGTAAAAGAAGAAGTATTAAAAGCATATGGAAGTGCCATATATATTGAAGTAGGAGAAGAGCTCACCTTAAAAGATTTACTTTATGGCTTAATGCTTAGGAGTGGAAATGATGCGGCCATAGTAATAGCCAGTCACATAGCTGGAAATATGGAGGACTTTGCAAAATTAATGAATGAAAAGGCATCGAGAATAGGCATGAAGAACACGCATTTTTATAATGCGCATGGTTTAGAAGAAAAAGATGGAAATGGAAATACCTCAAGTGCATATGATATGGCCTTATTAACAAAATATGCTATGGAAAATGATGCTTTTAGAGAAATATTTGGTACGAAAAAGCATATAGTTAAGACAAATTATAAAACGTATTCATGGACAAATAAAAACAAATTGCTTCATAATTATGAATATACTACTGGAGGAAAAACAGGTTTTACAGAAAAAGCAAGAAGAACATTAGTAACAACTGCTAGTAAGGACAATATAGATATAGTTGTTGTGACATTAAATGATCCTAATGATTTTTATGATCATAAAAGTTTATATGAAGATATATTTTCCAAATATAAAGCACAGCTTGTTTTAGATAAGGATCATTTTGAAATAAAGAATGAAACAAAGTATCAAGAGGATACATTATATATCAAAAAAAGTGTATATATACCTATAACTAATGATGAAAAAGAGGATTTAGAAATAAAATATGAATTATTACAAAATAACAAATATCAAAATGATGATGTTGTAGGAAGTGCCAAGATATACTTAAAAGACAAATTATTATGTGAGGAGAAAATATACGTAATAAAACAAAGTGAAGAAGAGGATCTATCGTGGTGGCAAAAAATAATTAGGTGGTTTAAAAAATGGTAAATTATATTTGGTTTTTTTTAATATTAATAGGAATAACATTTTCTTTTTTTACGGGAAATATTGATAAAATAAATGATAGTATACTTACAAATGGTACAGAAAGTTTAGATTTAGTTTTATCTATTTTGCCGATTATAGTATTATGGACAGGGATATTAAGAATTGCAGAGGATGCAGGTTTATTAAAAAAATTTGCCAAAGCAGTGGAGCCTTTATTATCACGCCTTTTTCCCGATGTTCCTAAAGATAATCCAGCTTTAGGTTATATAGCATCGAATGTAGCAGCAAACATGATGGGACTAGGAAGTGCAGCAACACCTTTCGGGCTTAAAGCCATGAAAGAGTTACAAAAAATAAATGATAAAAAGGATACTGCTTCTGTACCAATGATAACTTTTTTAGTTTTAAATACAGGAGGAGTAACCATTGTTCCAACAACAGTATTAGCCCTTCGTTTAGCGCAAGGCTCTATGAATCCATCAGAAATTATAGTACCTGGTATAATAGCCACCTTTTGTTCAAGCGTCGGAGGCTTATTATTAGATTACTATATACGTAAGAAACGGAGGAAAAGGTGAATACATTATCAAAAATAGTTATTCCATTATTTGTCATCATTATAGTTTTTTATGGTTTTAAGAAGAAAATAAATGTATATGATTCTTTTTTAGAAGGAGCAAAAGAAGGATTAATCATAACATTTAATATATTTCCATCAATTATAGCTATGGTTTTTGCCATTAATATTTTTCTAGATAGTCATTTCGTTACATTTTTCTTAGGCATATTCAAAGACTTTTTTACATTTATACACATTCCTTTAGATATTATGCCTATGGCAATGCTAAGGCCTATATCAGGAACAGCTACATTAGCCATTATGAATGATATTTTCATTACGCATGGCCCTGACTCTTATATTGGAAGACTGGCTAGTGTATTACAAGGTTGTACTGATACAACCATTTATGTTTTAGCGCTTTATTTTAGTTCTATAGGTATCAAAAAGATACGTTATTCTTTAGGAGTAGGCCTTTTTGCTGACTTAGTAGGAATAACCGTAGCCTTTTTAATTACAGGCTTAATGTTTTAAAAAAAGATTGCCATAACAATCCTTTTTAAATATCTTATTTTAAAAATGACATACCATTTTTCACTCTTGTTAGAGCTACTTCACGACCATTTTCTTCCCATGCAATCAAGGTTAATTCCTTTATTTCATTTTCAAGAGTTGCAATAGCTGCTTCCAAAGTGGCTTTTTTTTCATCATATTCTTTTTGATTTTTTTCTTGTATATATTCATTAAGAGGTTTAATGCTATAGGATAATTTTTTAGCACGCCATGCTTCGTTAAAATATTCATTAGCACCACTTAAACGTACAGCATCTTCTCTTCCTGTGGTTCCATAAGCCCCAAAATATAAATAATCATGACTTGGTTTTAGTTGTCCATTTTCATCTGCCGAACAGAAAAAGTCTATTACAGCAAGATAAGTATCTGTATCTTCTATATAAGACAAATGCTTAACATAATGTCTTTTCCCATAAGCTACATATTGACCATCTCTTGTTGTTTGAGCAAAAAAACATTTAGCAGGAGTTAAATATTTGGCATATCCGCCATCTATTGTTCTTAAAAATATATTAGATATAACATTATATCCTTCATCATAGCTTGGACCAGCTTCTTGACGAACGACTGCAACAATAGTAATAAATTGATCCCAAGTAAGTTCAAACTCATTTAAAATATAGTCGATTTTTTCTTCTAGAGTTGGATCACTTTCTTTTAATTGTAGTAAAGATAATTCTACTTGCAAGGCTTCGAGTTCTAATTGTTTAGCCTTAATTGGGTCTTGGTATATTACAGATTTTGTTTGTTCTAAATATGCATCCATTTGAGCTTTAGCTTCTGCTTTTGCTTGATCATTTAACATTTGATAAACGTTTATTTGTGATGTAGCCTCAATAGCTTCAGCTTCTGCATTAGGAGTAATATTTTTAATCGCAAACAAAGATGTTGCTACTAATCCACAACCTAAAGCACCAACAAGACCTAAAACAGCTGCTTTTTGCAAAGTTTCTACTTTCGGAGTTCGTATGAAGTCAGTAGCTTTAACCACCTTTAACTTAGGTAAACTTTTTAAGCTAACTTTAAATTTCTTTTGAACATCTTTTAGCAGGTTTTGACAAGCTGTTATTTTTAATTTCTTACTTGCTCTTTTACCTTCTTGTTGTTTAACCACCCTTTGTTTCTCTTCTTTTTGCTTTGCTGGCTTAGGAGTATCAGGCCCAATAAAAATAGCACGCTTATGATTCGTTCTAAAAGAAACTGTTTCTTCAGCCGCTTTTTGCTCCTCTTTGGTTACATTAATTTGACATTGAGTTGCCGCAGAAAAATGTTTTTCCTTTCTGGCTTTAGTAGGTGTTGTCATTTTTCCAGATGTTGCTTGATATTTTTCGTGATTAGCTCTAAAAACTAAAGGCTCTTCTACTGCAGCACTTTCGATAGGACTTAAATCTAGCTTTTGAACATCTTCTAGTAATTCTTCAAGTTCTTCATCGATTGTTCTTGTTTTTTTACATTGATGCTCACTAATACCAAATAAAGACTCTACAACAGCGCTTTCGTCGGTTGCTACATGCTTACTTTCAAAAGTCCCAAGCATACTATACATCCCAGGCATTCTCTTTTTTTCTACACATAAAGAATTTTGCATACTTGTCTCCCCCTTAAAAAAACAATGGCTTTATTTTAATATAAAAGCCTAGTTTTGTCAAGTTTTTTCGGAAGTTGTCAGAAAAAGAATTCTATGTTACAATGCAGGTAAAGTAAGGTGATAACATGGAAGCTATCATACAGATTGAAAATGTAAATTTGGCGTTAATAGTAGGCAGAATCCTTGGAACAAAAAAAGGGAATATAAAGCTATCTTTTGAAAGAGGAAAATTTTATCACATACTAGGGGATGAAGAAAGTTCCCATGCTATCCTTCAAATTATAGGTTTAAACAGTCTATATCCCTCTGAGACCTATATTTTAGATAATAAAGAAATTGATAATTTTAAAGAAGATTTTATTATAGAACAAAAATATCGTTATATTGGATACACATATCCCCATAATATATTAGATGATCGATTAGATATAAAAGAGAATCTTTTAATGGCTTTATGGTGTAATAAAAACTTAACAAAAGAAGAGAAAAATAAAAGAATCAAAGCTTATTTAACCAAATATAACATCCCCAGTAAGCCCATTGCTAAACTTAGTTTACTAGAAAAGCAAATCGTAAGTTTAATAAGAGCATTGATAAATGAAGCAGAAGTCATTATTGCAGATTACCCTAGTAAATATCTAAATGAAAAAGATACAAGAGCACTATTAAAAGTATATAAAGCCTTAACTAAAGATGGAAAATGTGTCATTATGAGTAGCAAAGAAGATTTAAAAGAATATCGTGATGTATTAATAGAAGTAGAAAATGGGGTTGTAAAATGTTTATAAAAAGTTTTTTTAAAAATAAGAAAAATAGAAAAAAATTATGTCTTGTAACGAGTATATTAATAATTTTCTTTTTATGGGAGAATATCAATCAACTTTATATAAACAAAGTAAATACTTATTATGAAGATACTTATATAGAATTTATAACCAATGCCAAAGACTATGAACAAATAAAAAACATAAAAAACGTAGCTAGTATAGAAGCAGGAGTAATAATAAATATTGAAGGTTCTTTACATGCCTTTTATAAAGATGACTCTTTAAAAGAAAATGAAGTAAAAATAAATACATTCGCTATAAAAAAGCATCCTGGAGACCCAATAGAATTGGATGAAAAAATCTACATAATTAAAGAAGTTGATCAATACACTTGGGCAGGATATATGCATCCTGATGTTTTAGAGTACTATAAGGCTAAAAATGCTAAAGTAGTATATCATTTAAATTTAAAAGATTGGAGTTTAATACGCCAAACAGAAATAGATTTAAAAAAACTACATGTATATCACTATGAAATAGAAAATGATCCTTATAAAGGGTTACCCAACATAAATTTTATCAACAGCTTTAGGATAATAAAAAAAATAATAATAGGAATATTACTTATACTTCTCTTATATATATTTTATACTATTTTTTATGAAGAACAAGAATACAATTACTTTTATGCTAATATTGGATTTAAACGTATAAAAAGAGAATGGATAATTATAAAAAATGTAGTATTATTATTTTTACTTGCTCTATTATTGGCTTTTAGTATAGCGAGTATAATAAAGATCATTTGGATAATTTAAAGGGAAAAAAGATAAGCAAATACATTAATTAAGGCTTTTTATTGGAAAATATGGATAATCGTGCTATACTTTAAGTGGTGATTTTTATGGAACGCCTGCAAAAAGTAATCGCAAGATATGGATATACATCCAGAAGAAAAGCAGAGGAATTAATAAAAAAGGGCAAAGTAATGGTAAATGCTCAAGTAATAACGGAATTAGGAACCAAAGTAGATGACAATGATGTTATTAGTATAGATAGTGTAATTATTAACACAGATATTAAGCATGAGTACTATTTATTAAACAAGCCCCGTAGTGTTATTAGTAGTGTAACAGACAAAGAAGGAAGGATAACTGTAACAGATTTAATTGATACAGAAGCAAGAATTTATCCAATTGGAAGGTTAGATTACGACACAACGGGCCTTATTTTACTAACGAATGATGGAGAATTTGCAAACCATTTAATGCATCCAAGTTTTGAAGTGCCTAAGACGTATATAGCTAAAATAAAGGGACAGTTAACAAAAGAGGATATAAATGCATTAAAGCATGGTGTTAAAATAGACAATAGAAAAGTTAAAATAAATCGATTTAAAATACGTAAGAAAGATTTAGAAAAAGAGACTTGTTTAGTAGAAATAACCATTGTAGAAGGTAGAAACCATATTGTTAAAAAAATATTTAGAGAATTACATCATGATGTAATAAAATTAAGCCGAGTAGGCTATGCCTTTTTAAATTTAGAAGGGTTAAAATCAGGAGAATATCGAAAATTAACAATAAAAGAAATAAAAAAATTATATAGCATTAAATAAAAAATGAATAAAATATAATGAATAGAAGGTGTATGTATGCAAAAAGAAGTAATGGCAGCAAAAATAAATTACCGATTCACTAACATTGATAAAGACATTACTTTAGTGTTTTTACATGGCTGGGGTCAAAATATTGAAATGATGTATCCGTTAAGTGAAAAATATGAAGAGCATTTTAACACATTAGTGATTGATTTACCGGGGTTTGGGAAAAGTGCCGAACCCGAAAGCGCATGGAGTGTATACGACTATAGTGAAGCCATTCATAATTTAATTAAAGACTTAGGAATAAAAAAAGTTATATTAATAGGGCATTCTTTTGGGGGAAAAATAGCCTTAGTATATGCATCCCGTTATCAAACAGAAAAACTAATTTGTTTTGGTAGTCCTTATTGTAAAGAGTTAAAAAAATTACCATTAAAGAATAGAATATACAAAAGGATAAAAAAGATATTCTTTTTAAAATGGATTGCCAATATTATGAAAAATTACATAGGATCAAATGATTACAAGAAAGCTAGTGAAACGATGCGAGGAGTTCTTGTCAAATCAGTGAATACCGAAATTGGGGAAGATGTAAAAAAAATAAAGTGTCCAACGCTTCTTATCTGGGGCAGTTTAGATACAGCAGTGCCTTTAAAAAGGGCATATGAATTAGAAAAGCTAATACCAGATGCTGGGGTTGTAGTATATGAAGGAGCAACCCATTATGCGTATTTAGAGCATTTAAATGATTGCATTCGAGTATTAGATAATTTCTTTAATGTAAGGAGGTAACCTTATGAAAAGTATTCTTTATTTACTACCATTTCTTCTATATATCATCATTATAAGCAAAAAGAATTTACATATTTTACAACAACACTTTTATAATGAAAACAATCGATATATTAAATGGGGAATAAAAAAATGGAATGAAGTATTTAAGATACAAGATATAATAATGTTAATCATAAATGGTATAAATTTATATATAAGAAATAAGATTGTTTTAGGCTTAAATATTATATATATTCTTTTTTTCATATTAGAAAAAAAGGAACAAGAAAAAGAACAAGTTAAAATACCATTAAAAGTAACAGCTAGGGTAAAAAGATTAATAGGATCTTTAATTATAATCTATTTCATACCAACTATTATATATATAATAACCAAAGACAGTTATTTAAATATATTTTTATTAAGTTTAATGACTTCTATAAATTATTTAGTCATAGAAATAAGTAATATTATAAATAGACCTATAGAAAAATATGTTTTTTACTATTATAAGAAAAGTGCTATGAATAAAGTAAAAGACATGAAAAATTTAGAAGTTATAGGAATAACAGGGAGTTATGGAAAAACAAGTAGTAAAAATATTTTAAATGACATATTAAATGTAAAGTTTAATGCTTTAGCGACTCCGAAGAATTATAATACACAATATGGTTTAATTTTAACGATTAATAATTTACTGAATAAGTTTCATGACATATTTATTGCTGAAATGGGAGCTTTTAAGATGGGAAGAATAAAGCTTTTATGTAAATTAGTAAGACCTAAATATGGGATTATTACTAAAATAGGAGAAGCGCATTTAGAAACGTTTGGTTCCAGAGAAAATGTTCAAAAAGGAAAATTTGAATTAATAGAAGCATTACCTAGTGATGGATTAGCGATATTAAATAAAGATGATGAAATGCAAACGAGTTATAAATTAAAAAATAATGTTAAAGTAATATGGATAGGTATAGAAAATAAAAGTGCTGATATATATGCTGAAAACATTAAAATGGATAGTAAAGGAATGCATTTTGATGTAGTTTTTAAAAGTACAAATGAAAAGCATAAATTTACTACTAAATTACTAGGTATACCAAACGTATATAACATATTAGCGGGTATTGCTTTTGGAAAGTATAAGAATATGACTTTACAAGAGTTAGATATGGGCGTAAAAAGAATAAATAGTATAGAGCATCGTTTAGAATTAAAGGAGTTAGGGGAATTAAACATTATAGATGATGCATATAATTCTAATCCAGTGGGTAGTAAAATGGCCTTAGATGTATTAAAATTAATGAAGGGGAAAAAAGTAGTTGTAACCCCCGGAATGATTGAATTAGGAACAGAAGAATATGAATTAAATAAGCAGTTTGGTAAATATATTAGTAAAGTAGCAGATTATGTTATTTTAGTAGGTAAAGCACAAACAAAGCCCATTTTAGATGGTTTACAAGAAGAAAAATATGATGAACATAAAATAAGTGTTATAAATGATGTCAAAAAAGCATTTGATATAGCAAGAGAGTTAAAAGAAGAAAAAGAAGATATATATGTACTCTTAGAAAATGACTTACCAGACATCTTTAATGAATAAAGGAGGAACAAAATGAAATTAAAAATAGGAGTTTTTTTTGGAGGGAAAAGTGTAGAACACGAAGTAAGTGTTATATCGAGTTTACAAGCAATTAATCATATTGATAAAGAAAAATATGATGTTGTACCAATATATATAGCAAAAGATAGAAGTTTTTATACGGGAGAAAATCTACTTAAAATAGAGAATTACAAAGATTTAAATACTTTAAAAAAGAATGCAAAAGAAGTTATTATAGGCCGTGTTAAAGATGAAGTGTGTTTAATCAGTACCAAATCTATGTTTAACAAAATAGTAGATAAAATAGATATAGCTTTTCCTATTGTTCATGGTCAAAATGTTGAAGATGGAACATTAGCAGGCTTTATAGAAACTTTAGGATTACCAGTAGTAGGATGTAGAACTCTTGCTGCGGCTTTAGGACAAGACAAAGTAATTATGAAGCAAATCTTTAAAGATGGAGATATACCAGTAGTAGATTATGTATGGTTTTTTGATACAGAATATTTATTAGAAGAAGCTAAAATTTTAAAACAAGTAGAAGCTTTAGGATTTCCAGTAATAGTTAAACCAGCTTCATTAGGAAGCAGTGTAGGTATAACTTTTGTTAATAAAAAAAGTGAAATAAAAGAAGCCATTGAAGAAGCGATAAAATATGATCATAAAATAATTGTTGAAAAAGCAGTAGAAAACTTAATGGAAGTAAACTGTAGTGTATTAGGTAATTATGAATGCATGTATACAAGTGCTATTGAGGAAGTAAATAGTAGTAATGAATTCTTAACATATGAAGACAAGTATATCGGAGATAAAGCAAAAAAAGGTACAAATGGAACTAAAGGTATGTTAAATACATCAAGAATAATACCTGCTAGATTAGAAAAACAAATGCAAGAAAAGGTTGAAGATTTAAGTAAAAAAGCATTCAGAGCATTAAATTTAAGTGGCGTATGTAGAATAGATTTTTTAATCAATAAAAAGACAAAAGAAATCTATGTCAATGAACCAAATACAATACCTGGGTCATTAGCCTTTTATTTATGGGAAGCATGTAATAAACCATATAAAGAATTACTAGATGATATGATAAAATTAAGCATTAAAGAATTTAAAGATAAGGACAAAAAAACAACTTATTTTACAAGTAATATATTAGAAAACTTTAATGGTACAAAAGGTTGTAAAAAATAAAAATATTTGCAAACAAAAACTTCGTTTTTAGTAGTTAATGAAACGAAGTTTTTTTTAATGAACTATATTTTTTTAGTCACAAGCATTGCATTCCTTGCAATCACATTCTTCACATTCTGCTTCTTCACATTCGCAATCTTCGCAATCACATTCTTCACAATGGCAATGTTCACAAGCACATGCATCAGTTTCGCTATTATCTTTTTCATCACCATCTTGAATAGATATAGCAGTAGTTGGACAACACTCAATAGCAGTTATCAAATCTTCGCTATCTAAATTTTCTTGACTTATAGCTTCAGAATAGCCCTCACTATCAAAGTCAAAATGTTCAGGATCTTGTCCAATACAAGCTCCACAAGCAATACAAACATCTTTATTTACTACAATCTTTTTCATAATATTTTCCTCCTTATAACAATTCTACTAGATAAAAATTCAAAAATCAATTGTTTTATTGTTTAAAAAAGTCGTATTTTATGATATTATCTTAGTGAGGTAGTATTATGGATTCAAGAATGAACAAATATCATGATAATAACTCTAGTATGTCACGGGTATCAAGAAATGAAGATTTATACAAAGGTATAAATAATACAGAGCTTGATAATTTTACTGTGAAAAGTAATGCGACCGTACTGGGAACACAAGAACAAGATATAGATATTGAGAAATTAAAAAAGATATTAGATAATAAGTATAAAGATACAACAAAAAGAAAAAGCATAAGAATTGAACCAACAGTAGAAGAAAAGCCATCAATGGTTCCAGAATCAACAACGAAAGAATATGATATAAATTCGTTTATAGCAAAAGCGCATGATGACAAAGAAGAAACATATGAAGAAGCAAGAGCAAAAAAATTAAGAGATACGCAATATGATATTTTACATAATTTGCATGTAGCTGATGAAGAAGAATCAAGTGATGATGCACAACCTATAGAATTAAGTGCTGTTCAAAAAGAAATAGAAAAAGAAGATGAAGACTTAATGAATTTAATCAATACGATAACGATTAATGAAGTTAAGACAGAAAAAACAGAAGAAAAGCCTATTGAGCCGTTAGATCTATTTGAAGATTTAAAAGGGGATGAAAATACCGAAGTGTTCGAAGGCATTAAAGAAGAGATAAAGAAAATTGAACAGACAAGTGTTGTTTTAGAACGACAAGAAGAAAAAGAAATAACAGAAAAGAAAGAAGAAAAAGTTGAAGAAGAAGTAGAGAAAAAACAGCCTAATTTAGATCAAACATTCTATACAACACAAAATATATTTAATAAAAAAGACTTCAAAGAAAATGACTTTGAAGAAGAAAAAATGAGCATTTGGGTTAAAATATTAATTATTTTACTTATCATTGGATTCTTAGCGGGCCTATTCTTATTTTTAAAATCATTTTTAAACTTTTAACTTAGGGAAATCTCTAAGTTTTTTATATACCAAAATATCTGAAATAAAACAATCTAGATAATCACAAAATCTAGCTAAAACAATAATATCTATACGACTCATATCACCATTCATAAAACGTTTAATAACTTTAAAATCAGTGTTGGTATCTCTCATTAGCTTATTAATACTGATATTTTTGGATTTCAATAAATCATCTAAATATATTTCATAATATCCCGATTCAAGCATTATTTTCTTCATTTGTACTTCTCACTAAAAAAATAATATCAAGTCTATTAGTTCTTTGACTATTGGTTATATAACCAATAGTCAAAGAAAAAATATGTACCTATACTATAAATAAGAATAGGAAGTGTATTTATGCAAAATCTTAAACAAAATAAAAAAAACGTTGTTTTAATAAGTGTAGGAGTACTAACATTATTGCTAACCATTATCGGAGCAACATATGCATACTTTGCAGCAGACTTAGGTGGAGGAACAAATGCAAATATTAATGCATCAACAGGAACAACAGATTCCTTGACTTTTGATGCTGGGGATCCAATTAAAATTCATGCAAGTTTAGAAAACTTTGCCGAAGGAATGGAAAGCTTAAAAGGAAATACGACAGCCACAGCAACATTAAAAGCAAATAATACAACCAATCAAGCAAGTGGTAAATATAATATCTTCTTTATCATTGATGATAATGATTTTGTGTACTCAACTGAGGATGGACAAGCAGAATTATTACTAAAAGTAACAGATCCAAATGGAAAAGAAGTTGAAGAAATCACAGGATTAAAAAGAGTTGAAAATGGATTTGATATCACAACTAGAACAGGTGGATTTCTAATTTTAGCAGATTATGAAATAGAAACAACAAGTACAATAGAACAAACATGGAATATTGAAGTAACCCTAGTGAATCTAGATGCGAATCAAAATGTGAACAATGGAAAATCATTTCATGGTAAATTCTACATAACAACAGAACAATTAAATACATATGAAACAGCTAAAATAAATTCAGTAGAAACAAATACAACATATAATAGTATTACAGCCAATTTAAATACAATGGCAGGATCAAGTGAAATAGATAAATACTATTATGCTATCGAAGAAGATACATCAGCAGTAGCATTACTGGGATTTAGTAATGGTATATTAAGAACCAGTAGTATAGCAGCCAAAGAACTAAACTATATAGAAAGTGATGAACCAACCCATACTTTTGATAACTTAAAACCAAATACCAGCTATAAAGTCTATAGTTATGCTAAAGATAAAGAAGGAATTAACTCAAATGTATATAAAACAAGTATAACCACAGATGAATATGCTTTACCAAAAGTAACAGGATTAACCCATACAAGTGAATTATATAAAATCACAGTAACAGCCACAAGTGAAAGAGGAAGTAATGAAGTAAGTAAATATTATTTCAGTAAAGATAATGGAGTTACATGGAGTGAAGGACAAGAATCACCAACATATGTATTTGATAATCTACTAGACACCACAACCTATAACATCAAAGTGAAGGTAAGTGATACAGAGAATAAATACTCAACAGAATATTATGAAGCAATAGCAACAAGTACATATATAAATCCAAGTATAACAACAGTAAATAGTACAACAACATATAACAGTATGCAATTAACAGTAGTAGCAACAAAAGGAACGAAGTAAGTAAATATTACTTTAGTAAAGATAATGGAGCTACTTGGAGCGAAGGACAAACATCAAATGTATATACCTTCACAGGATTGATAGATGAAACAGAATATAAAATAAAAGTTAAAGTAAGTGACACAGAGGAGAAATACTCAACAGAATATTATGAAGCTATAACAACTGATAGAGCGCCATTATTAAAAGATAAAATCATAGGAACTTATGGAAAAGATGCAACATTGCTTCATCATGATGCATCTCTAACAAATGGAGCAGGAGATAACTCGTATCGTTATGCAGGAGCAAATCCAAATAATTATGTATGTTTTGGATCAGATGAAGAAATATGCCCAAGTGCAAATCTTTACCGTATAATTGGAGTAATTAATGATAAAGTAAAATTAATTAAAGTAACGAATGCAACCTCAGAAGAATTAGGAATGGAAGCAAATCGTTCAAATAATTTGTTTTATTGGAGCGGCTCATTAAATAATATGTCCAATGCATGGGCAGATAGCATAATAAATGTACAAGGCTTAAACGGGGGATATTTAACAAGCATAGGAAATGAGTGGGCAACAAAAATAGCAACGGCTACCTGGTATGTCGGGGGAGTATCATGGGCAAATGGAATGGAATCAGTGCCTAAAATTACTTATGACTATGAAGTGGGAGCGAATAAAACAAATACAACATATGAATCGAAAATAGGTTTAATGTACATAAATGAATATTATTTTGCAGCAACGCCAACATATTGGACTTATCCTGGATATAATAGTGATGCCACAAAAGATTATAGAGCAGCAAAAGACAGTAATTGGTTGTATACAGGCAACAGTGACTGGACGATTTCAAGAAGATCAGATAAAGATGGAAGAGCATTAGGAGTAAGTGTATACGGTTATATTTCAAATGGAGATGTAAATACTGCTCGTTCTATAAGACCTGCTTTTTCGTTAAATGCTAATATAAAAGTTATAAAAGGCATAGGGACAGAAACGAATCCATACAGATTATCGTAGAAGCTTAATAATAATTTATTATTAAGCATTTTTTAAATTAGCAATTAGCACTCGTTATTGACAATTGCTAATTGTGGATATATAATGGATATATGAGAAAGGGATGAATAATATGAACTTTGAAAATAAAGATGATTTAAAAAATGTATTAGAAAAATATGGTAGAGATATAACAAAAAATGTTATAGATAATAAAGTAGATCCAGTAATAGGAAGGGATGAAGAGGTAAGAAATGTACTACGAATTCTTTCCAGAAAAAGCAAAAATAATCCTGTCCTAATTGGAGAGCCTGGAGTAGGAAAAACAGCTATTGTAGAAGGTTTAGCCCAAAGAATTATCAAAGGTGACGTGCCAAATAGTTTAAAAGAAAAGACAATATGGGAGCTAGATTTAGGAGCTTTAGTAGCGGGAGCAAAATACAGAGGAGAATTTGAAGAAAGATTAAAAGCTGTTTTAAAAGAAATTAAAAATTCAGATGGAAATATTATTATGTTTATAGATGAGATTCATATGATAGTAGGATCTGGAGCAGAAGGTACAATGGACGTATCTAATATGCTAAAACCAATGCTTGCTCGTGGAGAGATTCATGTTATTGGAGCTACAACATTAAATGAATACAGAAAATATATAGAAAAAGATGGTGCCTTAGAAAGAAGATTTCAAAAAGTATTAGTACAAGAACCAACAGTTGAGGATACCATAACTATTTTAAGAGGATTAAAAGAACGTTTTGAAGTATTTCATGGGGTATCAATTAAAGATAGTGCCCTTGTAGCCGCTGCAACCTTATCAAATCGTTACATCACAGACAGATTTTTACCTGATAAAGCGATTGATTTAGTAGACGAAGCTTGTGCTACTATTAAAATGCAATTAGATTCTGTACCTGTTGAATTAGATGAACTAACGAGAAAAATAATGAGTTTAGAAATAGAACGACAAGCCTTAAAGAAAGAAAAAGATGAATTATCGACACATCGTTTAGAAGAAATAGATATGACTTTAAAAGAGTTAAAAGAAAAAGAGTCTATTTTAAGAGGAAAATGGGAAGAAGAAAAATCCATTAAAGAGGAAATAAATAGAAAAAAAGAAGAAATTGAAAAGACCAAGTTTGATTTAGCAACAGCAGAAAACAACTATGATTTAGAAACAAGTGCAAGACTAAGACATGGAATGCTGCCTAAACTAGATACCGAATTACAAAACTTGCAAAAGAAAAATATCAATACGATATTAAGTGATATCGTAGACGATGAAGGAATAGCAAGTATTATCTCTAGATGGACAAATATTCCTGTTGCCAAATTAGTAAGCAGTGAAAAAGATAAATTATTAGAATTAAATAATCGTTTAAAAAGAAGAGTGATGGGCCAAGATGAAGCCTTAAGTTTAGTTAGTGAAGCCATTATAAGAGCAAGAAGTGGAATTAAAGACCCTAATCGACCTATTGGTTCGTTTATCTTTTTAGGTCCTACAGGAGTAGGAAAAACAGAAGTTGCTAGAAGTCTTGCCTATGAACTATTTGATGATGAAAAACATATGGTAAGAATTGATTGTTCAGAATACATGGAAAGCTTTAATGTATCTCGGTTAGTGGGAGCTCCTCCAGGATACGTTGGTTATGACGAAGGCGGCGTATTAACAGAAGCCATCAGAAGAAATCCATACAGTATCGTTTTATTTGATGAGATAGAAAAAGCACATAAAGATGTTTTTAATATATTATTACAAATATTAGATGATGGAAGATTAACAGATTCTCAAGGAAGAACAGTAGATTTTAAAAATACTATAATTATTATGACAAGTAATTTAGGAAGTGAATATATTTTAGAAATGCAAGATAACGTTCAAGAATTAGTTTTAAATGAATTAAAAAATACTTTTAGGCCAGAACTAATTAATAGAATAGACGAAATCATTGTCTTTAATCCTTTACATAAAAATGTAGTAACTTCTATATTAGATAAGATAATAAAAGATATAGAATTAAGATTAAAAACAAGCAATATAAAAATCAAATTAAGTGATAATGCCAGAACTAAAATAATTGAAGAATCCTTTGATGCGACATATGGAGCAAGACCAATAAAAAGATATGTAACCAAAAACATAGAATCTTTAATAGCTCATAAGCTGATTAGCAGCGAAGTGCATGTAGGGAATACATTAAATATTGATGTAGAAAATAATCAATTTGTTATTAAAATGACGCAAAAATAATTGTGTCATTTTTAAAAAAGAATATCAAGTTTCACTTAAGAAAATAACTTGGAAAAAGAAAGTGGCTATGATAAAATGTAATAGGAGTGATAATATGTTTAAAGAATTTAAAAAATTTATAGCAAGAGGAAATGTCCTTGACTTAGCAGTTGGGGTTATTGTAGGAGGTGCTTTTTCATCCATTGTTACATCTTTAGTAAACAACATTTTTACGCCATTAATAGGACTCATTTTAGGTGGTGTAGATTTTTCTAATCTTTCCATTACCTTTAAAGATACCAAGATAATGTATGGGGCTTTTATTCAAAGCATTATTGACTTTTTGATAGTAGCATTCTGTTTATTTATCATCATAAAAATAGTAAACAAATTAACGCATAAAAGGGAAGAAAAAGAAGAAAAGAAAGAAAAAGAACCAGTTAAGAGTGCTGAGTTATTGGCTTTAGAAGAAATAAGGGACTTGTTAAAAGATGATATACAAGGCAAGTAATGGACTTGAAATAGAATATGAAATCATCAGGAAAAAAAATAAAAATATTTATTTTCGAGTGAAAGAAGATTTAAAATTATATGTAACAGCTCCAATGTATTTAAGTATAAAAAGTGTTGAAAAATTAATTCAAGAAAATGAAATACCTATTCTAAAAATGTATGAACGACAAGAAGAAAAGAGCAATGACGTTGGTAAATTCTTCTTTTTAGGGGAAAAATACTATATAGAAATAAAAGAAGCTGTAGAAGATGTAACCTTTATAAAAAATCGCGTCATAGCACCTTCTAATGACGCTCTTGAGGCATTTAAGTCAAAAAGCATCGCCGAAATTTATGAACGAGAATTAAACTTATGTAAAAGATGTTTTGCATCTTTACCCGAATTTACGTGGAAAACAAGACTAATGCGGACAAGATGGGGTGTATGTAATACGAAAAAAAAAGAGATTACATTAAATACCCTATTAATTGAAAAAGAAGTTGAATTAATAGATTATGTTATTATTCATGAATTATGTCATTTTTTTGAAGGCAATCACAGCAAAGATTTTTGGGAATTAGTAAAAAGTGCATATCCAAATTATAAAGAAGCAAGAAAAAAATTAAAAGAATAGAGTGAAATTATGAAGATTACAAGTTTACAAAACAGTAAAGTTAAGTACTGGGTATCTTTGAAAGAAAAGAAAGTGCGAGATCAAGAAAGAAAATTTTTAATTGAAGGCGATCATCTAATAAATGAAGCTAAAAAGCAAGGTCTTATCATAGAAACAATCAGTGTAGTTGATGAAAAGGCTGACTATTATATAACCAAGGAAATTATGCAGAAAATAAGTTCCCAAAAAAGTATTAGTTATAATGCTGCTGTTATAAAATTTATAAAAGAGGAAGCCATATCTGGAAACATATTAATATTAGATGGACTTCAAGACCCGGGCAATTTAGGAACGATTATAAGATCTGCTGTAGCTTTCAACATTCATACGATTATTTTAAGTAATACATCAGTAGATGTATATAATCCAAAAGTTATTCGATCAACCGAAGGCATGATTTTTAATATGAATATTTTAAGAAGAGATTTAGAAGAATTTCTGCCTACAATAAAAACGCTTGGATACAAAATTATAGGAACAGATGTAAAAAGTGGTACAGATGTAAGAGATCTTCCTAAAGAAAATATTGCTTTAGTAATAGGTAGTGAAGGAAAAGGCATATCTGATAGCATAAAAAAACTATGTGATGCGTTCATATATATCAAAATGAAAGAATCCTGTGAGTCTTTAAATGCTGGAGTTGCGGCCAGTATAATTATGTATGAGGTATATCATGAGTAAAAGATGGTTCGGCAAGATTGTAAGTACACATGGCATCAAAGGCGAAATAAAACTATTAAGTGATTTTGCTTATCGAGAAAGAGTATATACGAAAGATTTTTCTCTTTATATCGATGAAGTAGAATACAAAATTAAGAATGCCAGACCACACAAGCAATATGAATTAGTCCTATTAAACGATTATAATAATATAAATGAAGTATTATTTTTGGTAAATAAAAATGTATATATAGAAGAAAGTGATTTACAATTAAAAGAAAATGAATACTTATTAGAAGATTTAATAGATGCACAGATAAAAGAAAAAAATGAGTTTTTAGGAAAAATTACAGAAGTATTAAAAGGGGAAAGAAATAATTTTGTTCGTGTAAAGATAAAAGACAAAGACTTTTTAATACCACTTATAGAAGAGTATGTAGAGTATTTTAATAAAGAGAGTAAAACATTATATACTAAAAATGCAAAAAGTTTAATCCTTTAAAAAACATTTGAAAAAAAAGAAAAGAACAAGTATAATAAAGACGTTTTAGGAGGTATATGTATGAAAATAGATATATTGACGTTATTTCCCAATCTATTTCAAGGCTTTTTAACCGAATCAATTATAAAAAGAGCTATAGAAAAGAATTTAGTAGAAATTAACTTAATAGATTTTCGTGAATTTTCTCCTTTACATAACAAACAAGTAGATGATACTCCTTATGGAGGGGGAGCAGGCATGCTTCTTCGACCAGAGCCAATTTTCCTTTGTTTAGATAAAATAAAAACGGAAGATTCGTATATTATTTTATTAACACCAGATGGTGAAGTTTTTAAACAACAAAGGGCAGTAGATTTAAGCAAAAAAAAGCATTTAATATTTATTTGTGGAAGATATGAAGGCTTTGATGAACGGATTAAGACGCTTGTTGATTTAGAATTAAGTATCGGGGATTTTATTTTAACAGGCGGAGAAGTACCAGCCATGGCTTTTGTTGATGCTATTACCAGATTAATACCTGGAGTAATTAATGAAGAATCTTTAAAAGATGAATCCTTTAATAATAACTTATTAGATTATCCCAATTATACAAAGCCTAGTGAATATCGAGGCTTAAAAGTACCAGATGTATTATTAAGTGGAAATCATGCAAAGATAAAAGAATATCGAAAAACAGAACAAGAGAAAAAGACAAAGCAAAAAAGGCCCGATTTATGGGATGGTGATAAATAATGGAAAGCTATATTTTAAAAAATACAGAAGAAAGTAAAAGTGTATTGTTATATCAAGAGAAAAAAGGCTATAGCTTTACCCCTAAAAATGGTAGTTATCGAGTAGAAAAAATCACTGTTCTAAATGAAACAATGGTAGAGTGCATATTAAAAGATAAAGTAATAAATAAATACAATCGCCTTTTACAAATAATATATAGTATTATATCAGGTGGTAATGATGATGAAACAAGTGGAAATGTCCTTGTTACATATACAGAAATAGATAGATTAAGAAATATTTTATTAAATAGGTACTACCAATATTTAAAAAGAGAATTTATTGAAGAATACTTAAAAAAATTACAAGTATTAGAAATTCAATTAAAAAAAGTACATGTAATGGAATTAGAACAAGAAATAGAAATGGAAGAAGAAAAGGGAAGAGGAAGATAAAAATGAAAAAACAAGATAAATTAAAAATAGCTTTAAGTGGTATAGCACTTTCACTTATAGGAGTGGGAAGTATCATATATATGACCTTTTTTAAAACATATGATGTTATTTTTGATTCTAAAATGGGAACAAGCATAGAAGCTCAAAAAGTGAAAAAAGGAGAAAATGCTATAAAACCAAACGATCCCGTAATGACAGGATATACATTTGAAGGCTGGTATTTAGATGGTGAAAAATATGATTTTGATAAAGGGATAGAAAAGAATATTACATTAGAAGGAAAATGGCAAAAAATAGGATGATATATGTAAACAAGAGAAAGATTGCTCTTGTTTTTTCTTTGAAAATTTGGTATTCTTTTTAAAGTATGAGGGAAGCGAAGTAAATGAATAAGGAACAAACAAGACCCATTTTAAAAATTATAATTATTCTGTTAATCATTCTATATTTAAGTGTAATTTATTTTTTCTAAAAGCCTAAAAAACTTATTATTTTTTCTTGACAAAATAGCGAAAAAGTATAATAATAGGTGAAAAAAGGGGGATAATAATGAAAAAATATACATTTTTACATAATCCAGCATTAATAAATGCATTTGATGAAAGGGCATATAGTATTAATGAAAGCTACCTGCATAGACAAGTGACCTTTGATGAATTGCCAATTTTAGAAATGCTACAAATAGATTTTGATTTATGTAAAACAAATCCAGAAGAAAAAAGATATAATCCAGAAAGCAAAACGATAAGAAGAGAGACAAGCTGGAGTGAATACTTAATCGATACCAGGTGGAATGAAGAAAACATTAGAGAATGCGCAGAATTTTTAACAAAACATTTAGATTATTTACCAGAGTATATTATTACTGCTATATACACAATAATGTCTGAATGTTTAGGTTACAAAAGCTATCATTTTTCGATAAGTTCAGCAAGTGATGAACAACAACAAAAAGAATATATCGAATTAGGAAAAACGCATTTGGCCTTTTTAATGAAGCTTATAGAAGAGTTAGGTAGATTAGGAGTAGATGTTCGAGCTATAAATATCTCTACTAAACCTTATTATCTTGGGGCTCGTGTAGCCAGATGTTTTGAAGAAGTTTGCAATCTACCAAGTGAACTTAAAAAAGTAATTACCAATAATGATGACACAGAAGCAAGAAGAAATATGTTTTATAATACAATTTGTGTTAATACGATTGATGAATTTTTACAAATGCTTATCAATAACATAAATATTTTAAACATTCCTAATGATCAAATGGTAGACCCAGTACATATGGATTTTTCAAAATATTATTATCCAAATGAAGCTATTAAAAATACACTTAATTTACCAGTTGGAGAAAAAAGAAATACTTTAGAAGTTATTAAAAGTTTTAAAGAAGCTTTAAGCAAAGGCCGATTTATAGAAGCCTATTATGAAAGAAAAAAGCCAACGCAAAAGAACGATACAGAAGAAATAAGCACGCATGTAACAAGACCAGTGGATTACGATATTTTAAAAGCTTTTATATCCTTTTTGCTAAAAAATAATTTTATTTATTATGATGAACTAAGTTTGCAAGTAGTAGCAAATGATGCAGTTTCACAAAACAAAGAGCATATTATACACTTATTTTATCAAATGATAAAAGATGTAATGGCTTGTAGGGATTTAAATAATGGAACCGATTCAGCCTTGCAAAGTAATCTTTCACAAATAAATCTTTTATTAAGTGACAAAGAAACTGCTTTAAAAGACCTTCAAGCTATATTAGAAGTAATATTAGCTAGAACGAGTACAGAAGCTAAAAGCAAGTACATGAATGGTACAGTGATTGAAGTTGATGCCTTTGAAGTACGAGATGAAGAAGACCAAAAAGAGAAGACTGAAACAAATTCTTTAGAATCTTTAGTAAATGAAATGTTAAAGAAAATAGAAGATCTAGAAAAACGCCAAGAGCGTGTGGAAGAAACTGTAATAGAAATGAATGAACGTATAAAAAAATTAAACGATGACATTGAAATGTATATTACAAGAGGTGGAAATAAGCCTGACATAGGAAAAGAAGATGTAAGAAAAGCTATCATTTGTGCGAAATGTTGCCAAGCTAAAACCGCTAGTAGCAAAATAAGAAAAATAATATTATTAAGTAGTTTATTATTAAGTTTAATGGCAGTGCATCAAAAAGCTGAAATGCCACATGTAGATCAACCTATAGAATCCAATGAAATAGTAGAAAATAGGCAAGACATCAGTACAAATCCTTACACAGAAAATAAAAAAACAGAAAAATATGTAGAAATGCATTTGTTTGAAATGACAGAAGGTGTAAAAGACTATTATGAATCAGCCTATGATAAAACCCCTTATGGAAAAACGGAACAAACAGGAATAATTATTCGTTATTATGCATTTAAAGATAATTCTTTGGTAAAATCTTTTGGACAAGACGAAGAACTTCAAGCTTTCATAACGAATAATAATCCGCAAGAATATATGTGGAAGGCAGCGATTAGCTGTTTAGATTATCAAATAGTATCTTCATTTATAGAAAATGGTTTAGAAATACCAATAGAATATACAACCTTCTTTACTGATTATACACCATCAGTTGGATTAAAAAGAGAAAGAACAGACAATTAAAAAGGGGATTGCAAGAGACTTTTAGCTGTGATATAATCTATTTGGACTCAAAAAGTATATAATCCGCTGTTTAATAATAAGATTATAGGTAAAGAAAAGGAGGAAAATATATGGCAAATCTTGTAGATAAGATTAGTGCAAAACATATTCGTAAGGATGTTCCTGAATTTAGAGTTGGGGACACAGTAAAAGTTGATGTTTGGGTTAAAGAAGGAAAAAAGGAAAGAATTCAATCATTTGAAGGCTTAGTAATAGCTAAAAATGGTGGAGGAATTTCAGAAACTTTCACTGTTCGTAAAAAAAGTGGTTCAGTTGGAGTTAACAGAATTTTTCCAATAAACACTCCTACAATTGACAAAATAACTGTTGTTAAAAAAGGTAAAGTAAGACGTGCAAAGCTTAACTTTATTAAAGGAATGCGTAGAGAATATAAAGTTAAGGAAAGAAATTAATTCTTTCCTTATTTTTGGTTTGGGGATGAATAGATGAAACAGAAAATAAAAGAATTAATACCATATATAGCTATTATTATTATCGTGATATTAGTAAGAGCATTTATTATAACGCCAGTGCGAGTAGATGGGGCAAGTATGGATAAGTCATTACATGATGGAGACATTTTGTTGCTTTATCGCTTAGCTAAAATTAATCGTTATGATATAGTTGTATTAAATGAGAAAAAAGATAATGAAATCATAATTAAAAGAGTTATTGGGCTTCCAGGAGAAACCGTAGAAATAAAAAATAACCAAATATATATTAATGATGAGGTTATAGAAGATGAAGCTGCCTACGGCGAAACAAGTAATTATGAGAAAAAAGTTTTAAAAGATGATGAGTATTTTTTATTAGGAGATAATCGTTTAATAAGTAAAGATAGTAGATCTTTCGGTCCTGTCAAAAAAGAAGACATAAAAGGTGTAACTATAACAAGAATATTTCCTTTTAATAAGATGAAAAATTTTTAACCAGTAAGGATAAATTACTGGTTTTTTATTATGAAATAATTGGATAAATAAAAAAGATATGATAAACTAGATATAGTAGAAATATATATAAATTTACTAAAAAAGGAAGGCATAAATAACAATGAAAATAATATTTGGAACTACCAATAAAAGAAAACAAATGGATTTACAAAAATTAAGTCATAGCTTAAACCTAGATTTTGAAATTCTTAATATGGATGATATTGGCTGGAATAAAGGTGAAATTGAAGAAAATGGTCAAACAATTGAAGAAAATGCTTTTATTAAAGCGAAAGCTCTATATGACTTTTGTCACGAAAAAGGCTTGAATTATCCTATCATAACAGATGATACAGGACTATTTTGTGAAGCCTTAAATGGAGATCCTGGATTATATACAGCAAGATATGCAGATGATGAAATGTTAGCCAATAAAGATGTACCTCCGCATCAATGTGTTATAAAGCTATTAAGAAACTTAAAAGAAAAAGAAAATAGAAGGGCATGTTATAGATGTTGTGTAACATGCATACTACCAGATGGCAGTCATTTTCAAGAGTTTGGAGAAAGTAATGGTGTAATTGCTAAGGATATTGTAGGAGAATTAAAAAAACCATATTTTTATACCATATTTATAATAGATGAATATCAAAAAGCTTTTAGTGATTTAACAGCTGAAGAACTAATGAATACTTTTAGATACCAAACACTAAAGAAAGTTTTGCTAAAATTAACTAAATAACAAGCGAGGAAAAAATGAATATAAGATATGAAGAAGTAAATTATGCGAATTTAGAAGTGGCTGTTCAGATTCAAAATAGCATTTTCCCAGACGAAGATGGAAGAAAAAACTATATAGAAGGAATTACTAACGATCCTTATCGAAAAGAAATGGTAAATTACATTGCATATGACAAAGAAACCCCTATTGGAGTAGTTGGCTTATATTCGTATAATGAATATCCTTCAGATGCTTGGTTAAGCTGGTTTGGCGTTTTGCAAGAACATAGATAAAAAGGTTATGGAGAGAAACTATTTGACTTTTTTGAAAGAATATCGATAGAAAAAGGTTATACGACTATAAGAGTTTATACAGAAAGTGCATTTGATAAAGCTATTAAACTATATGAAAAAAAAGAAATGTTAAAAGAATTTTATAATAATGCGTTAGAAAGCGAAGAAATAAATAATCACACAATAATATATTCAAAATCTTTGACGGGAGATGCAACAACAAAATGGAACAATCGATTCTTAGAATTAACTGCCCAAAGTGAGAAAGAAAAATAATCTGTTAAGATTTTAAAATTTATGTGAAATTTTTATGAAAGCGAGGGCAATGAAAATGGATTATAGATACGATACCAAAGATGAAGCAAGAGAATTTCACAAACAGAGAAAGACTTTTATCATTTTAAATGATATGCTTGAATTTTTGCCAGAAGAAAGTAAAAAGTCGCATTTTGAATATTGTCAAACGAAAGGATTAGATAAAATACACTTTTAATAAAATTACAAGAGGATATTATCTAAATGGAAAAGTCATTTTTTATAAAGATAATTTTATGTTCGATGAAAACGTAATTAGTGAAGTCTTGGATTATTTGAAGGAAATAGCCTCAAAGGTTGCAGCGGACGAATTTGAGATATATTTCGGACAAGTGCCAGAAGAAAATTTTGCTCTTCGGTTTCATTATGGAAAATATAAGAATGGAACTATTTTAAAAAAATCTCAAAAAGACAGAAAAAGTTACTAAATAAATTAAAACACAACACAATTAATGTTAATTATACTTGTTTCTATAACCTATTTAAAGCATTATAAAGTTTACTATTTTTAGTATAATCTGCAATACAACAAAAACTTACAATATTATTTTTATTTAACAATTTATATATTTCAAGATTATGTTGATAAAGGTCATCGTATTTATTTGGTTGATGAACAAAAATTGCTTTTCCACCTTTTTATGAACAAATTCCTTTGTAGCAAAATCACTATAACCGTCACCAATATAGTAAACATTTCTACAATCATCATTTTTGCGATTGTTATTTTTTAAGATTTCTTTAAAAAGCGCTTTTTTTATCATCAGTCATTATAGAGCCAATCCTACAAATTTTATTTTTATTCCATATTAAAGGGGTACCATATATTCCATCAAAATAAGATGAAGTACTTAAATTATCTAAAAATTCTTTAATTCCGCCAGAAACAATATAATTTTTAATATTACTATTTTTTAAAAAGTCTATGACTCCAGGATTATATTTAATACATTTTTATCCATTCATTAATTCTTCAAGAGTAATAGTATCATTATGCTTTTGGAGTAAGCTATTGAAAAAACCAAAAAAAGTTTCTAAGTCTGTTCCAGTATTTACCTTTCTATATTGCGCTAATGCAAATTCTAATTCATCATTTCGCTTTTTTCCATCATATCCGTATTTTTCTACCCATACCCAGAATTTAGGCCATGTTTCAGTAGTAAGGGTACCATCAAAATCAAATATATTTATAGGTTCCAATTCCAAATTCATAATCAAATACACTCCTTAAATTATGTTCGATAAAATAATTATAACACGTTTATGCTTTATAAAAAAGCTTAATTATGATACAATTGATAACAAAAAGGGCATGATTTAAAGCATAAAATTGCGGCTGCTTTTTGTATTAAAGGAGTGAAATAAGATGAATAATATTGCTTATAAATTTGATGTTTCAAAAGAAAATAAAGAGTTTATTGAACATAATTTGGAATTATATAATTTTTCGAAAAATGAATGGCTAAATCCAATTATGTATAAAAAAGAAGAAAGAAAATTTGGATTCTATGCATATGTTGGTAATGATATAATAGGTGGAGCATACGGATTTATTGATGATGGATATTGGACATGGCTTGATTTATTATTTGTAGATGAAAAATATAGAAATATTGATATTGCCACAAATTTAATGAAAAAGGTTGAAATATTTGCACTAGAAAATAAATGTATAGGAATTAGAACCGATACATGGAGTTTTCAAGCAAAAGGATTTTATGAAAAAATGGGATTTACAGTGTATGGAAAGTTGGAAAACCATCCACCACATGCAACTAATTATTTATTAAAAAAAGTTTTAATAACAGATGAAAAGAATTTCCCAGAGCCTATTAAATAAAAAAGAAAGAAGATGGTAATTTGGAAAATAAATTAAAGACAATATTAAATTTATTTGAAGATAAGGAAATAAGAAGTATTTGGGATAGTGAAAAAGAAGAGTATTATTTTAGCGTAGTTGATGTTATAAGCACTCTAACAAAGAGCAAAAATCCTAATGATTATTGGTACAAATTAAAAAAAGAATGACCGAAGAAGAAAAAGTGAGTTATCGACAAAGTGTCGACAACTGAAAATGAAATCTTCAGACGGAAAATTTTATAAGACAGACACTTTGGATACAAAAGGAATTCTTAGACTTATAGAATAAGTTCCTAGTCCAAAAGCTGAACCTTTTAAAATGTGGCTTGCAAATCTTGAAAGTGAAAGAATTGATAAAGTATTTGATCCCGAAATTGCTATAAATCGTGCAGTCAATTATTATCGTAGCAAAGGTTATACAGATGAATGGAAGATGTTATATTTTTAGAAAGAGTTATTTATATGATGCAATTAAAAAGATTAGGATTAGATAATTATAGTATTAAGAATTGCATAAACGATTTGTTTCAATGCCATATGATTATTAATACTGATTAATAGCAATTGTAAATAAGAATAGAGTAAGTGCCAAATCTACTCTTTTATGTTATAATTATATGCGTTCAAGACTTTAAAAAAGAAGTGAAATTTACGGAAAATGTAGAAAAAACGTTCCAAAAAACTAGTATTAACTGGTTGATTACGATTTAATAAAGAGCGCATTAATTCATTATAAACAAAGGATTTTATCAATTTTAGATCTTGCATATTTTTATTAAGAAGTTCTTAAATTTATTAAAATTTATAAAAAATATAGTGATTTTTATGTGATTTATAATAGAAATTAGAAAAGCGATTACAACATTTAAGAACATAAGAAAGAGGTGAATATAAATGAAAAATAATTTACAAATAACTACTCACGATTTTTTAATTTATCGCGATGATAATAATAATGTCATTGGTATTATGAAGATAAAACCATCTAATAGAAGTGGATATGAAGAATGTGGAGAAATACAAGTTTTGTATTTATATCCAAATGAAAAGGGAAAAGGTTATGGTAAAGCCTTAATTAATATAGCTTTTGAAGTATTAAAAAATAAAGGTTATAAAAAAGTTGTAATCGGATGTTTAGTAGGAAATCCATCAATGAGTTTTATAAACATATAGGTGGTAAGTTTATTAGACAAGAACCATGGGAAATTTTCGGTGAACATTATATCAAAAATGTTTATGAATATGAAATATAAGGGAAGTGATAAACATGAATAACAACAATCAACAAAATACAACAATCAACTGGGATATCGGGATTTATGTAAAACCATAGTCAAAGCCTTATAAATAAAGGACTTATTTAAAATAAGTTTTTACACATTTAGCTAAAATGAAAGAAAAAGAGGTGAAAAAAATGCTAAAAGATTTAATTATAAGAAGTAGTAGTGCAGAATTCCTAATTTTTGAAAGGCAAACACATGATAAAGGTGTAGAGGTAAGATTTGAAGATGGAGATTTATGGTTAACACAAAAATCGATTGGAGAACTTTTTAATACAACAAGAAATAATATAACTATGCATATTAACGAAATATATAATACTTATGAATTAGATGAAAGTTCAACTAGTAAGAAATTCTTACTAATTCAAGTCGAGGGAAGTAGAGAAGTAAAAAGAAATGTTCAGTATTATAATTTGGATATGGTTATTTCGATTGGGTATAGAGTGAATTCTGATCGAGCTATTCAATTCAGAAGATGGGCAACTTATATATTGAAGGAATTTTCTAAAAAAGGTTATATAATTGATAAAAAGAGGATGGCAAATGGTGCTTTTTTCGATGAAGACTATTATGATTCTTTACTCGCAGAAATAAGAGAAATAAGATTGTCCGAAAGAAGGTTTTATCAAAAAGTAACCGATATATACGCTACAAGTGTAGATTATGATTCTAAATCTCCAACTACTATTAAATTTTTCAAAAAAGTTCAAAATAAGATGCACTATGCAGTATCTCGTCAAACAGCAGCAGAAATAATATATAATCGAGCAAATGCTGACAAAGAATATATGGGATTAACGTCTTGGAAAAATTCTCCTAATGGTAAAATATTAGAAACTGATGTTGTGATAGCAAAAAATTATTTAAATAAAGAAGAACTAGAGAGTTTAGAACTTATAGTATCAGCATTTTTAGATTTGGCAGAAAATAGAGCTAAAAGACATATTCCGATGACAATGGAGGATTGGGCAGTTAGAATAGATAAATTTTTGTTGGCAGATGATCTAGATATATTAAAAGATGCAGGTAAAATATCTCATGAAATTGCTTGTGATAAAGCTTTATCTGAGTTTGAAAGATATAGAATAAAGCAGGATAAATTATATAAATCAGATTTTGATTTATTATTAGAAGAAACAAGCATTAAAAAAAGTGGCATAGATTAGTATGGCAAAAGAAAAAATTATAAATTATCAAAAATGCACTAAAAAGGAGTAATAATGATTTTATATTATAAAACTAAAATATTGATAAGTGGTTTATTTCCAATGATAAATTTTAAACTTGATGGATTTATAGAAAGAACAGGTATATATAATGAAAACTTGATAGATACAAGTAATCCTGATTATATATTTTACTCATCTGGACATTTGCTTAATTCAATGTATGCATGTGAGGAAAAAGATGGCAATTACTACGAATATTTTGAGAATGAAGAATTAGTTAAATATGAAATTGAAAATGAAATTTCAAAAAGTGAAATAGAAAAAATGATGTTAAATGAACAATTTAAAAAGGTTGATTTGCTACAAAAGAAAATCAGATTGTTAACTGGAATAGGAATAACATTACCTGTTTTTAATACAAGAATTTATAATGATAAAGGAGATTTTTATACTTATGTTGGTGGTGCGAATTGGGATGTATCGAGAATAACAGTTAGTGATTATGATGATGAATTAAAAAATAAACTTGAACAAAGATTACATTTTTATATTGCAGATTCTACAATAATTGATCTTGAAGAAAAAAATATAAGATACAAAAGGGCTTTAAATTTTTATTTAAGTTCTTTTGAATCACAGGATGTTGGAATAAGATTTACACTATTATTTTCAGCATTGGAATCACTATTTAAAATCTAAATGGAGAATATCAACTTACTATGATATACGTTCACGTTATATTCATGGAAATGATGGATATCAATTAACTAAAAAACAGGAAAGTGAATTAAGAGATTATGTAAGGAAAATTCTATTAATTTATTGGAATATATCGATGTTTTATAATATATATGATCCTCAAGATATAAAAGATTTAATAAATAATTCAAAACGGTCTAATTTAGATATTCAAGTTCAATTGTTTATAAAATATATGAGAACGCCTGTTGATAAATATAGTGAATTATATAATCAAATACGTTCTGAATTTTTAAATAAAAATTATTCTGTATTATCTAATAAAAATATTATGTAATGAAAAAAAGGAAGTGAAATAAATGAAAGACAATAATCAACAAAATTCGACAATTAACTGGTATCCAGGACATATGGTTAAAACAAAAAGAAAAATTATTGAAAATATTGGATTAATAGATGTAGTGTATGAATTAATAGATGCAAGGTTACCTCTATCAAGTAAGATAAAAGATGCTAATGACTACATAAAAGGAACGCATCGTTTCTTAATCATGACTAAAAAAGATTTATGTGATTTAGAAGTAACCAAGAAGTGGATACAGATGTATGAAGACTTAGGATACACAGTACTATTAATGGATTTAGAAAATAATAAAGATTTTTTACAGCTAATAGACTTAACGAAAAAGGTTATGGAAGAAGAACAGCAAAAACGTAAAAAGAAAGGTTTGAAAGAAAAAGAAATACATGCTTTAGTAATGGGAATACCAAATGTAGGAAAAAGCACCTTAATCAATAAACTAGCTGGTAAAAAAGTGGCAAATACTGGAAACAGACCTGGAATAACCAAAAATATCAATTGGCTAAAAACAAATTTAGGGATATTACTATTAGATACACCTGGTATGTTATGGCCTAAAATAGAGAACAATGAGGAAGCTTTAGCGCTTGCATCTACTGCAGCGATTAAATCAGAAATTCTAAATATGACAGATATTGGAGGCTATCTTGTTTCCTTTTTGAAAAATAATTACCCACAAATCCTAGAAAAAAGGTATAATATAGAAGTGGACAAAGAAGACCCAGTAGAAATAATGGACGAAATAGGTCGAAAAATTGGGGCATGTAAGCATGGGGAAACCGATTATGAAAAGGTATCTTTACATGTATACAATGATGTTGTAAATGGGTCTATTAAAGGAGTAACATTTGACATATGGAAAGCGAATTATTAAAATATGAACAAGAATTATACCAAAAAGGCTATAATTTAATTGCAGGGACCGACGAAGCAGGGCGCGGTCCTTTAGTTGGCCCGGTTGTGGCAGCAGCAGTTATATTGCCAAAAAATTATAAATTAGAAGGCTTAACAGATTCCAAGCAGCTAAGCGAAAAGAAAAGAGAGAAATTTTTTGAAATCATCAAGCGTGATGCAATTAGTTATGGAATTGGTATAGTTGATGCAAAAACCATTGATGAAATAAATATTTTAGAAGCATCTCGTAAAGCAATGAATATAGCATTAGACAATTTAACGGTAGTACCTGAATATATATTAACAGATGCTATGAAATTAGAAAGAGAAAATGTATTACCAATTATTCATGGAGATGCACTAAGCATTACGATAGCAGCAGCCAGTGTTTTAGCAAAAGTTACACGAGATCACATCCTATATGCATTAGATGAGTTATATCCAATGTATGGTTTTAAAAAGCACAAAGGTTATCCAACAAAGGAACATTTAGAAAATCTAAGAAAATATGGCGTTTTAGAAGAATATAGAAAGACTTACAAACCTGTTAAGGAAATTTTAGAAGAAGGAAAGGAAGATAAAATTGCACAAGCATAATTTAATGAAAAATTATTTTGTTTTATGGATATTTATTTTCGCTTTAGAAGCAACATTTCGTCTTATCAGTGGAATGAATATATGGGATATAACCATGTTAAGAATACTTTTAAGTTCAAGTATGATAGCGTTAGTATTATCCTATGTTTTTTCATGGGTAGGCAAAAGAGTAAGTAAATATTTTGCTATTGCTTCAGCTTTTTTATTAAGTATATACGCTTTTATTCAACTAGGTTTTAACAATTTTATAGGGGTATATATGTCTATAAATACAAGAAGTCAATTAGGAGCAGTAACAGATTATATTAAAGAATTTTTAGCATCCTTTCTAAAAATATATTATTTAGTCTTTATTCCCTTCCTACTTTTAGTAGCATATTATATATTCTTAGATAAATATGTAGTGAGAAAGACGAGTAAAAAGTTCCTATTAAAAGAAAATACCTTTTTTAAAAATGCTTTAAAAACAACTTTAGTAGGGAGTATATTAATTATCGAAATCTTTTTGTATAGTAAATCATTAACAGTAGCATTTATGCAAGATGATTTACAAACAGTAAGTACTAAAGATTTGTTTTATAATCCAAGTATACCTAGTTTAACTGTAAATAAATTTGGAGTATTAGGATATGGCTTTTTAGACATTAAAAGTCTATATATAGAAAAAGAAGAGAGTCCTGATTACTTTGTAAATGTAGAGATAGTACCTCCAAGTGATCGAAAGATAGATGATACGTTATGGGAATCAGTCATCAAAAATGAAAAGAATAAAAAGATGAATGACATAAATAAGTATTTAAAGAATCAAAAAATTATTGACTACAATGAATATACAGGCATTTTTGAAAATAAGAATTTAATTGTAATCATGCTAGAGAGTGTCAATGATATTATTGCTTATTTACCAGAATATTACCCTAATTTCGCTAAAATATATAACGAAGGCTGGGCCTTTACCAATCATTATTCTCCTAGAAATAGTTGTGCAACTGGGAATAATGAGTTTAGTGGAATGACTGGTCTTTATACAATATATAATAATTGTACAGCTAATGTTTATAAAGATAATACATATTATGAATCTATATTCAATTTATTTAAAAATAAGCATTATAAAGCAACAAGCATGCATAATTATTTAGAACATTACTACTCTAGAAAAACAATTCATAAAAATTTAGGAAGTGAAAAGTATTATGGAGTTGACGATTTAGGTATCCCTTATTATAATGAATATGAGAATTGGTCAAGTGATGAAGACTTTATGAAAGTTGCGATGGACATCACTTTAGAAAATAAAGAAGATCCTTTTATGTTATGGCTTACAACTGTATCATCGCACCAACCCTATGTTACAAAAAGCGTAGAAGGAGACAAATACTTAAGTTTATTTGAAGATACCGATTACTCAAAAGATTTAAAAAGATACTTATCGAAGTTAAAGACGGTAGATAATGCCTTAGGTATTTTACTAGATCGTTTAGAAGAAAGTGGCATTTTAGATGACACAGTAATTGTTTTATATGGAGATCATTACCCATATGGATTAAAGAAAGATACAATCAATGAAGTATTACCATATAATTTAGAAGATTATGAAGTAGAAAAAACACCATTTGTAATTTATAATAGTGCAACTGAAAGTAAAAAAATAGATACATATACATCGTATATAAACTTATTACCAACCATAGCCAATCTTTTCAATTTAGAATATGATCCAAGATTATATATGGGAACGGATTTATTTAGTGCAGATTATGAAAATATAGTTACGTTTGCTGATGGTTCTTGGAAAAATGATGCAATATATTATAATGCTGCCACAAGTAAAATAACGGAATACAAAGAGGATGCTATGACGATTGAAGAAATTAAAAGAATCAATCAAATGATTACTGGTAAGATGCAAATAAGTAGTAGTATTATAAGAAATAATTATTTTGAATATTTAGAAAATGCCTTAAAAAAAGCCAAAGAAGAAACAGTAATAAAGGAGGATACATGAAAAATTTAGTAATAGTAGAATCACCAGCTAAATGTAAAACAATAGAAAAATATTTAGGGAGTGATTATAAAGTAGTATCAAGTAAGGGTCACATAAGAGATTTAGCAACAACTGGAAAATATGGTTTAGGAGTAGATACAGAAAAAGATTTTGAACCTAATTATGTGATTATAAAAGGAAAAACAAAAGATGTAAATGCATTAAAAAAAGATGTAAAAGCAGTAGAAACGGTATATTTGGCAACAGATCCAGACCGAGAAGGAGAAACCATTTCATGGCATATCTTTGATGAAATTAAAATACCAGATGAAAAATACAAAAGAGTAGTATTTAATGAAATTACCAAAGATGTAGTTTTAAATGCCATAGAAAACCCAGGGAAGATAGATTTTGATTTAGTAAAAAGTGGCGAAACAAGAAGAATATTAGATCGAATCATTGGATTTAGATTAAGTAAATTAATGCAAAGAAAAACAGGTGGTAAATCAGCAGGAAGAGTACAAAGTGTAGCTTTAAAATTAATTGTTGATAGAGAAAGAGAAATAAGAGCTTTTGTTCCTAAAGAATATTGGACGATTGAAGCAGACTTTAATGCTTTTAAAGCAACATTAGAAAAGTATCATGGAAAAGAAATAGAAATACCAAATGAAGTAGCAGCAGATGAAATTTTAGAAAAATTATCACGTTCTTTTAAGATTGAGTCTGTAACTGAAAAAGAAAAAAATAAGAGTGCAAGAGAGGTATTTAAAACATCGACCCTTCAGCAGGCGGCTTCTAGTAAGTTAGGGTTTGCTCCATCTAAAACAATGAAGATAGCTCAACAACTTTATGAAGGAATTGATTTAGGAAGTGAAACAGTAGGTTTAATTACTTACATGCGTACAGATAGTGTACGTATATCTGATTCATTTGTTAAAGAGACTTTTGGATATATAAAAGGAAAGTATGGAGAAGAGTATGTTGGTTATGTAAAAGCTGGAAAAAAGAACGAAAATATGCAAGATGCCCATGAAGGGATAAGACCAACAAGTATTAATCGTACTCCAGAATCCGTAAAAAGTTATTTATCAGCAGATGAATATAAATTATATAAATTTATTTATACAAGAGCTTTAGCTAGTTTAATGAAAGATGCTAAGACACTTGCTACAACTGTAATATTAGAAAATAATGGTTATACATTTAAAGCAACAGGAAGTGTACTAATCTTTGATGGGTATTTAAAAGTATATGGAGAGTATGAAGATAGTGAAGATGTTGTCTTACCAAACTTTAAAGACTATAAATCAGATATTATAACAGCGGATAAGATTGATAAAATACAACATTTCACTAAACCAGCACCAAGATATACAGAAAGTAGTTTGATAAAAGAATTAGAAAGTTTAGGCATAGGAAGACCTAGTACATATGCAACAATAGTTGGGACAATTAAAGAAAGAGGATATGTAATATTAAAAGATAAGAAGTTTGAGCCAACAGAAATTGGATTTGAGACAACAGATAAGTTACAAGAATTTTTTAGTGGCATCGTAAATGTAGAATATACAGCGAATATGGAAAAAGATTTAGATGATATAGCAGAAGCTAAAAAAGATAACAAAAAAGTTTTACATGAGTTTTATGATGAATTTGAACCTCTTGTTAAAAAAGCTTTTGAAGAAATGGAAAAGAAAGCTCCAGAAACAACTGGTGAAAAATGTCCAGAATGTGGTGGAGATTTAGTCAAAAGAAAAGGAAAATATGGGGAATTTGTTGCATGTGGAAATTATCCAACCTGTAAGTATATTCCTAAAGCCCAAAAAGAAGTTGTAGAAGTATGTAAATGTCCAAAATGCGATAAAGGAATGATGGTTGAACGTAAGACCAAAAAAGGCAAATTGTTTTATGGCTGCAATAATTATCCAAAATGTAATTATGCGCTTTGGTATAAGCCGACAGGAGAAAAATGTCCAGAATGTGGTGAATTATTAGTAGAAAAAAACAATGAAACCGTATGTGTGAATTGTGATAGTGAATAATCATAAATTAACGCTTGTCAAGTAACTGTTTTTATGATAAAATTAAATTACTTAATAAGATATTTTGTTGCAAGAGATAGTAGTGAATCTACGAAGAGTTTATTTGCTACTATCTCAAGAGTCATATTTTATTATATGACGAAGCGTATGGAATGCCACGTATATGGTCTTGTGCTTATTAAGTATATAGCTATATGGAAGAAAGTTAAACTTCCGACAAGCAATCTTGGCTCGACTAAAGCTTCGATTGATTCAAACTAGATAACGTCTTGTCAACGTTATCTTTTTTTATCTTCTAGGAAAATGCATCTTAGAAGAAACAGGCATATATATGTACGCATTATGAAAAAAGGGCATGTAAAAACATACTCATTTTTAGATGAATTAAAAATTAGTCTTTATATTCGAAAACTTTACCGTTAACACCAATATAGTAAATAGGGACCATTTTTCCAGGACACTTTTCACAATTAAAACGAGGAGGAACAGAAGTATCAACACCGATTTGGTCTGCTTGGTCTAGCATTTCTACTATTTCAGTTGGAATCCTTTCTTTTGTCTTGCATTTAGGACAAATAAATTCAATTTCTTTTTCGTTTTTGCTTTTCAAAAAAATAACCTTCTTTCTATAAACTAAGTAAAACCAAATTTGAATTCCATGATCGTACCACAATTAGAACATTTCAAAGGATCAATATTAAAAGTCATAACAAGTAAATTTCTCCATTTTGTAAGTGACTTGTAAAATGGTAACTTCTCTTTGCTAATTAATAATCTACAAGTATGCATAAGTTTGTGAGAATGAGAAGAGTAAATACCATAATAACGAATCGTTTTAAAATTTTTATCAGGAATGTGCCTAATAAGACGAGCTATGAATTCAAAAATGTGAATTTTTTCAATAACGAAATTATCATCTTCATGTCTTTGATACCAAAAATAGATAAAATCGTCATCGTCAATATCTATTATACGATACTGAGCAAAGCAAGGTCTACCACAATAACGTAAAACATAAGAAATAGCTTTTTTAGAATTAGGAAATTCATTCTTTTTGGCCCGAACATAAAATCCCTTTTCATATTTAGAATAGACTTTGTCTTTTAAAGGCTTAAAACTTTTCTTACCAATATCATTTTCTAATAAATCTAAAAG
>CAOOMX010000004.1:27179-49922 GCA_948497845.1 uncultured Bacilli bacterium | reverse complement strand
CAACTGGAGCAACAGGAGCTACTGGCTTACAAGGACCTCAAGGTATCGCTGGACCAACCGGGCCAACAGGAAGTACTGGAGCAACTGGAGCAACAGGAGCTACTGGCTTACAAGGACCTCAAGGTATCGCTGGACCTACCTCCAATGGGTAAAAGTGGCACTAATTATCTTTATAAGGATTTTTAACCCTATAATGTATATCTATTGTGCCATCTTCGTTGACATATATCACTTCAATAAGCCTAGACAATAGTATTCTATTAGGCTTTTTTAGTGAAAGGAATTCTTTGACTATCTTAATATAGTTTGGCTCTTTGACTTTCTTTTCTTTTAATACTTCTAAATCTTTTGTATATGTCTCCAATAATAATTTTTCTGAATTTATGGCTGCTTTAGTATTTTTTGTCATTCTTGTATAATCGTCTTCATCAATAATGCCTGCATCCAACCTTTGATACATTTTATCAATAGACTTATTCAACTTATCAATGTTCCTGTTGCATTTATCAATTTTTAATCTTAAATCAACTTGCTTTTCTTTACTTTCTTTCTTGTTCTTTAATTTCTCTGCTAAATCATTATCTTTAACATATTGCATACATTCATTTTTAACATTATCTAATACTAACTTTTCTAACTCCTCGTAACTAAACCTATGTGCAGTACATACTTCTTTTCTTCTTCCATATTTCTTATAATAACAACATTCAACGTAGTTATTTTTCCTATCTTTAAAATGTTTGATACTTATGGCGTGCCCACAATCCGCACACCTCATTAATCCTTTTAATAGATAGTCATGAGATTTCGTTGTTTTATTCTTATTTGATTTGAGCATTGTTTGAATAGCGTCAAATCTTTCTCTAGGTATAATTACAGGGACTTTATCAGGTACCCTTATCCAATCTTCTTCTGGTAGATAAATGACTTTTTTAGATTTATGACTTAAAGTGGTTGTTTTACCTTGTACCATAACTCCTGTAATCATCTCATTAGTTAATATATCTCTAATGGTCTCTGTATCCCATATTTCTTCAACTTCTTTATTTAAGTTTCGGCTGTTTCCTTTAATAATTGATGGTATAGGTATTTTCTTTTCTATTAGTATATCAACAATTTCATCTAAACTTTTGTTATCTAATACTAAATCAGCAAGCATTTTAACTATTTCTGCACCTTTAGGCTCTAAAATTAAACATCCTTCATTATTTGGATCAATTTGAAGCCCTAGAACAGGCTCACCACCATTCCATATACCTTCTAAAGCATTCTTTTTCTTTGTTGCTTTAACTGAACGTGAAGTGTGTTTTGCATACATTTCATTCATCCAATTTTTAATAGGTGCCATATCATTATTTGCACTATCAGGCACATACGTATCAACACCATCCAATACTGCTACATATCTAACATTGTGTTCAGGAAACCAACGTTCCATATAATTATCACTTTCTATATGTTCACGTCCAAACCTTGATTGGTCTTTAGTGATAACCATATTTGCTTGTTTGCTTTCAATTAATTTTATTAGTCTCTTAAAATCTGCTCGGTCAAATGTTGTTCCGCTAATTCCATCATCTGATAACTTTGCTACAACTTTAAATTGAATGTTGGGATATTTTTGTTGTTCATCATTAATATATCTTTGGCATATGTCAATTTGATTTTGAATACTCTTAGATTGTTCTTCTGGTGTTTTACCTTCTTCTTCCTTAGATAAACGTGCATAAATAATAATATAGAGTACAGTTACAACTCTAAATAAATTATCTCTCATTTCTGATTCTCTATCCAAAAATATCCCTCCAATCTATAATTACTTAATAACTACCACCTCTAATAATAGTTGTTCTACCAACTTTTGTAAGTTTTCTCCGTCTTCCTTAAAATGAGCAATTACTTTCATTTTCGGATTCCTCCTCAATGAAATATATGCAAAATAAGGAAGATTGTGAATTGACTTATTTAACGGGTGATGTTTCCTAACTCCTAGTCTAACAAATCGTAAATAGTTATCAAGAAGCATACCCAAAATTGATAATGGTTGTTTCAATATTTCTTTAAATTGTTTCTGTGATATCATCTTTAATCACCTTTATATTTTCCTTGATGGTCTACAAAATGTATTGCTATTACTAGAGATGTTGTTACCTGGAATGTTATACATTTTTGTATCTCCAGAACTATAAAGATTTTCTATAACTCCAAAAGCATAATACTTTGGATCAATTAAAACTTCCAGTAAGTCATCTGTATGGTTGCCATCACGATACTTTAGTATTTGCATTTTTGTTTTATTTGCTTTCTTATCATCATCTGAAGTATAAATTGATAATACATATGATGAAGAACGTTCTATCTCGTTTCCTTCTGCAATATTTGTTAGAGAATATTTACCTTTATTTTTAGTAGCTTCTTTAAAACCTTCTCGTGAACTCTGGGCTGCACATAATATAGCAATTTGTCTACCTGTGCCTAAAAAATCTATGGCATTCTTACGGAAGTAACTCATCCAATGATTTACAGCTGCATAATCATTCATCTTACGTTCTTCACTAAATTTTAATAAATTTATATGGTCTACAATTAGTAAGTCAACACCGTGTCCTGTTCTTTTAATAAACTCATTTTCTGCATTAGATAATAATTTGGTGCATTCACTTTGAGTATTAGTTGTTAAATCTGTTTCATCAAATATAATTAAATGATTCTTTCTTCTTTGTGTAAAATTTGGTTGTAATTCTTCAAATAAATATTTCTTATCATTATCACCTAAGTTACAACATTTAATATCACTGTGTGATAGTGGGGAACCATCATCATATGAATATCTTGATAGAAAGTTGATATACATTTCTCGTTTATCAATCTCTAATGACATATAAACAACATTAGTGTTTAATCCTAATAATTTATATGCTACATTAGTACAAAACATGGTTTTAAAACTTCCTGTGTAAGCAAATACTGAACATATTTTCCCTTTAGCAATAGTAAATTGTTTGTCATCTAATGGTTTTATACCTGTGAATAATGTTACTTCATTTTCTTTAGACTCAATATATTCCTTTAAATCATTATATGGATCTTGTAACTTTTCATCATAAGGTTTATATGTTTCTTCAATATTACTTAGTGAGTCAATAACACTATTTATTCCTTTGATTTTACCTTTTCTAATTTCTTCTAATAAATAATTAAACTTATGTTCTTTCATTTTTATATAATTAGCATCAACCCAAGTCTTAATAGTTTCTTCATCCCAAAGATATCTATCTACGATTTCTTTGTAATATGGTACTTGTATTTGACTTAAAAGGAACTCTACGGATGGCATTTTAGAATATTCATCCACCCAATAAATCATGGTTTCATAAATTGTTTTGCAGGCTTGGTCTAAACCAGAAGTAGTAAAATAGTAGCGAAAGTCAGATTCCCGAAAAATCTGCTTGTCAATTAGTTGATTGAATAAGTCTACTTTATTTAATGCAGCTATAGATAACAATGCTTTAAATATATCGTTATCCTTTGCTATAAAGATTGCACGAATTAAAGATCTCTCATCTTTAAATTTAAGACAAACATCTTTTAAATCTAATATTTTTAGTATTGGCTCATTTATTTCTGGGAATCCTTTTATTTCTTTTGCTAACTCTTTTTGCTTTGGAAGAAAATTGATTTGCTCAATGCTATTAGTAATGCTTTTGAGGATTTGTTCTTTATCTTCTTGACTTATTATATTACCCTCTAACTGTTCTACTTTAGGTGTTATAAGTCCATGCATATTAAGACTAGCAATAAGGTTTCCATCCTTATCAATATTATAAATTTTTCCATTTGAATTTCCATATGATGCTTGATTTTCAACTACATAATACCAATTTGAATCGTTATCAAAAATCTTATTAGTTGGAATAACTTCTTGAGTACTATCATTAGTAGTAGAACCCTCTTTATCAGAAGTAACTTCTTGAGTACTATCATTAGTAGTAGAATTCTCTTTATCAGAAGTAACTTCTTGAGTCTTTTTTGCTTTTTTCTGCTTCTGTTTATTATCTTTACTATTATTATCTGAACAGAGATATGTATCCTCTGGTGAGTCAAAGAATGTTGCTATTCCATTAGATACTAATTCTTTAGGGATAGGTGTATTTAACATAGCAATTACTTTTGCCTCATTATCACTTTTGATTTGTTCGTTTTTCATATTCTTTGTTCCTCATTCTTTTGAATTGTTCGTTTTTCATTTTGTTTTGAAATTCTTTTATTTAGCATAGTAGTTTTAAATATCATATTAGGGGTTATTTTTAAAACTCTATCCGTTTGCTTTTCCATTTTCTCTTCTTCCTTTTCCATTTTCTTTAGTCCACGTATATAATATTTCATTATTTTTACCTCCATTCTGTGGGGGACTAAGGCTTTGACATCGACTTAGAGTCTTGTGTATTGAAATTTTTATATACCTTAAATCCCTTTATTTATCATACTTTGTGTTTATCTAATAAACTCTAGTTGTTATATATAAAACTCTAATTGCTAGAGATTGAACATCAGTTGTATAAATAGATAATCCATTTAACTTCTTTGAATTGATAATGGACTGAGTATGGTGAATTTTCTATAATATCATAATTGCCTACATAATCCTTGATTTTCAATTCAATCTTTAATGTATCTAATAATTCAATTACTTTCATAATGACACTATGCCATAATCTCTTTACATTAGGACCACTATAATATAAAGCATCACAATATTTCACTAAACCATATTTTTCTGAATCTATAAACTTGCTAATATTCTTCATAATAGAATTAAGAGTGATAATAATTGGTTTCTTCTTCCTTTTATTTATGTAAATTATTCTACATACATAAAGTGCAATTTCATAAGTCATAACTTCTTTAAAATTAAGTGTGAAATATTTGGCTGGCACTAGATTAGAATATCTTTTAGATTCAATTAATGTTTTACCAAATGGTCCTAGTGAATAATCGAAAATCATATCACCATTAGATTGTTCTTTTAGATTCCATACCATAAGTAGTGGTTGTTCATACTGTCTGTATGTAATATTTTTATTTTGTCTTGAATTACCTATATCATATTTAAGTCTTTTCTTGCATAATCCTTCGAATGCTTTATCATAAGCATTAAGAGTAGTATCATCTACAACTTTTGAATTGCCAACTCTTTTATTTCTTAATTGTTGTAATTCCTTATAAGATATAGTGCTTGCTTCTGATTGTTCTACTATACATTTATGTAACAATAATGAGTAGATAAGTATTTCATGTGCTGTCAAATCAAATACATTGTTGTAATACCACGGATTATTGGTAAAATTATTTGCATAATAACAACTATTATTCTCTGTGTTTCTTTGAATTAACTGTGGTTCATCTGATACTAAACTAATTGATGTTTCTCCTTTATTATTGGTTACTTCTGTATAACTAATATTGTCTTCAAAAGTCATTAAGAATAACTTTGATAGTAGTTCATCATAACAACTTTTGAATTCTTGTGTTTTAGTTTTCATAGTCTAACGTCCTTTTCCCATTCTTCTGGATTTACTGAATATGTTAATTCTTCTAAATCAATATCTCGTGAAACAAATTTAACTTGCCATCCACTACATAGATTTGATGCAGTAAAGTATATTTTACATTCTAAAGGGTAAAGTATTTCTTGATATTCATTTTTAATATTAGAATGTTTCTGAATTACATCGAATAACTCAACTAGCTTAAAATAAGGTACTTCTGGTAAAGTTATATTGAAGTATGTGTTTAAGTCAGTAATATATCCTTCCACTACAATTTTTATAAAACTAAACCCTTTAAGCTTAAAAGTTATAGATGATAAATCATATTTCTCCATATCTAAATTAATTATTTGATTACATAAATCTCTAATTTGTAATTTTGTTTTAAATCTTTCTTCCATAATTTTCTCCTAAATTATATTAGTCTCTTGCAATAAACTAATAGTTTGTTCCAGAACAATTACATTATTTCACACTTTTTTTAATAAATCACTTGACTTTTTGTGACACTTGTGTGACAATATAAATAATTTAAAAAGGAGTGAAATTATGGCGTTAAATGATAGGACAATTTCAATAAAAACAAAGAAACTTATTAAAAGTAACAAAGTTAGAATTATGAAATCTAGAGGAGCTTATTACCTAGAAGCCATACCATCTGAATATGTTAATAATTTAACTGCTGACCAACTAAATCAAATGTATCGTTCTTTTATTGAATTAGGGAGAAAATTGTATAATGATAATAAAGATAAGAACATATCTAATATAATAATAGAAGACAATGGCTTTCTTAATCTTGATATACATAATACACTTTTGAGAAATGATGTTCATAATTTTATGACGGATAGTAAAATTAGAGATGTTAGACATCAATTAGATGAAATTTTGGGTATTAATCGTTCTTTTAATATTTCAGGTAATAATTACATCTTACTTAAGAATAATAATCTTAAGACAAGTAATGAAAAATTGAAAGCATGGTTATTAGATAATTTCATTCCTGTAATAGAACAATCTGATGTTAAAGATGAGGAAACTAATAAATATTGGTCCTATGTTGATGATGGCACGCTTATTGATATGGCAATTTTTTGCTATCTTGTGACATATGCAATTATTAACACTAAGTATATATCTAATGGTAAGACTATTAGCAAAAAAGATCCTATTACTTTTTCTGATTTTATTACTGGTAAAAGTGATCCTAATGATAAATTGTATATAAATATAGTAAATCAAATTATATACTTATATGAACTCTCTCATATATATAACCTATATGGATATAATAAGTTGTCATATGATTATGAATCTGGAATATATAAAATGACAAGACAATATGAGAATATAATGGGTGTTTTATGGCATATTTTCAAGTTGTATCTAGCTGAAAACTATAATATTATTGATATTAATGATAAACGTATCCCTATTAGTATCTGTGAGGATTGCGGAAATCCTGTATTGGGAAATGTACTTAGATGTAGTGATTGTGAAATTTCTAACGTAAATATTAGACAAGAAAAGTGTCGTAAAGAGAAATTAGAACACATAGATAGGATTGAAAAGTTAGTCGATAAGTATAAGAAAAAGTTGCCTAAAGATTTAGTCCTAAAAGCTAATAACTATATCTCTATGAATAAATCTCAGAAGATACATTCTAAAAAACATGATGTTGATATATTACTTGATGAATTAGAAAGTTATATAAACAAAAAGAAGTGATTTTCTCACTTCAATATTCTATTTGTCTTCAAATATACTCAACCATCTATATGTAGTTGACCTGCTAGATAAATTTAGTAGTCGTGTCATCTCAATCAGAGTGATTTGCTTATTTTTATATTGATAATAATACTTCAAAAATTTAGGATTATCTTCTAAATCCTTTTTTGTAACTACTGGTCGTCCTAACTTAGTGCCTTCATCAACCGCATTCTTTAATCCTAATTTAATTTGAAATATCTTCATCTTAAGATCAAAACTTGAAAAAATTGAAAGTACCTGTAACATCGTTGATGTCATTATATCCATTTCAGCATTTCTACAATCTACTTTTAAAGTGCCTATTTCTAAACATAACTTATTCTCCTCAACAAATTCCATAATTTCATAAAATGCCTTAGGATTTCTAGCAACCCTCGTTATATCTGTTGCTACGATTTTTGAGATACCAGGCTTAACTATTTTAAATAACTTATCTAATTCTGTTCGTTTTGATAAATCAGCTTTACCAGTAATATATTCAATAAATATGTTTTGCTTTGGAACTCCTTTTTTAACTAACTCTGTGATTTCATATTGGACGTCTTGTTTATTGGTTGAACATCTGGCAATTCCATACGTTTCGTTTATATCATCCATAATAACTCCTTTCTACCAAATGACCGATTAATCATGATTTTCTTTAATCAAACACATTTGGAGTAATAAACCGATTTTGACCTATAATTTATCATTAAATTCAATGACCGATTAATCAAATGATTTATCGAACACCAACTTGTAAAAGAGAAGTGGTATCATAATCTACCACTCATTTAACTATGTGAACGATTGTAACCACATGAACTTTGAAAAGAAAGAGGACACCCCACAATATAACCAATGTCGGGCGTTTACTTACTTATTTCATTCTCACAAACCAATTCTTTAGGCTCTATACCTATGGCATTTGCTATTTGAACTATATCCGTAAGTGTTATTAACTTAACGACATCCATTGTTAGCATCTTCTTTAATCTTGTTTTACTAATATTTGTCCTTGCACTTAAAAATTCTGTATAATCATTTATCTTATTGTCATCTTGACTAATATTCATATTATCCATGTTAGATAGAATATTCGTCGTAACAGTGTTTAATACTCTCATTTTATCTTCTTCATTTAATCTTGCTCTCATAATCTTCACCTTCAAATTCTAATATTGTTTTCTTAATATCTAAATCAGTTGTAACCTTAATTGTTCCTTGACTTGTTTTAAATGAAGTAGTCAACTTACCTTTGCTATTTAAAGCTTCTTGGATTATTGTATCTACTTCTTTGTTATCTTTGCCTTCCCAAACTCCAACTATATATAAGAACATACATTGCAATAGTTCTTTCTTATAGTCTTGTACATTTAAGAATTTATCTTCTACCGACGGAGATTTAATCAAATCTCCTGGGTCAAATCTTACCATGTTTATCACCACCTTGTACCCAATTAGGACGATCCTAACAACTTTTTCTTATACTCAACAAACAGGACTAACCGCTAGAAAATTCTGCCAACATTTCATCAGTTATAAATGGTCTATTACCCCAATCAACATAATATGTTCCATAATTGACGCTAAAATTATCAAATGGTATGCTATCAAGAATTAAGTGCATATGCTGTTCTAAAATATCTGAATCTTCTAATATATGATCAAAACTTAAAGACTTGAAATATCCTGAAAATTTACCGATTGACACTCCCTTATAATAGTAGTTGATAGTGTAATCTTGAAATGTTATATTGTAGTTATCCTCATTTTTATTTATACGATTTGGAGTAACATCCATGTTTGGTTGAATTATAATACCTATGTCTCCAATTTGGATGCTAGAGGAGTCTTTAAAATACTTTCGTCTATATTCCCATACTTCTTTATCTTCATCTTTAGGTTTATACTCTGGATCAGTATAACTATTCATTTCTTTAACTAGCTCATCATAATCGTGATTGTTCCTAAGTTTGCGTTTATCAATCAATATCTTCTTCATAATGTATCACTTAGTCATTTAACCAAGGTAGGTCATCTTCTGTTACTGAATTAGTAGGAGTAGGAGTAGTTGAGCTTTGATTTGCCATAACATTGGCTGCTCCTTCTGCTGTTTTCCAATTTTGTAGTATTTTGTTTATGTATTTGTAACTATTTGCACTAGCACCATTAAACCTTGCTTCTTTTAAAGCATCTCTTATAGTATCGTCCGTAAACCCTTGAGATTTCCAATTTTCTAAAATCTCGTTCTCCATTGGAGTCATTAAGCGTCCAAGTTCACGTTCAAATACGTTTCTAATGTTTTCCATTTAATCATCTCTCTTTCTTTTATCATAAGTTATAATCACTTCTGGAGGAACACCTAGTGCATCACATATATTATCTATATCATTTAACGTAAATCGTCTTGTTCTTTCTTTAATATCTAACATCTTTGTAACCTTAGGTAATCCACAATGAAGTCGTTTTGCCAAATTAATTAATTTAATATCATTGTCATTGCAATAAGCCAAAACGTTAAGTGCAATTCTATCTTTTAAACTCATATGTACCTCATTTCTATGCTTTGCTTAATACTTTGGATTGCCATTTATTTAAGAATTTCCATTGTTCTTTATTTGGTGGATCATTGTCATAAATTCTTGCTTGGACTATTTGATTATTTCTAACCTCAACACTAACTAAAGACTTACTTGGATTATCTAGTTTTCTCATAAAATATAAGTCCTTATAACCTAAACCATAATCTTCACAATAACTCTTAATACAATTATTCATTTGTTTACTTTCATCAAGTAAACTTGCTACTGATGGAGCAGCATATATAACATATTTGCTGTTTTTATACGTCATCTTATTAAGTTCTTTTAATCGTTCTTGAATTTGTTTATCTATCATTTCATTTTGAACTACTTTGTAAATCTTAGTAACTTTGTCGTGTGCCTTCTTTAAATTCTTAGGATATAACACTCGTTTATTATTCATAGGGTATTGTAAAGTCTTGGCCATTCGGAGATAATCTAAGTATTCATATTCTGAACAATTTGTCTTACATAATACCTTATTATAGGCTTCTTCTAAATCTACATATTCACTCAATTTATCTAAATCATGTATATTCACTAAGTTGTTTATAAGAGTAATATCTTCTTTTTGTATTAATCTTAATACTTCTAATTGTTTATAATTCAAGTCATAACGTTTCATAAACTGATAGAATGTTTTGGATACCCCAAATACATTTTGAAATGACGTACCTTTATAGAACTTATTAGCATCTAAACTTAATTGATACAATTTCATTTTAATAAGAATTTCAAAGCTAGGAATATGAGCTATATAGTAATAATCTAAAAAGTATATATAGTCTAATCGTGATATCAATTTCTCTAATCCGGAGTATTCTAATTTTGTTCCTTTAAGTACTGATTTAATGTTATATGGACATATCATAGCTGTAATACCTAAACAATTATATGACGATGAACTTTTACGCCAATGTGTAAATTCTATACTATATTTGATATGTAGATAACCAAGAAAACTATTTAAATGATTACTTAAATAGTCTGTACTTTTATTATCATCAATGATGGTTCTCATAAACTCTGTTAAATGATGGGTAACTTTATTTTTGCTATAACAAGAACATATTTCAAATGTTCTTAAGATCAAGGTATTTTCTACTTTATCAAGAAACTGCACATTATCTTTAAATTCATAATATGTTAATCTGTTAGATTTCACTAAAAGTTTTTGCTTACAATTAGGACATTTAATCTCACCATTTACTTTTGCCTGTGCCACAAAATTATGATGGCAAAAAGTACACCAAAGGTGATTACCTTTGCTTTTAATAATCAAATTGTGAGGCTTTTCTTTTTCTGCAATAAACCTTTCAAACGTCTTAGTAAAGGAAGTCTTATTATCACATAAGTCTAATAATCTTTGATGAGACTTTCTTATGTACATTCTAACTCTAAACTTAACTGATTATCATTTTTAACTACTTCCTTAACTGGAGGTTTAACATTGACTTTTGGTATTGGTTTATTAAACTCTAATTCTTCATTACTTTTAGTAAAATAGGATACAACTAAATCATACACTTCTTCATCTGCAAGACAAACAACATTGTTATTTGCTTTTGCTCTTGCTTTCTCATAAAGAAATTTCATCATATCCACTAAGTTCTTTTCTTCATTTAAGTAGTTATCATTCATGTTTGGTCTTTTCATTAGAAATGTTACTATTCTTTTTAAAGAGTCATCTCTACAAGTACCTTCTAAATATAGATTCTTAATTCGTGTATAACCATCCATTATGCAACACCTTCTTTTGGAAGAATTGGCATAATTCTAAACATGGGTGTATAAAATGTCTCGTAAACCTCATTGGTTAATGTATTACCACATATTACTTTTGCATTAGCACCATAGAGACTTAATTGTATGTAAGTCATGTATGCACATAAATTTGAAACATCAGTTGCTTCAATATATACATTTTTGTGAAAGTTTATATTATTATCGTGCATGAACTTAAGTAGAGAATAAACTAGTCGTCCACTCCCACATGCTGGCTCCGACATAGAGAAATATCCTCGTGTATCAATGGCTTTTATAACTTCATCTTTGTTAAGAGTAATTTCATTCATAAGATCACATATGTGTTGAGGAGTAAAGAACTGACCTTTAAACTTGTTTTGTAATTCTAATTCTTCAAATATTGTTCCTAAAACATCATTGAATTCTTCTGGATTTAATGAATTGATTAAACTAGCAAACATTTTAGGGAATAAGTCTTGTTCATCTTTCTCGTATTTGTTAATGATATTCAAGTATTGATTCTCTAATGCTTGATTAAATGATACTGAGTTAGATATAGAATAAGCAGCCATAGATAGAAAATCATTAAACACATTTAAAATATTGTGCTTATGACTTAATTGCTTTAACTTTGAAACTATATAATTTCTATCATATACTTCTTGCTTTTTCATAAGGTTGCTCCTTAGTACTTTTTAGTGATAATAATGCTTCTAGTAGTCCACAAGTAGGACATATTTCAGTCTTATTATCATCTCTTGAAATGGCAGGGTAGCTTTTATATCTTTTATTACATTTTGGACATATTCTTAACTTTTTCATAAACTCACCACCTTATTATTAAGCTGTTTCTTTAATAAAATAACCATAAACGCATCTTTTACCATTTCTAGTGCAATCGTAAATGTCATGGACGTTACCATCAATAACTGCTGTTAAATGTTTTGATACACTTACAATTAATCTACCTTTCTTTGGTAGTTCACCATCTCGAAGATGGCACGTACAACCCTTGCCAAAATACATTTTAGTTATCCATTTAAAACCTAAATCTGTTAAAATCTTATAAGTTAAATCTTTAGATACTCCTAAACGTGCATGACTATTATCATCTGGATTCACTTGTCTGTATTCTTCAGCATACTTATTGATTAAGTCATATATTTCTTTATAATCTCTGCCTGTTACAATTGCTATGGATCTGCAAACACAATCATTCACATTTTCCTTTTGATAATATTTTGAACGGCCACCGTCATCATAAATCCATTTCATAAATTCACCTCCAAACTGTAAACATAAGTTTACGAAATGAATAATACCATCTTGTCCGTAATCTACAAGGATAGTGAGAGAATTTATAACAATTAATACCAATTAATCTTTATCTAAACAAAAAACTTGCCACTTAAAGCAAGTTATTAAAGTATATAGATTTTAAACTATTTATGATTACAAATGCTATAATAGAAATTATTACTACTATTGTTAATAAACTAGTCAAACTCATTTTCTACTCAATTTCTTCATTCTTATTCAATACTCTCTAATTCTTCTTTACATAAGCGTCATAAAATTCTTCCTTATAACATGTTGTTCCTGATAGAATATCACCTGAATTACATTTATATTCCCTAGGAGTATAACAACTCATATTTTGGGCGTGCCAACAACATTGTCTATATACAGGATTATACGGATATCCAGCATTGCATACTGGAGTGGCCTGATAAGTAGATTTGTGAATACAAGAATTACCGCCTATTAATTCGTCTCCCTCTGTACAATAATATTCTATGTTTGACCCACATCCGGTAATTAATGATACCGTAATCACACATACTAAACATATAACTAACTTCTTCATAATTACCTCGTTTCTTTACTCTAATGTAATTCCCATATCAAGCTCATTAATTTTGTTCTTTAACTCTTCATAATCCCATGAGTTCCATGCACTTAAAATGTAGTATGTAATTCCTTCAATATCTACTATCTTTTTATTACTAGTAAACCATCTAGGATGGTTTACATTTTGAATGTCTTTAACTGGAACTATCAATGGATCAGAATATAGATGATTTAACCTATTATCTAAATCATCATATGTGTATCCTTTTTCTGCTAGAGTAGTTATCATATTCTTTATTAATTCACCAATGCCCCTAAATGATGTCTTATTCATAATATATCTCTTACCATAAATAATACTGTCTAGTTTAACAATCAATGATGTTTCGTTATTTTGTAATGCCATAGCTCGATATTTAGTGAAAATCATTAAGAAGAGTGGCTTGTTTTCATTATAAAACTCTATATATTCATTTGAATCTTTGCTATCTCTTATTTTATCTATAAAGGTAAGCATCTGTTCTTCTTTAAATAAATTAGTTAAACACTCTTTATCTCGGTTAGTAATAATCATCATCTCGTTACCTATATCAGTAGTGTGTGATGCTAGACAATGAATATAATCAGCAACAATAAATATTTGTTCATTGTTAGTTGAATACTTGGCAATAGGTATTAATATTTGCTCATATACTTCTTGATAGGAAATAGGAGTATATCCTTCATTTGTAGCTTGTTCTAACTGCCCACTTATATAATCTTTATCTTGGTAATCCGTATATAAGAATGCACATACTTGTGTAAAATGAGAATAGGTTTGTTCTTCTGCAATAATAGTCTTATAGTTTCTTAATTGGTCTCCATGTATAGAAGAGTAAACTTTATTCTCTATAATAATTGCATAGTCAATCCCATCTATTTTTAAAGTAATAAGTAAATCAATGTTATATGATTCTCTTTTAATATTAACATCAGTAAGGATAGCTTTATTTAAGTCTAGTGTCTTAAATGTATTATTCTCAATAGTATTATGTTGTATTAATTTAAGTAAATCTTTAATAGGTTTCGTTCCTAAACTACCTGTATTTGATGGATTTAAGATCCACGCAAGTAAATTAGAATGTTTAATTTCCATTCTCTCAACACCATATCTTTTGGCACTATTTGATAGGTTATAATAGTCCTTTAAGAAACGAAAATCGTCATTATGGTCAAAAAAGTCTTTTATCATGTTTCTCACCTCTAAGTATGATTATAGCACACTTGAAGTGTATACGCAATAACTTTAAGTGTAAACATATTACCCTTCTAGTTGATAAAATTATGTCGAGGTGGTAAAATGGTCATCAACGATAAAGAAAATTATGACAGAGTTCGAGCAACTATTTCAATGTCTAATCTACGTAAACTTCTTAATCATAAAGATTATTCAATAACTAAACTTGCTACACGAGCAGGGGGTTAGCGTTTCAACAGTGAACGCTTACTTAAACGGACAAAAGCTACCGTCAATTACAACGTTAGTATCAATATCTAATTACTTAGAATGTAATATTGATTTTCTTATTGGAAGAACTAATAATCCAATGCCTATTGATGATTACTATTGTTCAGCCGCCAATCCTACTGTTGATGAGATTAGATACGATCTTATGCGTCTATCTCCTCAAAAGGTTGATTTGGTTGCTGCATATATAAAAGGACTAATCGATTCTGATAACGAATAGTCCTTTTATTTGTACATACTCAAGAAATATAGATAATACTTTAAACATAGGATAATGATGTTTCTTTTTTGTTTGTTTAAATGTTTTGTTATTAATAATAAACCACAATTACCTAAACGATGCAAGGAGGTGTGGGCAATTACTCAAATTTCTCTGATAGTAGTTTCTCAATAATACACTAATAATATTTAATGTTTCAGGCCAACCAATAAACTTGTATCTATTGTTCTTTTTTAGGTCATTTACTTTAATTGTAAATGGGTTGTTATTAAAGTTATAATAACCTAACTTTCTAAACTCTCCTAAATTATGGTCGATAAAATATCTAATCTCTTTCATATTGTCATTAGAAAGAGTAGTTAAACATTTTCCTCTTTCATTACCATAAATTGAACCATCTGTATATAGAGTAAGTTTTAATCCGTTTTTATCGGATATTTCAATAAACCATGTTTTCATACAATACCTCTTTTCAAATAAATATATGAATAACTAAAAGTAATTACCCATTAAGAACAAGTCTGTCAAACTTTAAGATACCAACTAGTATAAACCCACCAAGAATAACTGTTGGAGAATTGTAACCCAATTAAAGGAAATAATAACTTAGGACTTAAACTAGAGTATCGGACATCTTCTTTAAGTCTGCTAATTTCATTAAACTGCACCTACCTTTGGTTTAGTGTTTTCTTTATTGTACTTTTGGATTAGTGTGTTGATTTGTGATTTAACTTGTGAATTCTTGATTGTACCTTGAGTTGATAACATAGGTATTAACCACTTATAATAGTCTAGGATACAGTCATATAAACTTTGTTTGTTGTAGTCTGTGATATTAGTATGTTCAAGGTCATTTAATTCTTCAACATAATAATCCAATCTCTCTAAAAGTACATCTCCAAAGTAACCTAAAGTACAATTATGTAATATTCTTTCATTTGGTAGTTTATTACTTCCTTTTAATTTGGGTACACTATGTAAGAAATTATAAACTTCTTGACTCCAGTGATTGAGTGTATTGGTAGTATTTTGGATTAATAAGCACTTTAATAGATGTTCATTAATTTTTTCCGTTTTATCCCTTATATCTTTTTCTAATGACTTCTTGTCCAAAGACATCTCAATTAGATAATATCTGAGTTTTCTATATAAATTTGTCATTAAACTGCACCTACCTTTGGTTTAGATTTGATTTCTTGATTATACTCTTGAATTAGTGATTTTATTTGTTGTCGTACTTCTTGTGATTCTACGAAACCCTCTTTGGATAGGATAGGTATTAGCCATTCATAATATTTTATGACATAATCACTGAGTAATTGAGCGTCATAGTCTGTAATATTAGTGTTTTCCTTGTCATTTATATGACTTACATATCCACGAACCCAACGAGGTAGTATATCACCAAACTGGTCTATTGTGAATGAGTATAGAAGTTTTTTACTGGGTAATTTATTGTTTGGTTTAAGTGAGTAAGTCCTAGATAAACTAGAATATACTTCATTACTCCAATGATTAAGATTATTTGTATCGTCTTGGATTAATAAGCACATTAGTAAGTGTTCGATTAGTTTATCTGTTGTATTATCTATCTTTTCTTCTAACTTACGTCGTTCAATAGACATCTCTAGTAATCTAATTTTCATTAAACTGCACCTACCTTATCTTTTGATGTAGATAATTTGTTGTAATCTGGCATCTTTGTATCTTCTGCTATTTCTATATTTGAATTATTTGCATTCCATTCATTAATAAGATACTCCCAATTTGTATCAAACCTTTTTGCTTTAAGTGGTTTAGATTTTAAGAAATTGACTAATTCTTTCTTTTGTTTAGAATTTAAGGTTGCTTGTTTATCTCCATGTTGGAAATATTCTGGCTTATCAAGTCTAATACATGTATGTCCTTCCCATGTACCTTTCTTTCTATAATGAAAGTGTGGTATATCTCCAGGGTCATCTGTATTTACATAAACTTCATAACTATCATTAGTAAATCCTATTCTTGCCATTTCTAGTAAAGGTTCTTGTAGGTTGTCATTTATCTCTTTGTATAAGTTTGTCATAATATGCCTCCTTTGTATAGTAATATAATACCACAGAATAATATAGCACTTCTAAAGTGTTAAATATTATAAACTAAATGGAGGATAATTACTACTACTTTTAAGTGATTACAAACTCTTCTTAATCATTATCTCTTTAAATGTTCTAATAGTAGTTATTCTTTTAATTGATGTGTGTAGTGTTATTATTTCAATGTTTATTAGGTGTTCTTCGTGGTCGTGCCGTCAATCGTTCAACAGCAAAGTAAACATCAAGTGGCTATTTACTTTCTGGTATCTAGGGGTTAAATGGGAGTAGTACAGGTAACTTCGATTACAATGTCTTACTTCTTTAACTTTCTACTTTAATGTTTATTGATAGGAGAAGTAGTAAACTCCTCAATAATTTAATTCTAATGTAATGTAATATCTCTTTAATTTAATCTCTTAATGTTAATGTTGCTATTAATATAATTAATCTTCTTATAATTGTGTGTGTGATTATTATTATAGTGTTTATTAATGCTTTTTTCTCGTGTTGGCTCACGTGATTCAAAGTTGAAATTCTTATGCTGATCTTTTTAGGTTACCCTTAGTGTTAATGTACCATCATTAAATATTAAATGCAACTCCAAATTATATGGAACTTATAATTCATTTGATTTCTTTAACTTCAACTTTTGACTTCATATCCTTTGAAACTAATTCTAAATTGTATTTCTTCTTTAAATGTTCATCTATAACTCTCTCAAGATATTGTGTTTCTTCTTCCGTTAGATTATAGCTATCTTGGGTTTCATTATAGACTTCACAAAATCTCTTATCATGTTTGTTTCCACAATGCTTATATATTGCTGCAATGTTATCTGCAATGAGTTTTCCATCACTTTCAATGTGATTTTGTCTAAATATATTCTCTAGTTTGTCCATAATTAATCATCTCCCTAAATCGACCTTAAATTAGATATCTTCTCATAAATGCTTAAGATAAACTTATTATGATAGTTCTGTTGTAACCAACTAGGAATATTTATCCCTAATAATGGTATTCTATATTGACTTTCAATTTTGGTCATCACCTGTGCTAACATCAAATCTTTGTCATCTGTTTTCTTTGGTAGTTTATATATGAGGTGTGATATTTCCATATACAAATTAAATATATCCATATTGTCATAAGCATCTTCAAGCCAACAATGTAATAATTCTTGGGCAATCTTCAATAACTCTTGTTTCAATTTATCACCTGTCTTTCATTAATAGTTAAACAAGTCTAAATTCGATTTACAAGAGTGATATCTATAATCTTCCACATTTATCCAGTATTGCTGTTAAAATGAGACAAGCAAATGCAGGTATCAAAATATATCCTAAAGCAGTTAATGTTCCATAAGATAATCGTAATCCTGTTGTTGGTAAAGTAATAATCTCATTATATGCCATAGTAGGTGTTTTAGTAATTGTAATATACGTATACACTCCAAAAGTAGATAATGCTACTATTGAATATAAAATAATATTTACAGTTTTTCTCTTGTGGCTACTTATCATAATCCTCCTTTCTTAAAGTATTTATCAAAAGTTTATTGAGTTAAACCCAATGGAGTATTTTGTAAGAAAATTGTACCATATTACTAGTAAAGAGTGGTGATTAGGTACAATGACTTTAAAACAAATCTTTGGTAAGAATGTTAAATATTTTCGTTTCCAGAAAGGTATAACTCAAGAAAAGTTTGCTGAAAAGGTTGACTTAAATGCTTCTTATGTAAGTGAACTTGAATGTGGAAAATACGGCCCAACATTTGAAAAGGTAGAAGTAATTGCTAAAGTTTTGGGAGTAGATGCCTATATCCTTTTTCAAGAAAGCAAGATTACTCATACTAAATTACCTAGTCGAGTTGATATGAAGTAGTTTCTACTTCTTTTTTATTTACTCAAATATAGGTGTCATATTACTAATTAAACTAATTGGATACTTATTAGTAATAACTTCATTGTTTTTATCTTTATATGCTAAATGTAGATAAAGTCCATCAAAATCATAAGTCAATGCTATTATAGAATTGTCTTGTACGTTGGTAATATCATATATTTTGCCATAATAGTCATCTGGTAATATCTCCCAACCTTCATACTCATACTTAGTAAACTCTGCTATATCAGTTATATTTTCAAGTGGTATCGCTTGTATAAACTCATTATCTTTTAAATCATTTGGATCACACAAGTCTTTCTCTAATATTGTTACATAATGAGTATAGATTAGTAGTTTATTATCTTTATAATCTAATACTTTACCTGATGTATATTCTTTAGTAAACATATTACTATTTGAACTCTTACGTCTCCAAGTAAAGTAAATAGTCTTACCTATAAGTAATTTTGCATACTTCTTGCTTAATGTTGGTTTGTACTTTAGAAAAAAATTATCATTGTTAATCTTTGGTAACTTTTCTAATTGCTGTTTAATGATTTCATTATCCATCTTTACACCTCAAGTATATTTTAACACACCTCGTAGATAATACCAACTAATAACAAATATCTTTTATATTTCTAAGATAAATTTGCTTTATAAACAAGTTATTGCCGCTTAATGCAAAGTTTGTGCCACGAAAAAAGAGTGCCAAACGGATTGAACACTCTAATAGATATTGTACTTTAAAATGACTTTTGTAGAAGATTAGTAACTTGACTTGTAATTTCTTTGACATCTGATACTAATTGTGTATTACTCTTTAAACTTTTATCAATCTTATTGTAAGCATAAATTACTGTCTTTGGATCACGTCCACCAAACTCTAACCCAATTCTAGGATAAGTTTCACTAGTAAGTTTTCTGCACAAGTACATTCCTATATGTCTAGCATAAACTACTTTCTTGCTTTTATCTTTAGCCCTTAAATCTTGCTCTGCAATATGGAAGTAACTAACTACAACTTTCTTTATAATCTCTATTATGTAGAAGTCATTATTCATTTTGAATCACCCTCACTTTCAAGTAAATATATTATACACTTGAGGTGTTAAAGTTGCAAGTCAGTGTTGCCATTTTGTTATTTAATTCTAGTCATTGTATCTACTTTAAGTATCCAAGCACAATTTACATTATTGTAGGTGTCAGTTAGATATATGCTTTTTGGATCAGTTTTAGTATTATATCTATCTACTATCATAAATTTAATATCATATTTCTCTGTATATTCACGTAGTTTATCTAACAAGTATATAATTTTGTCATTATCATTTGTGAAATCTTGTCGAGTATTTATTGATGTGAAATAGTCTATATAAATGTACTCTGGTTTGTTATCAATAATATAGTGTTCCATATCCTCAATAGTTAAGTTTGCTACATATAGTATATTGATGTTTTCATTATCTAAATAAATTTGCATGTTTAGATATTCTGATGTCGGCTCTTCATATATAAATAATACCTTATGGTGTTTACTTGCATACTTTGCTTCCTTTGCTAAATAATTGGTAGGCATAACTGTTACATTGCTTGCTATAAGCATTATTTCCTTATCATGTAATTGCATGTATCCTGATAGTTCTACTGGTGTTATTATTTTAGTCATCTCTTTCATTTTATTTGTAATCCTTTAAAGCATCAATTACTAAACTTAAAGTAATGTTTGAATCATTTATCATACTAGAATATACCATTATTCTAGTAATCGATCCTTCTAACTTTCTAATGTTAGAACCATAATTATTTGCAATATATTCTTTTACATCTTCTGAAATATTATTTAAAGTACTAATACTTTCAAATTTCTTATCAATAATGCTTATACATAACTCATAGTCTGGTTGAACTAAATTTATTTCAGTTCCTAAATCAATACACTTATGTAGAGTTTCTAATAGTTTTATACTATTTAGTGATTGGTTAGAAGTGATAACTATTTGTTTGTTTTTGGATAGCAAATCATTAAAGATATAAGACAACTCTCGTTGTGTATTTTCTTGACCTTTTAAATACTGTATATCATCAATAATTAATACATCTACACTTTGATATCTATTTCTAAATTCATTATAATTTTCTGCATTATTAGATTTAGTAACATCAACGTATTCTTTTGTAAAAACATCACTGGTTATATACAATATATTTAAAGTTGAATTATCCTTAACAATGTGGTTTCCAATTGCATGTATAAGGTGAGTTTTACCAAGTCCACTTTTGCCATATATAAATAAAGGATTATTGAGTTTACCAGGATTGTTTGCTACTTCCATACAATAATTGACAATACTCTTATTAGAGTTGCTTATTACAAAGTTTTCAAATGTATAATTTGATAATAAATTGGATACCTTCATCTCCTTACATATTTTAATAGTGGTTTGGTCCTTAAGTCCACTAAAGTATTTATCTATAACCTTACTAAAGATTTCATTATTTGATACATAATCAAATAGTGTCATTGATGATTTCAGTTTTAATGAATCTATATCTCCAAAGACTTCTATTGGATTATTTGTATTAAGTTCTAATAAAGCATTTGTTATTTCAATTAAATGTGTGCCTAAAATCTCATTATCCATGTATGCTCTTGCTTCTTCTAAACTTTTAATCTCATAATACTGAGCAGTTTCACTCATTCCTAATCCTGTTATTTGTGGAAATATATACCACATCCAATGATTTAACTTTCTACCATTTTTCACTTCTTTTAATGCTCTAGTGTAATCGTCATTATGTGCATCAATAAATCTTTCTAATTTAAAATTCATACTTTTACCTCCAAGTAGTAATATTATACACCAGAAGTATTTTAATAACCAGCCCATTTAATGAATTTGTAACCACTTGTGAACAACTTTCTATATGATAGTAATATAAGACACCAAGTTAATGCTTTTAGTCAACCTGTACTATCAAATTAGGATTAAATGTGATAATCTGTCAATAGCAAACCCTTATAGATACTGGGATAAATGGGGTGTGCCACTTTTAACCATGAGCGACTGGACCTACCGGTCCAATGTATTAAACCACACTATAAGATAAGTTCATTTTTAATTATGAAGAAAATTAAAACAAATATTAAAGATGTTCCTAAAATTATTAATAAAGAATATTTATTTTTAAAACCATTCATTAAAAATCGTTTATTAATGCCTTCTAAAAAAAGAAACTAGTAACTAACTATTCTTATTTTCCTCTCAAAAAGATTTTAATTAACACACTTTTCAATAATATATTGATTAGTTCCTATAATGATGTCTTTATTGTTATTGCACGTTGCTAACCAAACATTATCTGCTAATGATTTATATAGTTTTGTATCCCCATTATTGTCACTATCAATTAAAGTCATTTTTTCAATAAGGTAGTCTATTGTTATAACATTATTAGCAAATGCCTCTTCTAACTCGATTTTTTCAATATTTTTATCATAGTTCTGATAAACTATTTTCTTAAATCCAGAAATTATTTTTCTCCCATCTCCAAGTTCGTATATAATTTTAAA
>CAOOMX010000004.1:12025-27169 GCA_948497845.1 uncultured Bacilli bacterium | reverse complement strand
TGATTCGTCATATTTTTCAAATTCAAAACTCTCACCCGTAGGAAGAGTTGAAACATTTTTTTCTAGATTACTATCTTTAGAGCATCCAGTTAGCAACCATATGAACATTAGTAATAATAATATTTTTTTCATTTAAATCCAGTTCCTTTTCTCTTTTATATTTTCAATAATATTGTAATACTTTTATAGTAATCCAATTAAGAGAACATCTAATTATGTTCTCTTTTACATTAAATTTTTTAGTATTTAGTTAAGCCCAAAGCTGTAACAATCCTATTATATTCATAAAAACCTAAAACATTAGTTCCGCCTACTGATATAATTCCGATTAATGGTGCACCTTCTTTCAAAGTTAAAGTACTTATTGTAAATACTGGGCCACCACTATCACCCAATATTGTTGTTATATTTGCTTTTACTAAGCCACTATGATAATAGCCATCATTGTCAGTTACTGAATAGTTAAGCGATCCTATTATTCCACTACCAAATTTTCCTGCATAACCATCTTTGCCTACCATTGTGCCGCTAATAAAATAATTTTGGCCAGTTGTATTTATAAAACTTGCTTGATATCCCATATCATTTAAATCATTTGATAAAGAATTACCAGAACTTAACTTTACGAAAGCTGCGTCCATGCTTGAACTATAACTTCTTGTTACATATGTTCCATTATTTATCTTTGAAGAAGTAACTGTATAATCCATATAGCCAAAACAATGGCCAGCAGTTATGTATCCCACTGCTCCATTTCTCTTTGCTCTAGCTCCTACGCTACAGGAAGAATTCATTTTATTTATTGTTTTTCCATCTTTTTCAAAGGCGGCATCATAAGTATATCTTGATCCCGCTTTATAAGTTGCTGTTGTAGAAATTCTTTCTCCTAATTTAAATTCAATTAGATCTGAATCTATTACTTCATTTTTAAATTTCTCTTGTTCCTCTAAACTTATGTTCTTTAATTCAACAATTACTTTATTACTAAAAACATCTACGTAATTAGCAACAAAATTTGTATTCTTTACACCATTTTTTAGAAAATATTTTGTTATTAAATCATTAATATCATTCAAATCATTATAAGAATGTTCAACATATTCTTTTATAACGCTGTCATCTAAGCTTATTTCCCCACTACTAGAATTATATTTTAAAGAATTTATATTTTTTTCATTTCTTACTAATTGAATTACTAATTCATCATTTTCATTTATGTATGTTCCGCCATAATTATCAGGATATAAAATTTCTTGAGAATTAGCTATTCTAAATTTTAATTCAATGTTTTCAGACTTTTTAGTTGCATTTGTATTATTTGTTACTTTTGTCTTATAATTATCACCAAAAGTGTCTTTTAATGATTCTTCTAATTTGTACAAACGATTTTTTTGGTTTGTACTTATTTCTGCAAGCGCTATATTATTTTTATTTGTATCTCTAACACTTTTTAATGCTTTTACACTTAAATACGCAGCTGAAATAGTTAATAGTATTAAGGTTATTCCTAATAAAATTCTTGTTTTTTTCTTCATATTTTCCCTCCTAACACACAATTTTATTATAAGTTCATTTAATCTGTATTTACCACCTTCCAATCTTATTTATATAAATTCTGCAGAATCTTATATATAAAGTTTTAATATAACCCTTAACCAATATTAATAGATATTGGACTTATTACATCATAAATATCGTTTAATGAGTTTGTGTTGAAAACTATGCTTCCATTTTTTAAAGAATATTTTAAGGATTGATCTAGGGCCACATTATTGGTTGCATGTCTATAATTTCCATAAACTATCCCCTTGCCTGTATATCTTATGCTTAGAGACAAATTATAATATATTGCGTCATCTATTAAATTCATTGAGATTCCTATTCCATTGCTTAAAATCTTAGTATTTTTTGTTGCTATATTATAATGCACTGACTGGTTTCTACTACTTAAAATAGCATTTTGATATCCATCCAAAGAATTGGCATCAAATGTAGCGCCTTCACTCATAATGGCTATTACGCCATAAGATTTATACTTTGGAGTTTTTTTCCAAGTTACATTTAACTCCACTGTTTGACCTAATTTATTTAAAGAGACTTTTTTGTATTCAGTTTCTATATATTCAGTACTTATTTTTGAAATATCAACTGCTTCATAACCCTCTTTAGTTATCTCTTCTGTTTTATAATTATTATTTTCATAAAGCGTTTTATAATACTTTTCGTTAGACATAGCATTACAATTTATGACACCACACATGAATATAATAATTGTGATTATTATTTTCATATTCACTCCTAGTAACTTAAGAGTAACATAGAAACAAAAAAAAGAATAGCAAATTTTACTTGCGTAATGCTATTTGATGTTGGCATTTCTAATTATTCATCAAATTAATTTCTTCTTTTAAAAGATTTACATAATCCATATAAGAGTTACATGATTTAGAATAACAAGTTAATTGCTGATATTTTTCATCAAAAGTAAAATTAATTATAAATGTTTTGTTTTTAAAATCGTATTCATTCCCTACTATAATTTCATCCTTAAAATTATATTTAAGATTTGTTGATTCATTAAAGAAAAATAATGTACTTGTGTTTAAGTCGTATTGAAAATTGCCATTTTCAATTTTTTTATTATATTTATTATATTCTTGTGTATATCCTTTTTTTAATAGATTTTCGATAGAAAAAGAGCTTTTGTAGTTTATTTCTTCGGTTTGTTGGTTATTAAATATTCTTCTGCTTTTTATATTAAATAATTTATTATTTTTTAAAACTTTTTTAAACTCAAGTTTAAATGTAGAAGTTACATTTAAATCTTTTAAAGATATTAAATCTATATATACTTTATCTGTGTCAAATAAATCACAAAAATATTCTTCATAGCCATTTGATTCATCAATAGTAATATTTTCAGTATAGTTGCTTTCAATTAATAATTTTACACCATCTTCTGTCTTATAATAAATTCTTATCATATATTCATTAATATTATCATCAAATAATTCTAATGTTCCTAGGCTGAAATAATAATTGGCATTTGACTCAACAAAAACACCATTACGTAAAGCAACTGTATCATTATCTTCAATAAATATATTATATACGCTAAGCCTTGTTCTAAAAGTTATTAATAAAATTATAACTGTAATCAATAACAGTATTGCTATTATAAAAAAAATTACTACTTTACTCATTTCCTTTCTATTAAATTTGTTATAATAACAGGTCTTTTTTCTTACTTTTTCAAAGTTTAAATTTAGTATTTTACATAAGTTTTTTAACATATTCAAATCAGGAACATTATAATTATTTTCCCAATTGCTAATGGACTGACGACTGATATGTAATTTTTTCGCCAACTCTAATTGACTAATTTTAGCTTTTTGCCGAGCTTCCAAAAGGACGTTTCCCAAATCATTATCTTTCATATTACACCTCAAAAAAATTAACTATTTGTAACATTATATCATTAACCATATTAGAAAGCATTATTTTAATACCAGGAAAATAATAATTTAATAAATTTTATAGCAATAAAGTTAATTTAGTTAAAAAGAACTATATTCTTTTTATTACATAAATTAAATTAGAACTATGATAGTTCTTCGTTATTTAAGGAGGTTATATTATAAATAAAAAGATTCAATATGTAGTAATTCATAAATATAATCATAAATCAGAAGAAGAAATAAAGAATACTTTTAATCAAAAACTTTTAAAAGTAATAATTTCAACTGAAAAAAATTTATTTGAATACTAAATTCTTAAAAGAATTCTGTTAAATTGGTAAGGAGCTTGATTAATATGAAAGAAAATAACGTTGATATTATTATAAGAAAAGTGGCCCTTTATCTAAGATTATCTAAAGAAGATATTGAAAAACCTACTAAGGAATCTATTAGTGAAAGTATTAAGAATCAAGAGTTAATGTTGCGAGAAGAGGTAAAAAAACATCCAGATTGGAAAATCGTTGGTATTTTCTGCGATGAAGACTTTTCAGGAGCTGGAACTTATAGACCTGATTTCGAAAAAATGATTAATATGTGTAAAAATGACGAAGTTGATGTTGTTTTGTGTAAAAGTCAATCTCGATTTTCAAGAGATATGGAAGTAATAGAAAAGTATCTTCATAATAAGTTTATTGAATGGGGCGTTAGATTTGTTAGTATAATAGATAATGCTGATACTTCAAATGAAGGCAATAAAAAGGCCAGACAAATAAATGCTCTGGTAAATGAATGGTTCCTTGAAGACCTTTCAGATAATATTAAGGCAACTTTTAGGACCAAATGGGAAAATGGTGAATGTACTTCATCATTTGCTAAATACGGTTTTATGAAGGATCCTAAAAACAAAAATCATCTGTTAATTGATCCAATTGCTGCACAAGTAAAGCACCAAATAAAAAATCTGATTATGTTAGGATATGGTCAAGATAAAATAGCCAATATATTAGAAGAAAAAAATATTCCTAGTCCTTATGAATATAAGGCTATGAATGGGTGCAAATTACAATTACCTATTTCCAAAAAACAAGACCCTTTTAATATTACTAAAGCTGGGAATTATATTATTAAAGTATCGCTTTATAATAAATACAAGCTATATTTGAATAATATTATATCTGTTTTTGTATTAGGGACTAAAAACGAAAAAACTTTTAATTCAAAATTTCTGGTAAGAGTTAGGTCTGTTGCTGATGATTTAAAACTATATTATACTACGACAGAACTTCCAAATATTGATGCTATCAAAGTAGAAAGTCTGTCTTTTACTGATGGTATATGGAAACAAGTAAAAGTTAACGATAAAATACCAAATAAAGTTACCTACATAGCTTGTTATAATTCAGAATTGGATCGTTTATTAGAAACAGGTTTCGAATTAGAAGTCACTTTAAAAGAAAATCGCCAGCAAAATTCATATAAGTTATTTTCTAAAACTATTTCATCTCCCGCTGTTCTGCTTAATTTTGAATACGAAATAAGAAAAAAATATAAATGGAGTGGCCGTTCTGTTATTGAAGTTGTAAGAGATCCACTTAACAATGGGATTCTTGAGCAAGGCAAGACAAGACGTATTAGTTATAAAAATCATAAATGTATGCCTGCACCAAAGGAACAATATGTAATTTGTAAAAATGCAGTAGAAAAAACATTTAACGATGAAGAATGGCTGGATCTTCTTAATACTTTAAACAAAAGAAGTCGAGCTGGAGCATCAAATGGTATAAAACATATATTTAGCGGGAAGGTGTATTGTGCTCTATGCGGAAATATATTAATTAAAAATACTAGTAAGCATAATAAGGAAAGTAAAAAGATTGAATACCTTATCTGTAAAGATAAAAGTAGCAACTGGGCCAATTGCAACAATAACAAATCTATAAGGCTCGATGAACTTGAAAATTGTGTTATTAATTCTATTAATGAAGTACTAAAAAAGTACTATGATCTAAGAAGATTAAAAGAAAATAAAACAGATATAATTGCTTCTACTTTGTTTTCAAATCAATTAGATAGTTTTAATAAAGAAAAATGTGATATACAAAAGCTCATAAAAAAGAAAAAAAGTATATTTCAGCAACTTTATGAGGATCGCACTAATGGAATTATAGATAACTACGATTTTTCTACTTTACGATTAAAATATAAAGAAGATGTTAGTAAATTAAATGATAGATTAGCAATCATAGAAGATGAGTTAAAGATAATAGAAGCAAAACAAAACAAATTTAAAAATAAAGATAATCTTTTTGCAAAATACAAGCAAATAACTAACTTAACACCTGTTTTAATTAATCAATTTATAGATAAAATAGAAATTGGAAAAGTGAATAAAGTGACCAATAAAAGAGAAATAAACATATTTTGGAATTTCTAATAATTTGTGTGGTTAAGCACTTCGAACCTACTGGAGCAACTGGAGCTACTGGTTTACAAGGACCTCAAGGTATCGCCGGACCTACTGGGCCAACGGGAAGTACTGGAGCTACTGGCTTACAAGGACCTCAAGGTATCGCTGGACCTACTGGCCCTACAGGAAGTACTGGGGCTACTGGGCCAACTGGAGCTACACCAACATTAACAATTGGAACTGTCACAACAGGAGCACCAGGAAGCCAAGCAGCTGCTACGATTACAGGAACAGCACCAAATTTCGTTCTTAATCTTACTATTCCACAAGGACCTACTGGACCAGCTACACCATAAGACCATAAAAAAGATGTGAAATCAAACTTCACACCTTTTTATTTTGTTCCAAAAATTCTATCTCCAGCATCGCCCAACCCGGGAACGATATATTTAGATTCATTTAAATGATCATCTATAGCAGCACAATAAATTTGTACATCTGGAAAAGTTTCTTCAACTTTCTTTATTCCTTCTGGAGCAGCAATAATACATAAAAACTTAATTTTTTTTACGCCTTTTTCTTTTAACAAAGAAATGGCATCAATTGCTGAACCTCCTGTTGCTAACATAGGATCAATAATAATAACCTCTCTATGCTCTAAATCCTTAGGAGCTTTAAAAAAATAATTTACTGGTTCAAAAGTTTCTTCATCGCGATACATTCCAATATGGCCGATTTTAGCATTTGGCAAAACACTTAAAACACCATCAACCATACCAAGTCCAGCTCTTAATATTGGCATAAAAGCATACTTATCTTCATTTAAACAACGTGTTTCAATTTTCTGCATTGGAGTTTCCACTGTTACGTCTTCTAAAGAAGCATCACGTAATGATTCATAACAAAGAAACATAGCAAGTTCTTTTATTAATTCGCGAAACTTTTTAGTTCCCGTATTTTTATCACGTAAAATAGATAATTTATGTTCTATTAAAGGGTGTTTTAATTCAATCGCTCTCATTTTCTTTTTCCCTTCTTTTTATCATTATCATTGTCTAGAACTTCTTTTTCTTGAGGTAATACTAAATTTAGTACAACCCCTACAATAGCAGCTAAACTCATACCTGAAATAGTAATAGATAAATCACCACTTACAATAGAAATAACGGCTCCTCCTAAACCTAAAACTAGCATTGCAGAAGCAACAACTACATTTTTTGATTGATCAAAATCAACTTGATTTTTAATTAAAACCTTAAGACCATTTACTGCAATAAAACCATATAGCAATAAAGATACGCCTCCTAAAACTGCATTTGGAATTGTAGAAACTAAAGCTGTAAATTTTCCTAAAAAGCCTATAACTATAGCAAAAATAGCCGCTAAACCTATTACCCAAACAGATGCAACCTTCGTCATACCTACAACAGAAGTATTTTCTCCATAAGTCGTATTAGCAGGTCCACCAATTAATCCCGCAGCAACAGTAGCAAGACCATCTCCTAATAAAGTTTTATCTAGACCTGGGTCTTTTAACAAATCTTTATCAATAATATTGCTTAATGAAGTATGATCCCCTATATGTTCACACATTGTTACTAAAGCAATTGGAGCAATAGTAATTAATGCAGAAAAACTAGGTGTATAATGAATAAACGGTAAAACAAAATCTGGAAGACTAAAGAAACTAGCTTCAGCAATTGGAGTAAAGTCTATTAAACCTAAAATAACTGCTGAAATATATCCAGTTATGATCCCTACCAAAAATGGAATAACTTTTAAAAAGCCTTTTGCTTTTGTCATAACAATAGCAGTTACTATAAAAGATATAAAAGCAACTAATAATATCCTCCATTCGAATGGAGTACCAGATGCAATACCAATTTGTGAGATAGCATTAGGAGCAAGACCTAATCCAATAATCATAATCATTGGGCCAATAACTACTGGTGGTAATAACTTATGAATCCAATCCTTTCCTATTAGTTTAACAATTAATGCAACGATTATATAGATTAATCCTACAACGATAACACCTGTCATAGCACCACCCATACCACCTTTTAAATAAGCCGCTGCTAAAGGTGCAATAAAAGCAAATGAGCTTCCTAAATAAACAGGAGACTTTCCTTTTGTACAAAGAATATAAATTAATGTACCAATACCAGATGCAACTAAAGCAACAGGTATAGTAAGAACCACTTCTCCTGCAGCAGCATTCACCAATATAGGAACTAGTATTGTTGCTCCAAACATAGCAAATACGTGTTGTATTGCTAAAACAATCCACTTTCCTATTGATGGCTTTTCTTGAACGTCTAATGTTATTTTTTTCATATTTTCCCTCCTTAATTAGACACTTTTAAGCACAAAAAAAGAGTACTAATAAATACTCTTAATAAACACAGATAGAAATAGTAGCGATAGTTACTCCATAATTTCTGTATGAAAACACACTACTTTTTCTCATCTGCACTCACCTCTTTTGTAACTCTATATTCAGTTTAATATAAAGAAATCAAAAATGCAAGTTTTTTTATTCAATATTTTTATCAAATTCTACATCAGATACTTCATAAGTTTTTCTACTAGAGATAAATCCTAAAAGCTTTGTTGTAGACCATCCAATGAATGCTAACACAAAGAAGTATATAACACCAAACATAGAAAGTTTAGGAGCAGACTCTGTTAATAAATCTATTAATGCAGCACCTGCACTCATTGATGTAACTATAGTTAAATTTCTAATAGAACTGCTTGTAACATCTTGCTTAATACCATTAAACAGTTTTTGAGCTGAAGATACATAATTCTTCGTCATATCCCACAAACATTTAATATAATCTAAAGTATCGCGTAATGTTTCATAACGATATCCTGAAATAGCCAAAAATTCCTCTAATCCTTTATCACTTTTAGCTATTTTTTCACGAGTAGAAATATAAGTACTCATTTGTCTAATACGACCTTCAATTAAGTTAATAGTTTTTGCATAGCCATCTAACTTTGTCGTAAATTTTACTATATCAGATCCTTTAACATTTACATTTTCTTTAACAGCATCAATCTTTTCCCAAATAATACGATGCATATTTAAATATCTATGTAATTGACCTTTAAATTCACGAATAAACACTTGTTCTTCAATATATTTTTCAATACTAGCAAAAGATTGATTTTTATTGTTGATAAAGTAATACTTATCCCCACGTACAACATCATAATTCTTATTAGAAAATTCAAAATACTTCTGTTTTTCAGTTCTAGTTAATAATTCTCCAATTTCATCTTTCGTAGCATTATCCACAACAACAAAATAAGGATAAATCGTTTTAATATTAGCAAGTTCTTTTGGAACTGGAGCCCCTAAACTAAATAAATAACTTAAAGCTGGAGACAATTTGTTTTCATAATAGTCTGTCACTTTATCTATATCAGCAAATAATGTATCTTCCCCAACATTATGATTATTTAAAACAATCAAACCATCTTCATAAATTTTAACAGTTATATTTAAAGCTGTTGTAAAAACAACATATTCTTCTCCAGAAACACCATAGTCTATTTTTCCAATACTTAAACCTTTTCGATATTCTTTTAGCTTAGAAGCATCTAACTTTAATTGAGAAGTACCATTTCTTAAAAAGTCGTATACTTCAGTTAATTGAAGCATAGTTCTTTGAAACCATCCACCTATATAAACATTTGTAATCTTCATACTCTTACACTCCTAAATATCTTTTGAAAAAAACTTTGCATCGTTAACCAAAAATCCATAATTTATATAACACGCATGAGCTGCTTCTCTAAAGTTCATTGACCAAAGTTCCATAGCTTTACAACCCATTTCTTTACAAATTTTTGTTGACTCATCAAGCATTTTAGTAGCTATATTATGTCTACGATATTCTGGCTTTACACACACATGATTTAAAATAGCATAAGTATTCATTTTTTCATAAATGGTTGGGATAATTGTAAGTTTTAAATGTGCAATCAATTTACCATCTACATAGCCATTAAGATAAATTTGATTTTCATCATTCATTGTCTTTGTAAAGACTTCCTTAGCATAATCTAAACTAGTTTGTTCATTAAAACATTCATTACATAAAGCTATAATATCCTCTACGTCTTCTAAAGTTGCTTTTCTAAAGCTTAAATTTAATTCATTCATTCTAATCTACCTCTCTGTACTTTCTAACCAAGATTATATCAAGAAAGTAAATAATTGTTAACTAAAACATCATGCATTTACACTGGATTTACAATAAATTCAACTACTAAAAAGTTGTACCCAATAACAAGTCTCATGTTTACAAGCAACTCCAATACCCACTTTCTTAAAATCTTTATGGATCATATTTTGATAATGAGGCAAAGAATTTTTCCATCCTAAAGAAACAGAATGCGCATAAAGATAGCCACTAGCAATATTCTCTCCAGTAAATCTTCCCGGTTTAATATTGTATTCTTCAAATACAGAATAAAAATCTTTGCCATTAGGTCTTTTGTGACTTAACACTTTATCAGATGCCATTTCTAAAGCACGGATAAAAGCAAGTGAAGTCAAATCATCATCCAAAATTAATTTCTGAATATCACCGCATTCACTACGATATTGATTCAATAAATTAAAAACACTTATTACTTTTTCATGCTCTGTCCTCTTTAATACTGAAATTTCGTCTAATAAGACGCTTTTTTCTACATCTATTACTTCATCTGTTTTCTTTTTTTCCAAAACAGTTACATGATTCTTACTAACAGGAGTTTTTTTCTTTTTGATGTGAATAATTTTCTTTTTATCCACAATAAGTTTTACTTTCCTATAAATACTATTTTCTAAATATTTAATATTTATACCAAGTACATATTCTCCACTCTTATTGATTGTTCCCATTTTTTCATCTTCATAAGCTAATTCACATACTTCTTTACCATTAATAAGACACTTTAAAACAAAATCATCTATTTGATAACTTTCGCCTTCTATAATATGTACATCTTTTAATTCCAATGCTACCATTTGCTCACTTACACTAGAAACAGGAATTTTTTCTACTTTATTACAATTATATATCCTACACAAAACCCATTCCAAACAACAAAATACTGCTAAAAAAACAATAAATATTCTCTTCATAACCTACACCCCTTTATCCATACCTTCATTCTACCAAAATATTTTCTTTTTGTAAACAAAAATATAACATTTGTTCGCACAAAAGAATCTTAGACACAAAATCCCTTATCCAAGCATAAAATGGTAAAGAAAGAAGGTTATACTTATAAAAATAGTTATTTATGCAATATGCAAAAATGAAGAACAATTTGTTGATCGTTGGTATGAATCAATAAAAGATGCTGATGATATTTATGTTTTAGATACTGGCTCAACGGACAATACAGTCTTAAAACTTAAAAATCATGGCATTCATGTTGAAACAAAAGAAATAAAGCCATGGCGATTTGATGTAGCTAGAAATGAATCCTTAAAGTTAGTACCAGAAGATGTAGATGTATGTATTTGTCTTGATTTAGACGAAATCATGAGACCTGGATGGCGAAAAGTAATTGAGACCTTATGGGAAAAAGATACCACCCGTCTTAGATACACATACAACTGGTACATCGATGAAGAAGGGAACCCCAAAATAGTTTATTATGCGGAAAAAATACATAAACGAATGGGCTTTAAATGGGTTAATCCAGTCCATGAAATACTAGAATATGAAAAAGAAGAAAAGCAAACATTCACTGATGAATTAATCATTGATCATTATCCAGATCGTACAAAATCCAGAAGTTCGTATTTACCTCTATTAGAACTAGCTGTGAAAGAAAACCCACAAAATGATAGAAATGTTCATTATTTAGGAAGAGAATACATGTATTATGAAAAATACAATGAAGCAATTGATACATTAATCTATCATCTAAAACTTAAAACAGCCACTTGGAAAGATGAAAGATGTGCCTCTATGCGATTCATAGCAAGATGTTACAAAAATATGAATAGATATGAAGAAGCCAAAATGTGGCTTTTAAAGGCTATAGAAGAATGTCCTTATTTACGAGATCCATTAGTAGAAATGGCATTACTTTATTATAGCGAAGAAGATTGGGAAAAAGTAATAACATATGCAAAAAAAGCCTTAACAATAACACATAATGAAAAAACTTATATTAATGAATTATTTAGTTGGGATGAAACACTTAATGATTTATTATCCATCGCCTACTATCAATTAAAAGACTATAATAACGCTATTAAAAATGCCCAACTAGCACTAGATATAAATCCACAAAACGACAGAATCAAAACCAATCTAAATATTATTTTAGATACTAAAAAAAATTGCTCACAATAAGCAATTTTTTAATTTTTACTAACTTGATACAATTCAACATCAACATTTGTTTCTTGACCAAACAAATCAATAATAATATTAAGTCTATTATTTTCTTTATCAATAGTATCAACTTTACCACTCATGCCATTAAATGGTCCATCAATAATATTAACTGTATCGCCAAGATTAATTTCAGAATCAATATCAACACGACTCATACCCATATTAGATAAAATCCTATCAATTTCTTGTGGAAGTAATGGTGTAGGCTTTGCACCTTTACCACTTGATCCAATAAATCCAGTAACTCCTGGCGTATTACGAACAATATACCAAGCTTCATCTGTCATAATCATTTCAACTAAAACATAACCAGGAAACATTTTCTTTACTTTTTCCTTCTTAACACCATCTTTAACTTCAACTTCAGTTGTTTCAGGAACAATAACACGGAAAATATAATCTTGCATTCCCATCGATTCAGTTCTAGCTTCCAATTTTTCTTTTACTTTATTTTCATGACCTGAATAAGTATTAACAACATACCATAATTTATCCATTATACAAATATCCCCTTTACATATGATAATCCCAAATTAAGAAGCAAGAAAAATAAACACAAAATAATACATAATACAATGGTTGATGCTGTATATTTTATAACTTCCTTAAATGATGGCCATTTAACAAGCTTTAATTCTTTTTTTACTTGTTTTATATAACTATCATTTGACTTTTTCACATCTTTTTTCTTATCTTGTTTTTTTACAACAGCTTTTTTTGTTTTTTCATTATCACTTTTCACTGTTTTTTTTACTTTTTCAGCCATATAAATCCTCCATCAAAAAAACACTTTCGTGTTCACCTATAATTTAGCACACATCCATTTAAATATCAAGCCTTTTCTCTGCATTCCATAATTTTTTTTACCTTCAACCGTAATCTTTGAATAGTATTATCAATTTGCTTAGGACTTTTCTTTAAAATAGCAGCTATTTGATTATAATCAAAACCATTAACTACAAAAGAAAAAACAGAATATTCAAAACTAGATAAATCATTTTTTATTTCAACAATTAGTTCTTGATAATCTTCCAAACAAGTCATATTTTTAAGTGGATCATTCTTTTCTTCATCGCTTAATATTTCATGCAAAGGACTTCCAAATTGTTCATAATTATAATCAAGAGAATAAGAATCCCAATTTAATTTATTCTTTTCTCTTCCTGCCTTTAATACTTGCGTATACATTCTTCTATTGACGCATAAAGAAATAAAAGTAGGCAAAGATGCTGAACGATCTTGATTAAATCTTGCTAAGGCATCACTAAAGCCAAATAATCCTTCAGCATACAAATCCTTTTTATCAATACCAAAATGATTTGCAACAACAACATATTTTTTCATTAAGATATCTATTATATATTTATATCTTGTAAAAAGTACATTTTTAGCATCTTCATTTTCCTCTAAAGCAAGCAAAAATAATTCATTATCTGAAAATAAATCCATAATTATCCTCTCATTTCAAACATTAATATTCCTGCTGCCACAGAGGCATTTAAACTTTCACATACACTTTCTATTGGTATACTTACTATTTCATCGCTTACATCTCTAACTAAACGACTAATTCCACTACCTTCATTACCAATAACTAAAACCCTTTTACCACTATAATCTACATCTTTATAATTTTTACCATTCATATCAGCTGCATAAACAAAATAACCCATATCTTGTAACTTCTTTAAAGCATTCACAATATTATTAACCATTATAATTTTTACATGATTAATCATTCCCACACTTGTTTTTACAACTGTATCAGTTACTTTTACAGACCGATCCTTTGGAATAATAATAGTTCTTACTCCAGCACCTACTGCAGAACGAATAATAGCTCCAAAATTATGTGGATCTTCTAAATGATCTAAAACTAAAACAAAATCCCCCTCTAAGTTATTAAAATCATAATATTCATAATCATATACATCAATAACAACACCTTGATGATTAGCTTTCGTAAAACGATTTAATTTATTATTATCCATAAATTCATAAGGAATTTTCTTATCTTCACAAAAACGTATAATCTCTTTTCTAAAAGAAAAAACTTTTTTTATTCTCTTAGGATCTAATTCCTTCAAAACATTAGGACCATAAACTAACATACTTATCACCTTTTGTATATCATTATAACATATTTATTTTAAATCGTTAATAACTCCATTAATTAAGTTTAAATCTGATGGAATAATCCATTTAATCCCCGCCATTTTAAAAAGAGTAAGAGGAATAATAGCTCCACTTCTAGCTCCATCCATCCATTTAGGATTTAAAGGCATTAATTTATATAATTCTTCCATAGTCATATCATAAAAAACCTTTTTTGTTCCACTAATATAATCTTCTAAACTAACCATATATTTATGAATACCATCATTAAAAAGGGTATTTTCTACTAAATTAAAATCAGTAAGTAATTCAAAACGCTCTTCTCCTCCAGTAAAAATGGCACAATCATAATCTGTATCAAGAACAAATCCTTCTAATCTTTTTTGAACAAATAAATCCATCTCTTCAACTGTATTACCGCTACAAGCGTTATTTACTAAAGCAAATTCATTTAAAAGGTCTGCAACCCCTACTTGTATTTTTTTTGTATCAATCAATTTATTTCCTAAAAAAGTAACAAGTTCTGTTGTTTTACCACCCATATTAATAATTAAGACCTTTTTCCCATTATAATCATTTTGCATTGCAGCTCCCAAATAATAAGCTTCTATACCATGACTAATAATATGGAAATATAAATCAAATTGATCATTAAATATTTTAACCATTTCCCTTTGTTTTTCATAATTTAATTCTCTAAAAATTCCAGTAACATAAATATGTGTATTTTCATATTTAAAATCAT
>CAOOMX010000004.1:327-12015 GCA_948497845.1 uncultured Bacilli bacterium | reverse complement strand
AGCTCCTTAAAATAATTTAACAACTCATTTAAGTTTTCTTCAGAAATTCCCTCTTCTTTACTAAATCCATTCTTAAAATAAATAGATTTTTCTTCCAACAACTGCAATTCATTTTCAAAAACGTATACTTTAATTGTTGAAGAACCTAAATCAATATAATAATCTTTCATAAACACCTCTATATACATCATAACATACTAACTTATTTATATAAAGCTTTTAAAAAAAAACAAAATTTTATCCTTCCTTATAAATTTGACAAAAAGGTACATTTCCATTAAAATAAAGGCAATTATTTTAATGGAGGAGACAACATGCAATTATTTACACAAGATAAAGCAATCGAATTTAATTCTTTAAAAAGCAAAGTAGAAAATACTTTAGAAAATCTTAGACGAATCAGAATAAATGTAAGTAGTGAGGAACAAGATTTAAGTGCTATCTGTGCTAGTTGTGAGGCAATAACAAATGGAAGTACTCAATTTCAAGCAGAAGACATTTATAAAAATGGAATTGACAAACTAAATGAACTTTTAGAAGCTTTAAACAATCATGAAGTTTATTATATCTCTTATGTCTGTGCAATTGATATAGAAAGTAGTTTAAATCAAAAAACATTAACAGAGCAAGAAATACAAACTTTAAGCCAAAAAGTCATTGATTTAGTAAATCAAATTAATCAATCAGATACAAGATTCTATGCAGATGAAAGTTTTGTAGTTGATAAAATTTATGATGTAGCTTACACAATGATTAAACTAGAGTTACTTCTTTTTGGTAAAAGCACCATACTCGATTGGATAAAAAAATATGGTGATCAAGCTATTGGACTTATAAACCAAAAAATCAAAACGGAAGCCAATACATGGAGAGATTCTAACCAAAATACAAATACAAATGAAAGCATAAGTCAAATCGATGAAATTATAAGGAAAATAGAAAGTCAATCCTTAACTTGCGATTATCTGGATGAAGAATTAATTTACTATATAGGCATAAATGATAAAGCAACAATGAAAAAAGTAGAAAGTTATTTAAGTCATTTAATAAATGAAATAGAAGCTTCTGATTTCAAAATAAAAGAAAATGAGGAAAAAAGAAATGCTATCGAAGCAAAAATAAAAGAATTAGCAAATCATTTAAGATTTTCTGGTTTCTTCAAAAACTTTGGTATTCTTATAAGTCTTTTAGCTATTTTAGCAGGTTTAAAATATGGTGGAGACAAAGCCATCAATATGGTTGGAGTAAACAAATATAAAACTAAATTAGATTATTATTCATCTATCGGAGCAGAGGCTCCTAAATATCCTGAATACATGGAAAAAATTAGTGGATGGCAAAGTACAAAACTTACGGCTTATGATGTATGGCGTCAAGAAAATATTTTTTATGGGAATTGGAAAAGAACAATTGTAACATATGATTTATCAAATGTTGATATAAATGCTATCGAAGATATTTTATCAATGAACTTTAGCACAAGAACACCCAATAAAGTACAAGAAACCGCTGAAAATATAGACACAAATGATTTATATAATAAAGCGATTATTGAAATCATACGTTTAGTTCAAGATGAAAAAAGCGAAACCTTTGTTCCAAATGAAGAAGCACAAAATATTTTATCTATTATTTTAGCATCCATATGTTCTGCTACAGCACTTGGAATCATTTGTGTAGGCATTCACGATATTATTAAAAAAGTACAAGAGTATATTAACGCCAAACAAATAACCAAAAAAGAAGCATTAGAATTACAAAATGCTCTATCTGAATATAATGAACTGGCAAAACAAAACAGTGCTTTTAAAACACTTTTTGCAAATTATTATAGTCAATTTTCTTCAGTTATACAAAGCGACAAAATTAAAGCATATTACTATCTACAAAGAAAACAGTAATATGTTTTTTTATACCTTAATCTCCACTAGATACCTTTTGAATTATTTCATTATCTACATCAAATCTAACCATATCACCAGTATTAAAATAATTTGTTGCCACCTCACACCCCATTAAACATGGGATATTAAATTCTCTAGAAAAAATAGCAGAATGGCATAAAACTCCTCCATTATTTACAATCAACGCTTTAATATTTTTAATATATTGAATATCTTTAGCTGTAGTAACATCACATATAAGTATTTTATTTTCCACATCATTATTAAAAACATCATTATTTTTAACAACCACACATTCTCCTGTAATTATTTTACCATTTTTAAACGTAGAATATCCTTTAATGCCATCACATTTATTTTCATTAAAAATATTATTTTGAAGAGCATAAAATCTATTTTTAACAGTATCAAAAATAGACTTATTAAATACCACTTTATTCCTAAATCTTTTATGATGTAAATTTAAGAGCACAAAACCATTTATTTCACGTTTTTTAATGCGTTTTAAAAGTGTACATTTATTAATTTTTTTATCACATAAATCTATTAATTCATTTACATGTATAAACATTTTAAATATTTTAATATCTATATCTATTTCAAAATAATCCACTACATATTTAAATATACTATCATAAATAGGAAAATAACTATTATCTTCACTATTACGCCATTGTTCAATATTCTTTATCGTTTTTTCATCTAAATTCATATACAACTCTTGCCCCAACGATCCAATCAAGTATTCATAAGCATTGATAATAGCATTATATTTTATTAATTTTTTTAAATTTACATTAAAATAATCAAAATTATTTTTATCAATATTTTCTTTAATAATTAAGGATAAAGTTTTTATATTCCTAGAAACAGTATTAGATTCATTAATATAATTATTTATATCTTCACTAGAATGATTCTTTATTGTCAATGCATCTAAGGGTGGTTGATTCCCATTAAAAGCTCTTATTTGCTTTTCATTATACGGATAATATAAAGTAATATCTTCTGTCACATTATTATTTATTCTCTTATTCTTATATTTTGTTGCTCCCAAAATCCACAAGCTCCTAGTAAATAAAGTCCAATTATTATTTTTAAAAGAACACCAAAATTCATCATTAATATAACTACTTAAAGAAAAATAAATTTTAGTAATAGGTCTTATTTGAAACAAATAAAATATTTCATTCTTAAAACAAAACTCAATTTCTACCTCTTTTTTAAAAATATCCTTTAATTTTTTTAAATTATCATTAATAACTTTCAATTTACTTTCTTCCAATAATTCATCCCCACATAATTTATTCGTTATATGGTATGTATGAGGATTAACTTTTCCACTAACGAGCTCTTCACATTGTAAAAATGATGCATGAACAAGCGTTTCTTCTTTCCCATTTGTAGGATTAATAGAAAAAGCAATACCAGCTTTATCAGATATTATCATTTCTTGAATTAATATATCAAAAGTAAAATCTTTTTCTATCTTGTTTTCTTCAATATACGTTATAACATTATCATCAAATATAGATGCCCAACATTTCTTAATATTTAAAATCAATGTAGAAATATCTATATTTGTATAAGAGGCAAATTGTCCTGCAAAAGAATATTTATTTCCATCTTCTAAAGAAGCACTAGATCTTACAATTACTTTATCATATTTTTTCTCTTTAAAATATTTTAGTAATTCTTTTTCTTCTGGAAAAACTCCCTTCATTATTTCATCTTTTATTCTTGTCGTATCATAATCTAGTGATATATTATTTAAATCTAAAAATTGATTAAACACATCATTTTTAATAATAAAACCCCTTGCAATATTGAAATCTTTATACAATTTATTTAAATTTCCTGCTTTTCCTTTTATATCACAATATTCCCCTAATTCTATTATTTTCATTATCCTCCCCGGCCTTTCTTGATTTCACTTTCTACAGTTGCTCCTAAGCTTTCACAAGAAGCATATAATCTACCATGTATACCACATTCTTGTGCACCTACTATATTTTGAAATTTATCATCTAAAAACAAGACACTTTGAGGCATATTTTTTAATCCTTCTAATGCTTTTCGATAAAATTTTAAATTAGGCTTATCACAACCAATATAAAAAGAATTAATAATATCCTTCTTAGCTATATAGTGATATAAATTTATTTCTTCAAACCAAAGATCAATAGCACCAATATTATTTGTCCAAATAGATGCTCTTATTTTCATTTCTTTTAGCATTTCTAAGGTTGGAATTGCCCCATCAGTTAAATAATGTATTTTTAAAAATATATCTGCAATTCTTCCACTAGCATATTCAATCAATTCTCTATTTTGTATTTTCCTTCGATTCATGTATGTTTTAAAAAGAAATAACTCTTCTTCTGTAAGGGAACTAAAATCTTGATAAGCCAAAACCCCACCTAAATCGAATGCAACTGTTTCTATTCTTTCCATAAATGCCTCTTTCTTTTTTTAAAAAGCATATCATATAGCTCTAATTTATATCAAAAAAGGAAAAATTTTATTTAAATGTTACCATTTTTATAGTATAATTACATTATGAAACGAATAGCAAAAAAAGAACTAATTGAAATATTATGTAATAAATCTAATTGCTCATATAAAGAATTATCTGTATTAACTGGTTATCATCCAAAATCTTTAGTTAGAATTAATTCCATGATAAAAAAGGAAAAATACAAAATACTTGAAGAAGAAAGAAACGAAATGCATAGATCCATTATCACTAACTTTTTACAGAGTAATTATAAAACTTACAAAGAATTTTATAATTCAATTAATTTTAAATATAAAATTAGTTATTCAACACTCTGTAATATATTAAAATCAACAAAAACAACTACTGAAATTGTATTTATTAGAAAAATTAAGAATAAAAACAATTCCTATTTTGAAGTGGCCGATGCTATTAAAAAAACGACCCTTTTTACCTATGATAGCAATAAAAATGATATAAAAAGTATCAAAAACATTATTTACATGTTACTAAAAAATTATGGAAGCCCCAAAAACATTTCATTTGTCAATTTCAATATTCCCATCTCTATTCATGACTTATTAAACAAGTACGATATTAATATTATAAATTTCAAATCTAGTTATCGGAACTGCTTTAACAATTCATCTAACATAAAAGATATTAAATATCGTCATAAAAAGATTATAAAAGAGGATTTTTATAATTCCATAACTAGAAAAACAATTGCCAATAATATAATCCAGTTTAATAATACTAGATATAAAATAAAAACTAAAAACATTATCAAACTTCATACAAAACTTATTCTATATTATGATAATACCCAAAAAGACTTATTTATAAAACACAACAACCAAATTTATAATTTGGCAGTTTTAAAAAATGTTTCATCAAAAAAAGGAGCTTCTAAATACTTATAACCCCATATACATCAAAACTCGAACCTCTAATAAATAAGAGATTTCAATTTTTCTTATACTACCATTTATAATAGTTGGAGTCATATTACAAAAATAACATATAATCTCTAATCGTTTCTTTAAAGATTCCTCCATATCAATTTCTTTTTTGATTACATTAATCATAGACACCAACCTTCCTATGATTTTTTCTTAAAACAAAAAAACCAATCATTTCTGATTGATTCTATATCTAAATGTTTGTACCCTAAAGGACGAGGTATAATAACTTATTATATCTTTTATAACTCAAATAAATATATGTTTTCTAAATATCTTTCTCTAAACAAATGATTACCTATGTATTTTCCACCAAGATATTTATAAAAATTATTAGATGGATTACCAGCCAAACAGCCAATTATTACTTTTTTAATTTTATTTTTTAAGATAATTTCAACTGCATAATTATATAATAATTTACCATAACCATTTCCTTGATATTCTTTTAAAATGTATAAAGAATGAATTTCAGCTGAACTTTCATGTTTATCACTATCCAATGTGAAATAAATCCAACCAATTATTTTATTTTGTAACACTAGAACATAATAATGTAGTTGTTCATTTATACTATTTTTTAACCTTACTGCAGATTGTTTTTCACTATTCAATAATCCTATTAAAAATTCATCATCTACAATTCCTTTGTATGTTGTATTCCATACTGTCGCAATTGCATGTGCTAATTCCTCAGAATCACTAATCCTTCTTTTCCTAATTACTGGTTTCATTCTACTTCCTCTTATAATCAAAAGTAATAAATTAACATTTCTATGTATAATGGTACTGTCATTATACAAGTGTGTTTACTAAATTGACATAAATCAATTTTATTTATATAAATATTTTATCATAAATTTAAATATATTAAAACTCGAACTCATAAGATAAATTAAAAGTTCGAGTTATCCTTAAATCTGGTGCTGAAAGTAAGACTTGAACTTACGACCTATGCGTTACGAGGGCATTGCTCTACCAACTGAGCTATTTCAGCAGATATTCTTATTATACCCTAAACCAAATAAAAAAACAACTCAGAATGTTGTTTTATCTTCCGCCTAAGCTTGGCTCTTCATCAACTGATGGTGCATCCAAACGAGTAGGATCTATTTCCCTAATAGCAACTTCAACTTCACTTAACATAGTAAATAATCGATTCTGCATAACAGAACAATTAGCATCTTTTTGACAAGATTCTATCGTACTAATAAGTTCTTTTCTAATCGTCAACAAATTTTCTATTGGATCCATATTTCTCCTCCATTCATAATTATTATATTATAAACTTATATTCTCATCAAGCATAGTTGACATAATAACTAAAAATTTAACACTTTTAAAAATTTAAAAAAAATGTTAGAATTTTAACACAAGAGGGATAATTATGTTTCAATACACATTAGATAACAAAAGATATCATACATTAAACTATTTTTTCAAGAAAAAATTTGGTCAAAAGGTCATGAAAGTACCCCTTGATGTAAATGCTCCATGTCCACACAAACAAAATGGGGGTTGCATATTTTGCTCCAACCGAAGCAAAGCCAACATTATAATTGATACGCAAAATATAATTGAACAATTCAACAACACCAAAAGTATACTAGAGAAAAAATGGCCAAATAGTTTATACATACCATATTTTCAATCTGGTACAAATACCTATTTAGATGTAGAAACGCTTAAAGATCTAATAGAAAAATTACTTAGATTGCCCAAAGTAGTAGGCATTGCCATAGCTACTAGACCTGATACAATCAATGAAGAATGGTATAAATATTTAAATGAACTAAATAAAAAAACATTCTTAATGATTGAATTAGGTTTACAAAGCAGCAAAGAAAGTACATTACAATTAATCAATCGCGGACATGGAACCACAGAATTTACAAATGCCATAAAAAGATTACAACAAAATAAAATTTTTACAGTTGCCCACATTATTAATGGACTACCACATGAAAGCAAAGAAGACATGTTAAACACAATAAAATATTTAAATCATTTAGGCATAAACGGATTAAAAATACATATGTTATTTATTTGTAAAAACACTAAATTAGCTCACCTATATAAAAATAATCCCTTTCCAATATTAAGTAAGGAGGAATATATTGATATAGTATGTGAACAATTAAGTTTATTAAAAGATTCTATTGTTATAGAACGTATAACGGGAGATCCTGATCAAGAAGAATTAATTGCTCCCACTTGGGTCATAAAAAAATTCTGTGTTCTAAACGATATAGATAAAATGATGAAAGAAAAAAATTATTACCAAGGTTGCAAAGAAAAAAGTATCATTTAATTTTGATACTTTTTTACTATTCACAAATAGCTCCAGTAGCTTCGTAATTCTTTTTCAAGGTTTCTAATTCTACTTTTCCTTTAGTAAATAAACTTGCATTTTTTGAATCCAATTCAGTTAATTTATCTACATCGATATTTTCATAATCAATAGTAGTAGTACTAACTAATTCTTCATCTACTATTTCTACTTTATTATTGAAATGTTCAATTTCATTATAAGTAGCATAAGTATTTTCAAGAGTTGTTTTCATTACTTCTAAAGTATCTTTATCACCAGTCATTTTTTCAACAGTTTCAACGTCAGTAACATATTTACCCTTATAATTGATCTTATAAGATAAATCATATTTCATACCGCCTTGTGTCATTGTTCTAGTACAAGTCAAAGACTGTTCTTTGCCACATCCTGTCAAAAGTAATAAGCAAAGTGATAAACAAATTGCAACTAAACCACGTTTCAAATCACACACTTCCTTTCTATTAATACTATACCTTAAATTACTAAAAAATGAAAGTATTAGTTATATTTTTTTATTTATATCAATAAAAGTAACAATTTCTAAAATAGTTTCTTTAAAGTCATCATAATTTGTAGTAAACCATGTTACATTCATTTGATTCATAAACCACGTATATTGTCTTTTTGCATAATTCCTAGTATTCTTCTTAATATCATTAACACATTCTTTCAAAGTTTTCTCATGATCAAAAAATGGATATAATTCTTTATAACCAATACCATTCATAATAGCCTTAGTCTTAATCCCTTTTAGATAAAAAGGTTTTACTTCATCAATTAAATCTATTAACATAGAATCGAATCTTTTATTTATTCTTTCATACAAATTATCTCTATCAGTTGTAAGACCAATAAACAAAACATCATCATACAAAGCTTTAAAATCTTGTATAGAAAAGCTTCCATTTTCTAACTTTTCCAATAATCTAACATTTCTCTTACGATTATTTTTCTCAATTGGAACACAAACATCATAATCCATGATTTTTTCATAAATTTCTTCATTAGATAAATGACTATAATCCTTTTTTACTTCCTCATTAGAAAACTCATAATCATATAAAAGAGCTTTAATATAATAACCAGACCCTCCAACTATAATAGGTATCTTTCCTTTATTTTTTATTTCACTAATTTTTTCTCTAGCATCTTTTTGATAATCAAAAACACTATAATCTTCAGTAACATCTTTAATGTCAAACATATGATGTGGTACCCCTTCTTTTTCTTCTTTAGTAACTTTAGCAGTTCCTATATCCATCCCTTTATAAACCTGAGTAGAATCAGCATTTATAATTTCGCCATTATAAATTTTAGCAAGTTCTACACTTAATTTAGTTTTACCCACTGCAGTTGGCCCTACTATACAAATAATCATACAAAATCACCTCTTCGTTGGTTGTGATAAAGGTATCGTAGAAAACCCATCCAAAAGTTCTGTAACACTTATAACTAATCCATCATTAAATGCTTTTAAATCTCCTTCTTTTGGAACAACTCCAGCAAATACCATACGTTTAGAATCAATCTTAGATGCTATTGTATAAAATGTTTCTTTTTGTTCTGCACTTACTGTTGAAGGTAAAAATATACTTACACTAATACTATCTATAATAAACACAATTCCATCATCATATTTACATGCAAGACGTGCTATTTCATATTCATTGTATTTATCAATAATAGGTAAATGCGAAAATCGATTTGCTAAGCATTCAGAATGATAGACATTATCTAAACCTTCGACTGCAAGTTCTTCAAAAGTACCATCTCTATTAATAATTAAAGTTTCTCTATCATGCTTAAAAGTTCCTCTAAAAGACTGACGTTGTTCTCTATATTCTAAATAATCAAATTCGTTACTCATTTTTAACCTACTTTCTTATTTTATTTTAACATACCTTCATATCAAAAGCTATTTATAACGTATATTTATGTCAACATCTCCCTCTATACCATCTACCAATCCATTACTACATATTTGCCAAAAAGCATAATCTTTTTCATAATTTGTTTTCTTCGTATAATGAGCAAGCCATATAGGGTAATCTGTTTCCAACCATATTTTCTCCAAATAAGACTTACTACTATAAAGCATTCCTTCATACCCTGCTTCTTTAAATACATCTAAATAAGCATGAGCCATATCTGTAAGGCCGAAGAAACTTAAATGATATTGATTATAAATATTCCACTTCTCCCAGTCAAAAGCAATAGGCAAATCTATTTTATAAGGTTTTATTTGCTCCAAAATCCATTTTGCATCAAGAATAGCCTTTTCTCTTGAATTACTAGAAGAATAAAAATATATTCCTACTGGCATACCTATTTCATTAGCTTGTGTAATATTTTGTATAAACTTTGAATCAAGAACATACTCAGAATCATTATTTTTAGTAGTACCTACACGAATAATAACAAACTCTACACCTGCTTCTTTTAATTTAACAAAATTTACATCACCTTGATGATGAGAAATATCAATACCAATTTCTGTATTTTCATTTTTATATTCATTTATTACATCACTAAACAATGTCTTTTTACTACTTACAGTACTATTTCCTTTACTTGGAGCCACAACTTTTAAAGAAAAGTCTTTTTCAGTAACATTACCACTACTATCAGTAGCTTTAAAAGCAAGTGGATAAGTACCTATGTTATCAACATCATAATCTCCGATAATCTCACAAACAGGAGTAGGATCAGCATCATCACCACAAAGAATTTTTTCTTTTATGTTACTATTACTTCCTTGAATAACTGTATAAACATTATTTAACCAAACCACTGGCGGATGAATATCTTTAACATATATATCAAAGGAATAAGGCACTTTTACATTATCTTCATTAACAAAAATAAAGTCTATCTTCTTCTTACCAATTTCTTCTGTATTAATAAAATAATCATCAACAATTGTTCCGTTTATATACGAAATAAAATCAGATACTTTTACTTTATCTAAAAAAGCAACTTCTAAGTTATCCACAAATTCAATAGTAACTTTAGCATTTTTCAAAACAATTTTTTCTCTTACAAAAGCTCCTACTACTATAAAAATACTTACAGTAAAAAAGACAAACAATCCTGTAATTACTTTTTTTCTCAAATCGTATCACCTATCATGATTTTATCACATAAAAAAGAGGATAGCAAAAACTATCTCTTCATTCCACCATTCTTTTAGACGAGCTTAATGGCAAGGCTACAGTTCGATTCTATACGGGTCAGACTCCGTTCCTGTACCTCCTGAGATTTTTACGCTAGACAATAGAATAAAGGATGGGTAAACATTTAAGGCAGCTTGCGGATAAATACTCTCCACATAGCCTCCATATTGCAATCCGTCACTGGAATACAAATCGCGTTGTACTAAGAACACATGATTGCTCGGAATATCAGAAGCGGCGCTTATAGTATAAAACCCCGTATCATTATACATCCAATTATCATCTATTGCTGCTCTATAGTCATTTTTATCATCATTATATCCCGGATATGTCCAATATGTTGGGCTTGCTGCATAATAGTATTCACTTAAATATGGTAATCCTATTTTGGCACTATATGTTGTACTACTCTTATTACTTCCTAATTCATAACTATATGTTGTCTTTGAGTTGGAGCGGGTACCAATATTATATGGTATTCCTCCAACCTGCCAGTTAGTGGTAGCAATTTTATTGGTCCAAGTTGTCCCTAAATTTGTTAGGAATGTTCCATTTAATGAGCTTGTATTTAATGTACTACTACTCCATGTATTAGATGTATTATTTGATGATCCACTCCAGTAAAACCAGTTATTTGAATTATGTGCCACTGTCCCTATTTCGGCGGTTGTTGCATATGTTGCCTTAACGAGTTTTACTTGATCTCCAAATACTCCGATTATTCGATATAGGTTTTTACTTGGGCAACTGCTTGCTGTTGATCCAAAACATACATAATTATTTGGATTTGCTCCTGCATATCTATATGAGTTATCTCCTG
>CAOOMX010000004.1:0-234 GCA_948497845.1 uncultured Bacilli bacterium | reverse complement strand
GTACTTGCACTTGTTGTTACACTCTTACTTACTACTGTTGATTCTTTACCACTACTATCTACTACCTTTACTTTTATACTATAACTTGTTTTACTAAATAAGTTATTAAATGTGTAACTATTTGTTGTTGCTGTTGTTGTACTAGTTGACCATGTGCTTCCTCCATCTTTGCTATACATATATTTTGCTATATTACTACTTCCTTTAGTTGCACTTGCATTGACTGTGATAGAA
>CAOOMX010000003.1 GCA_948497845.1 uncultured Bacilli bacterium | reverse complement strand
AGAAAAAAATGAATTTTTTTACCACTTTTAACTTTTTGTATGATATAATAGAAAAGTATTAAGTATTTATTATGTCTCCTTAGCTCAGTTGGTAGAGCAACTGACTCTTAATCCGTTGCTCTACTCAAAGAGTTTCTATATAAAATTCCTTTATTTATAAGGGTTTAAGCATTTATCGTAAATGCTTTTTTTTATGTTTCGGTGCAAAATCGGTGCAATTTTTTTATATTTATTTAGACTTTAATAGATTTATCTTTCCTTATTTATATATATTTAGACGAATAAAAAAACAACCCATATACTAGCAGTTGTTATTTCAAATTATTAAATAATACCTTTTGCAATTCTATCTACTGTTTCATAACTACTTGATAAGAAAACAGTAATTTCTTTATCAGGATTTTCTTTTTCATAATTTATAATCAATTGGCAAGTAGTTTGTATTACTTTTTTATCACTTGAAGCAATTACAAAGGTTACTTTTTTCTTATCCTTTATTTCTTCGTAAGGAATTTCATTATTTTTTATAATAATAGTAGAATCATCTATTGATTTTTTCTTTTTAATAAGATCAAGCATATTCATATTTAATATTACCTTTCTAAATGAAGTATTTTAAATACTTTTTTTTATTTTCATAACTTTTGAACATTTTTTCATAATTACCAATACGTTTTTTCAAAAACTTTTCTTTGTGATATTCAATAGTGTGTTTTGTTTTGCCATTTTTCTTCGATTTTAAATGGCTCTGTAAATTAAATTCTATATTCTCAAATAATTCTATAATTTTACCATGACCTCTTTGACAAAAAACAATATCAGATAATACATTTAATATTCTTTTACTTTCGCTATAATCATAATCATTTACTCGTTTAAGTACGATTCCATTATCATTTAATACATTTTCAATTAACGGAATATATTCAGCATTTTTAATAAAGTTGCTTATAATTAGTTTGTATAATTTTTCTAAAACTAATTTATTCTCATAAATTTTATACAATTCATATTCATTAGTTTTAACACTAAAAAAATCTTCTAATTCGGTTTTGCAATTTCTAATAATTTCACTCATTAAATTACTTATAGAGTAAGCATTAAAAAAATAAGATTTCATAATTTTAACAAACAATTCCATAAAATTTAAAAAATGTTTAACCGTATATTCTCCATCAATAGGCTCTATTCCAAAAGAAAAAGAGGAATCACTTATTTTAGAAATTATGTCATCCATTTTACCACTATTAAGGAGTGTGTAAATTTCCATATCATAATCGTATCTTTGATCTAATAATTTGTAACGTAAAAGTTCTCTTTTAGAATCTACAGTCATCTGTATTTACTCCTTTCTTTTAAGTCATCTTTGCTAATATACTTATCATAATTAGGTACTTCGCTGTAATGCCTATAAAAACTACAATTTTTACAATCCTTAATACATAAAGCATTACATTTGCTTTTTGAAATCCAAGCAAAGCAGTTGGGCTTATCTTTGCTATCAGAATCAGGTACTACATTTTTTTTGTTAATATCGTTATTATTCATTTTTTAGTTTCCTTTCTTGTTATACAGCATTTCATTTTCTTTAATGGCAAACAGGACATAATTAAGGTTGCAAATTCCATCTTCTATAGCTGTTTCAAAAAAAGAGTGATTATATGGTACTAGATGCCAATAACATTGATTATCTTTTATAACAAGACTAACTACATATTTATTGTTATTGTACGTAACAGTTAAATTACATTTGAGTATATCCCAGAGAATAGAATAACCATCTTTGTAATAGCTTTCGATAGTTTCTAAATCCTTAATGAAAATGTTTAACTGTTCTTGCATTATTTTACGTTCATCCAACATAATAGTTTGCCTTAATTCTTTTACTTCTTTCTTAAAGCATTGTTCACTTCCTTTCTTTTTTATATTTCGTTGTGAATATTAGTAGTTAATAAGCCTTATAGTCTTATTTTTATTGATATTCACGTGTAATTTCTTCATATCATCAATTAAAGTTCTACGTTTTGAGCTTGTTTAGTATTTTAAAGAAAAACCGTATCATATTAGTAGATGAGGTGATACGGTGTATATTCGACGTACTTTTGGTAAAAATGTAAAATATTACAGATTTCTTAAAAATTACACCCAAGCAAAACTTGCTGAAAAAATTGATATATCGCCAACTTATTTAAGTGAAATTGAACGAGGTATGCACAGTTTCGACTTTGATAAAATGGAGTTGCTATGTGAAAGTTTAGGTATAGAGCCTTTTCAGTTATTTGTAAAGGCTAAAGACACGAAACTCCCTAGGCGAATCGATATGAACAAGAAGTAATTTACTCTACTTCTTGTTCTATTATAACATAAAACTTTAAAAGTTGAATAAGTTTGTTCGACTGATTGGACAAAAAGTTTTGCCACCTACATTAAATGAGAAAATAATATAGGTGGTTTTTATGTACTTAAATAATTTAAAAAAGTTAAGAAATGAACGTGAAATTTCACAGAAAGAATTATCAGAAGAATTAAATTTTAATCGCAATAATTATAAGAATTGGGAACTAGGTATAGTAATGATTCCATTAGAATATGCCGACCAATTATCTGTATACTACAATGTTCGTTTATCTTATGTATTAGGAGTTGATAAACAATGTAACAATCATGATGTCAAAATAAAGAAAATGAATTATGATAAAATGTTAAAAACTTTAAATAATTTTAAAACTTCTCGAAAAGCTAGTTATGATACAATAGCCACTTATATAGAGTGTGCGAAATCTACTTGCTACAGTTATTTTAAAGGTCAAACTAGAATTCCCATCGATCGTTTAATTTTACTTGCTGATTTCTTTGATATTGATTTAGACAAATTATGTGATAAAGAATAGATATTACCAAAAACTGGGGTATTGTTATTTACTCATTAAATGTTATAATATCTATCATATAAAAGTGAGGAAAAAAATCTATGAATAACTATTTAGCTTTAAAAGAAAAACTAATGTCTAATTTGTCAGAAAATACTCCTATTCAAAACTTAACGGAAACTGAAAAAAAACTACAATCTTTAATAACGAAATTTAGTGTTGCATCCGATCAAAAAGAAATTGATAAAATGCTCAATGAAAAACTTGTGAATCAATATGAGGAACGAAAAGAAAATATTACCTTTGCTACTTTAATCAAAAAATCAAAAAATAATTTTGTTGTTAGTCTTATAATATTTGATACCGATTTTACTTATTCTAATGTATTTTTAAAAGAATATGAATCTTTAGAAAATGCTACAGAATATTTTAATCATTTAAAAAATAGTATCCAAACAATGGATATAAGTTCTTTATCACTATATATACTAAATAATTTGTAAAGTATTAAAAATAATGCTCGCATTTTGTCAATTTTTATTAAATTCATGATATAATTATTCTTGTCAATGATTGGTAAGCAACAAGCTGTAATAATATATAGATGGTAGTATTTGGTCTATATCAATGCTACCTTTTTCGTTGAATAAAATTCATATTTTATTTAATGGAGGAATAATATATTATGATTGAAACAGAGTTTATAGATACAAATTATGGACAAATGATAATTGATTTAAAACCATTATTAAAGGAAAAGAAAATTACACCTTATCGTTTGAGTAAATTAACAGGCATAAAATTCGATACTATTTATCGCTATTGTAATAATAAAATCTATCGTATAGATTTAACTAATTTAGCTCGTATTTGTACAGCTCTACATTGTGATTCAAGTGATATTATAAAGTATGTAAAAATACATCACTAAACTTTTTTATATTTTATTTATATTTTATTTATATTTTTTTTAGGTATTGGTATTTCAAAAATCGGTGTTATAATGTTTACAATAGTGAAAACTATAAGCAAAAGCCCAATGCTTATTGAAAACGGACTATTCCCTACAAATGGGGAATAGTTTTTTTCGCTATTAAGTGCTAACATATTTTTCAAGTTTTGAAAGATGTGTTTGGGGATGATAGAATATGCAATACTTCACTATTTATAGTAATACTATTTTTGAATTATTTTATTCAATTAGTAAAAAACTTATTTGCGTGTTCTATTCTGTTCAAGAGTGGTAGTCTAAACTGACATTTGTGTTAGTAGGTCTATTACTCTTTTTTCATTGTTAAGGGGGAAATTTTATGAAAAGTGAACGTGTCTTATCTGATTTTATTGTAAATCAATTTGATGTAAAAAAACTAGAAGAAATAATTAAGGCTTTCTTGGAATTGGTAGAAACAGCATCTCTAATTTTGGATGAAAAAGATTACTATATCCGAATTACACCTACTTATGAAGTGGAGCTTGCTGGTAGCTCTAGTAGTCGTAATGTTTCATCAAAAATTGAAACATTTATGATTTATGAGTATGACAGCAAAGATAAATTGAGGGATTTAATAGAAAAATATCCAAATGCTTTAAACAAACTATCCAAAGAAGAAAAAGAATTGTTTGTACGTTGTTTTATCAATAAAGAGAAAAAAACTTTTATTCAAGATTCTATGATTTTACACCAATACCAATATGATCGCTTAAAAAAATCTACGATTGTTAAATTTTGTATTATTTTAGGATTGGATAAGTATATCAATAACTTTTAATATGGGCTATGAAACGGAGGTATTTTATGGGATAATTCTGCACATTTGACAAAAAAAATTACTAGTGTTAAAGTTTAGGCAAGAAAGAGGTGCATTGTATTGAAAAAGAAAATTTTATTTATTAGTTTAACATTGTTTTTATTTATAGGCACTGTATCACTTTGCCTTTTACCAAACTCTAGTAGAAATTTCTTGAAAGAAAAAATCACTTCTAATCAAGAAAATAGAGATTCTCTCAATGACAATGAAGATAATTCAAAAGAAGATAACGAATCCACTACTATAGAGGATGACAATCAAAACAAAAATGACGTGAAAGAAGAAACTTCTTCTACTACTTCAAATAAGGAATCAGAAGAAAATAGTACAGTCGCTAAACAAGAAGTACTTTCTCACGAAACAACTGTTACAAAAAGCAATGAGAGTAACACAGAACAAAATTCTATTGTAGAAGAAAAACAACCTGATTCAACACCTACAACTCCAAGTACACCACCAAAGGAAACTACACCCGTTGTAGAAACTCCAAAATGTACACCTAAAAAGTTTGATATGAGTTATGTTCGAGCTGATTTTAATACAAAAGCCGAATGTGATGCTAAAGGAGAACTATACAAAAAGGCAGGTTATGGTTATTTTTGCGATCATTACCAAGATGATTGTTTAACTACTTATTATATGCTTACGATTTATGAAAGGAATACAGGAACAGAGTACGACTTTCATACAATACCATTACCCTAACGGGTAATTTTTTTATGTTATAAATTTAAAAGGAGGAATTTTATTGAAAAAGAAATTAAAATATTTATTGCTTTTATTTGGACTTATAGCAGTATGTCCTACTTTAAATGTAAAAGCACAAACATATCAAGAATCATTTAACGATAAGTATAAGTGGATACCTCAAACTTGGATAAGCAAACAAAAAGGAAGTAACACGAAATACCAACAATTAAGTGTAATAGCAAGAAAAAGTGATAATCAATTTGTTTATTGTATCGAACCAGGTGTGCCTTTAGACAGTAATCAGGTTTATACAGGACAAGATTACGATCAGTCTTACGTTGCTAACATGACACAAGCTCAATGGCGACGTATTCAGCTATTAGCTTATTATGGATATGGTTATAGTGATTCACAAGTAAATCATACTGATTTAAAATGGTATTCTGTTACCCAATTTATGATATGGCAAACTGTACCTCATGGATACGATATTTATTTTACCGACAGTTTAAATGGTAACCGAATTACTAAATACACAAGTGAAATGGCAGAAATGGAAGCCTTATTAAGTAAGCATTATACTACTCCCGATTTTGGAGGAACAAATTTTGAAACAGTCATCGGTCAAACATTGAAATTAACTGATAGAAACGGTGTATTATCAGAATACAATGTATCATCAAATTCTCTTATCACTTCTAGTAAAAATGGTAATGATTTATATTTACAAGCAAATGCAGTTGGTAATACAAATATTTCATTATCTAAAAGAGATGTAAAGTATTCTCATCCTACTATCGTTTATGTAAAGCCTGATACACAAAACGTTGTTCAGGTTGGTAGTTATGATCCTATCGAAAATGACATTAACATAAACGTTTTAGGAGGAAAAATCACAGGCGAAAAACTAGATTCTCGTACTATGAGCTATACTCCCTTAGGAGATGCCCAAATGATAGGTTCTGTGTATGGTGTGTACAATGAACAAAACGTCCGTGTTGGACAAGTTACTATTGGAAATGATAACAAAGGTACAAGTGATTATTTACCATCACTAGGTCGTTTCTATCTAAAAGAAGAAATTGCAGGAAAAGGCTATCGACTTGACGAATCTATCCATTGGTTTGAATTAACAGCAGATAATCTATATCCTACATTAAAACTATATGAGGACGTTATTGACGTTGACGTTGAATTATTTAAAGTCTATGCCAATGGATCAACAGCAATTCTTACAGGAGAGCCAAATATCGAATTTGAATTTTACCTAATTTCTAGTGGTAAATTATATACTACAGGCAAGACAAATTCAAAAGGTAGTTTAAAAGTAAATTTACCTTATGGAAAATATCGTGTTCATCAAAAAAACACAACTCCAAACTATGAAAAAGTTGACGACTTTGAGATTAACGTAAATGAAAATACAGAAAATCCATATTATCAAATTTTATCTAATGCTCCTATTACAGCAAGATTAAAAGTTGTAAAAATTGATAAAGATTCTCAAAAAGTTATTATCCGTGAGGGATTAAAATTTAGAATTAAAGATTTATCTACAGGAGAATACATTAAGCAAACTATTACTTATCCTACAGCACAAACTCTTGATACTTTTGAGATGGATAAAAACGGTATAATTATAACTCCTTATCCTCTTTCATGTGGACGTTATGCCCTAGAGGAAGTTGAGAATCAAAAAATCGACGGTTATCTTTGGAATAGCGAACCTTTAATTTTTGAGATTGGCGAAAATTCTAAATTTACAAATGATGAGGAACTAGGTGTTTTATTAGAAGTAAAATTTGCTAATGAACAAGTCAAAGGAGAAATTATCGTAAATAAAATTGGCGAACAAATTGTCTTTGATGAAAACGGTTTCCATTACGAGGAGATTGAGCTAGATGGTGTATATTATGAGTTATATGCTGATGGCGATATTTATTCACAAGATGGTACTTTAATCTATAAAGATAAAGAACTTGTTACTTCTTTCTATACTGAAAATGGTTTTTACAAATTAAGTAATATGTATTTAGGAAAATACTGTTTGATTGAACGTGCAAGTGTTGGAAATCACGTTGTAGATTCTTCTAAACATTGCTTTGAATTAGAATACGAAGATCAATATACAAAAACCGTTACATATACTTTAACTCTTAAAAACTATCTAAAAAAAGGAGATTTTGAATTTACAAAGACAGACGTTGCAGGTAATCCTCTTCCAAATACAACAATTACTATCTATACAAATAATGAAAATGAGGAACAAAGACTTATTTTTAAAGGTAAGACAGACGAATTTGGAAGAATCATTATCAAAGACCTATTTGTTTCAAAATTTGTACTTTTTGAATCCGAAGCACCAGAGGGTTATATTCTTAATGATGAACCTATGGAATTTGAAATCAAAGAAGATGGAGAAATCATCAAATCTACTATGATAAATGAAAAAATTAAATCTATAGTTAAAATTCATAAAGTTGATGAAAACGGTACTCCTCTAGCAGGAGTTTTAATTGGTATTTTTGATTTAGAGGATAATTTAATCGGAAAATACTATACCAATAAATTTGGCGATATTGAATTAGAACTTGAATATAACTCTTACTACTACAAAGAATTGGAAACAATTTTAGGTTATAACCTTAATGATGAAAAAGTATTTTTCTCTGTTACTGAAAATGGTGCAGTAATTGAATCTACACTTGTAAATTACTCTGTACCTAACACAGGAATTAACGGTATTGACTTAATGTATGTATTAAGTGGTCTTGCTATTCTTGGTGGAATCGGAATCGTTATCTATGAAAAAAAGAAAAAACAAAAATAAAATATTAAGTCGATTACTCTCTGTAGTCGGCTTTTTACTTATTTTTTTGGGTTTTGGTTTTATTTGTTTTAAAATCTATCATAATTATTCCATTAAACAATTAGAAAATAATTCTATTCAAGAATTTTTTAATATTCAAGAAGATAGTTTTGATAATACAAATAATGAAACAGAAAATAAACAAGAAATACCCTCTACTCCAAAGAGTAGTTATAACTACATAGCTGTTTTAGAAATACCTAAAATCAACTTAAAACGTGGTTTGCTTTCCATTGATGACAAAAACAATAATATCAATAAAAATGTTGCTATTTTAAAAAAATCGGATATGCCTGATGTCGAAAATGGCTTGCTTGTTTTAGCATCCCATTCGGGTAGTGCAAATATATCTTACTTTCGTCATCTAAATAAATTGGAAATATCAGATCAAGTTTATATCTATTACAAAAATATCAAATATATTTATGAGGTTACGAGCAATGAACGTCAAGATAAAACTGGTAATATTACCATATCGAAAAAAGAAGATGAAACAAATCTTATTTTGACTACTTGCGACCCTGTAAATAAAAATAAGCAAGTTATTATCACTACAAAACTAATTGATAAAATGCCCTATTGAGAGGAGGACTAATGAGAAAAAAACATTTTGACAAAGATTTTGAATTTGTACTGAATACAAAGCAAAAAAGTCATTTAATAAATAAGTCAAATGATTTGTCTGTTAGTGGTGCTGAATATGTCCGTCTTTTAATTGAACAAGATATAATTACAGAAGAATTAAAATCTACTAAAAATAAAGCTGTAGAATTAAATGAGAAACTTCTTATTGTTCAAGAAAAATTGCATAGGAATAAAAACTAATGGCAGATAATCGTAAATACTATTATTTAAAATTAAAAGACAACTTCTTCGATAGTGAAGAACTGATTATTTTAGAATCAATGGAGAACGGGTATATCTATTCTAATATACTCTTAAAACTATATCTTAAAAGTCTAAAAAATGATGGTCGTTTACTCTTTAATAATAAAATACCATATAATCCTAACCTAATAGCAAAAGTAATTCGTCATAACCCCAATGACGTTGAAAAAGCCCTTAAAATATTTGAAAGTTTAGGATTGATTGAAGTTTTAGAAAACGGAACTATTTATATGTCTGATATTCAATCCATGATTGGTAAAAGTTCTACTGAAGCCGATCGTAAACGAGAGTATCGAAAACGTATTGAAATGGAAAAAGGACAAATGTCCCAACTTTGTCCCCTAGATATAGAACTAGAGAGAGATTTAGAACTAGATACAAATTAGCCAATAAAAAAAGGAAGTGATATATATAAACAATAATATTAAATTATATTTAGGAGATAGTAATTTACTTATTAAAAATATACCTGATAATAGTGTAGATTTAATTATTATTGATCCACCATATTTACTTAATATGGATGGTGGCAAAAAAGGTAAAAGTAGATTGGCAAAAACTCTTCTGTCTTTAGAACAAGAGTTACGTGCTGATGATTTGATTGATAACTACGATTTATCAATTTTAGAAGAATTTATAAGAATACAAGAGAAAATAAATATCTATATTTGGTGTAATTTAGCACAGATAAAACAATATCTTGATTTTTTTATAGGCAAATATAATTGCTCTTATGAAATACTTATTTGGAATAAAACAAATGCTATGCCTTTATTTAATAATAAATATTTAAGTGATAAAGAATACTGTCTATATTTTCGTAAACGTGGATATTGTAACCCACCATCTTATCAGCTAGGAAAGACAGTTTTTTATTTGCCTACTACTCAAAAAGAGAAAAAACTTTATGGACATCCTACTATAAAACCATTATCTATTATTGAAAATTTTGTTATCAATAGCTCTAGAGAAAGTGAAACTATACTAGATTGTTTTATGGGTAGTGGTACTACAGGAGAGGCTGTTGTCAATGTTGGTGGTAATCGTAAGTTTATAGGTATGGAAAAAAGCGAACAACATTTTTCTACTTCTCAAAAAAGAATTGAGGAAGCAATAAAACGTAAGGAGGTCTTAAAATGAAATGGTCGAAAGAATTTCAAGAAGAATTTAAAAATAACATAAAAGAAGTAGCGAAACATTATGGTTATGAAATACCAAATAATGAATTAGAAAAGTTATACAATTCATATTTTGATAATAATATAGGTATTTTGCAACACATGATACATAGTAGAGTTCAAGACTTTATGTTTGCTAATCAAAAAGAACAAGAAAAAGAAAATTCAAATGGACTGGAACAATAATTAAATGAATACTATTGCAAAAAAGAAATTTGAAGAAATAAAAGATTTAAAAAAACAAATTCCTACCTCTGATAATAAGCAGGAATTAGAAAATCAAATAATTGCTATTACAGAAGAATTAAAAGAAAATGCTATAAAGCTCTTTCAAGAGCCATCCCATATAAAAACGTTTTTAGATAACATAGGTAAATTCAATAATTATTCTTATAGTAATACATTACTAATTTATCTACAGAATCCTGACGTAAAATTTGTAGCACCTTTTAAAACTTATAAAGATTTAGGCTATTCTGTTAAAAGTAATCCTGATTCGATAAAAATTGTTATTCCTAGATTTAATACCATCGTCAAAGATAATCGTTCTAATACATTAAGATATTATAGTACACTAAACGATGACGAGTTAGAAATTTACAAAGACAAAAACAATGACGATATTGTTTATCATAGTAAAAAATTATCTTATTATAGTTTAGGTACAGTTTTCGATATTACAGATACTACTATGCCTTATGAAGAAATAGAAGAAAAATTGCATCCTACCGTAGATAATGAAAATGCCAAAGATTATATTACTATTTTAGAAGATTTAATAAAAGAAAATGGATTTAATATTCGTTATGTAGATAAATGCGATTCCGACGGTTATTGCTCTTTTGAAAATAAAGAAATAGTAATTTTAAATAGTCAAACCGATCTTGTTAAGTTAAAAGTTCTACTCCATGAATTTGCTCACTCTCTTGCACATACTAATTTAGAAAACAATTATCAAGAGTATAAAAATGACCGTGGACGTTATGAAGTAGAAGCTGAAACAATTTCTTATGTTGTTTCTAATTATCTAAATTTACAAGTACCCGAATTTAGCGAAATGTATTTGTATAGTTGGTCTAAAAATAAGGACTTTAAAGAATTGGATACTTCTCTTAACACTATCATAAAATATAGTACAAATATCATTAAAAAAATCGAAGAAAATAATAAAAATATCAATTTAGAGATTTTTAATGATAAGTCAATGGTAAATTAGTGTAAAGTATGTTATAATATTTTACGAAAGTGAGTGTACGTATATGAAAAAAAGTATTGGAAAAATTGTTATGATTATTTTAGGTATTCTAGCAGGACCTTTGGAACTTTTAACTATTTACTTAATTGCAGGAAATAAAGAATCGACAGGATTTTTCAAATTTATTGGATTATTATTAGCTTTTATTATATGTTTTGAGGTTTTACAATTTATTTTAATGATAATCTTTAATCGTATTGATAAGAATTTTAATGATGGAAATATGAGAGTATCTTGTCTGTTAAGTTTTATAAGTATATTTTTATCATGGTTTTTGATGCTTAAGTTATTTACTGATAATGGTATAGGAACAATTATATTTGTTATGATTATTTTATTTATACCTCATTTGCTATTACTCCCTCTTGCATTAGATGGTGGATCTTCTGAAAGTTCTAGTAAATCTACGACATCAACTAAAAAGAAAGAACACATAAAATTTAAAAGAGCTTATATTAAAGATGCTTTTGGAAATATTACGGGAACAGCTGATACAGTATCATTTAGTGATGAGTTAGGTGGCTTTGAAACAACAGAATATAAAGATAATACTGGAAAAACAACTGGAAAAATAGAAAAGTATTAAGATTATCAATTATGATAGTCTTTTTATTTTGCATAAATTTAGAAACATATTTCTTATTTACGTAAAGTATGCTATAATAGTTTACGAAAGTGAGTGAGAATATGAAACGAAAAATACTAATGTTTCTAATTTGTGGGGTTATGGTGATAGGTTTAACTACAGGTTGTGGCAGTAAAGATTCTAAAGAAAGTTCTAGTGGTAATATAACTTTTGATTATTCAAAAATGAATACTACTTCAAATAATATCGGAAAAAGTGTTGACGTTAAAACCATACTAAATGAAGATATAAAACCTAGTTCTTATGAGGGAGTTCAGTTTACTGGTAATACTAATAATTTAGATGAAGCAAATGTAAATACAGGAAATATAAATTGGGTTGTTCTTGCAGAAGATGACAACAATTATTTACTTACTACAGTAAAGCCAACAACAGATACAATCGAATTAAAAGGAGCAGATGGTTACAATAATGGAGTTCAAGCATTAAATTCATATTGTGCCAAATATTACTCTGTTGAAATTGGTAATAAAAAATATGTAGCAAGAAATATAAATATGGATGACATAGAAGCATATTATAAAGATAAAACAGATAGTTGGAAACAAGATACATTAGGATTTGAAAACTACAATAAAACTGGAGTAGAAACAACAGGCTATCAATATTATCCATCTCTATATAGTGAAGAAACAGGAAGTAACATGGGTGGAAATTTAAATTTAAGTGATTCTTTAAACAATTATGAGCCTTATAATAATAGTTATAAAAGTGATGCAACCTCTACTAAAGACTATTTAGATACTTATTACAGAGCTTATACTAAAGAAATAAAAGAAAATTATACCAATTCAAAAGCCTACGATATTATTTTTGAATCTGGAAAAGCTTATTTTATTGCAACACGTTCTGTTTCATTTTACGAAAACAAAATGAGTGTATATGAAAAAGAAAAAGGATCAAGAGATAAATCAGCAAGTGCAAAATTTGGAATAAAAGCAATTACAAGTGATGCTCTTACACAATTTACACTTATGAATTCTAGTAGTAAACCTGATACTTTCAAAAAATATATGTATTCAGCTAGACCCGTTGTTGTTATACCAAAAAGTGAAATAAATTTATAGTAAGTTTAACTGTCAAAAGAAACAAAAAATTAGATTGCCATACTGGTAATCTTTTTTTATGCCCTATTTTAAAGGAGGTGGTGCAATTCATTATTATTTCTAATTTCAATATTTAGTAAATAAAAAGAAAGGACTGATATTATGGATCAAGAAAAACATATTAACTTTTCTCATTTTAAAGGAACTCTAACACGTAAACCTATTTTAAAAGGTAGCGAAAAGAAATTTGCTCTTTTAAATATTGCTTGTGAACGTGATTATCAAAATGAAAATGGTAAAACTAATTCAGACTTTATCTCATTAAAACTTTGGAAAGATGCTGAAAAAATTGCAAATGAATTAAATGAGGGGCAACTTATTGAAGTTAAAGCTCATACACGAACAGGATCTTACACAAATGAAAACGGAGATAAAATTTATACTACTGATTTTATAGTTGATGAAATAGACTACTCTTTTGAAAAAGAAAAGGAAACAAAAAACTCTAAATCAATAGAAAAAGAAGTTATAGAAAAATGTTAGATAAAAACAGATTATATTCTTATAAAGAATTAAATGACTTATATAATATGCTAAATATTGAATTTATGTATTTTGGGCAGAATCAAAAAGGTCATCTTGTTTTGTATGTACAAGATACTGATAAGATTTATGCCTTTACTTCTAATAATAATGGAAAAAATAAAAAAAGATATTTGAATTATAGTAAAGAAGAAATTGACAATTTAAAATTTAAGTTTGATAAGGAGGTCGATATATTGGACTATGATATAAATGTAATTGTTAATAATTCCTCTAATCCTAAAATTCCATCGGGTAGATACTCTCTTGAAACATTAAATAATCTTACTATTGAAAATGATGACTTTCGTATTGATAATGAAGAACAGATCAATGGTATTGACTACATAGTTGTTGAAAGAGAAAATAACAGCACCTTATTTAATGGTCGTTACCTCTTTGGAAATAACGGACTTATTTACGATATAGAAAATAATTTACTTCCCCAATATGAAATTGAAAGAAACGAGATTGCTACAAGTAATATAAAAGCAATTCTTCAAATCTTTAAACAACATGACAACGGATTGGAGATGATAAATTGATTGTAAGAAAAAAAGAAAAAGTGCTATCAGTCGCTAAACAAGAAGCACTTTCTCACGAAATACCCATTATAAAAAATAATGAGCTGTTACCATATTATCACAAAAATAAATTTTTGTCATTTATAAAAAGTAAGAAGATGCTTGTTACAGCTCTTCTTTTCTCTTTTTGCATGAAAGCAACACCAGTATTTGCTGTCGAAAAAATTGACGGTGGTACTATCACTATCGAATCGCTTGGAACAATCATTAAGAATTTAGCACGTCAAATTCAAGTGTTCGGTATTATCTTGTCTTTTATTGCAATGGTAATATTTGTAATTCAGTTCATTATCGGGGATGATGAAACCAAGCAACGTAAAAAGAAAACTATTCTCTATACTCTTGGTGGAGTAGCCCTTTTAATTTTAATTCCATCACTTATAAACCTAATTATCAGTACCCTAGAATCATAGAGGTTAAATGATATATACTTTAAGTATCGGAAATGATATTAAGTTTAGTGTTTTAGATCTTTTAAGAAATATTGGTATGGGAATTATCAATATAATTTATGATACAATCGACGTACTCTATAACGTTGCATATAAAATCAATAGTTTAGATATGATCGAAATGTTAAAAAATATAGGTAATTCCCCATTTACCAAAATTTTTAATAGTTTTATTATTTTGGCTTTTGCTTTGCTATTCCTCTTTGCTGTATGGAAAGTTACTTTTCGTATATTTGATGCCGACGAGCAAGAACAACCTTTATCCTCATTGATAAAAGAAATTTTTAAATGTGGCTTTTTGATTTTTCTTGTTTCTCTCATCTTCTCGCAAAGTATGAATATCAGTATCAACTTATCCAATACCATTTATAATAATTTTCAAACTAGCACCTCTACTATAGGGGATAACATGAAAACAGCTTATCTTACTGTAAATGAAAGTTGTTATTATGACGAAAATACAAGTTATCATAAAGACAAAAATAAAGTTGATACAGAAAATGTCAAAAATTTAAAAGAACAAATTGGTAGTTATGCGAGTATCCCTGATTCTGTGTCTACAGTAAAAGATTTTACCCCTTTAATTCGTAATGGGACTTTGACAGCTACTAATATAAGTGATTCAGGTGCATTTAACTTAACCTGTCAAATTTATAAGCCAGGTATACGGAACGATGGCGAAGATTACTTCTTTAATTTTAACTGGGTATTTGGTATTGTCATAGGTGCAGTATTCCTATTTGCGATTGCTTTTAGTGTTATCATGTTAGGTCGTCGCCAATTAGAGATTGCTTTTCTTATGCTTATTTCTCCTTTAATTTTTGCTACTTCTATCGGTAGGAAAGAACAAAGGTCAGCACTTTACCAACAACTCACATCTCTTGTTCTACAGGCAGGAGCTGTTTTACTTTTAATTGGATTAACTTCTTTAATGTTTAATGCAATACAGAATAGTAGTGATATAAACTCTCTTCCATATTTTACAAAGACAGTTGCTCAAAGTGTCTTGTATCTAGGTTGTGCAATGATGTTACTTACAGGCTCTACTACTTTAAATCGTTTTATTGGAGAAAATGTTTCGGCAAATTCAGGTCGAGATTCTTTAATGGCAATGAAAGGTTTATTAGGTGGCATGGTCGGTGGTGGTATGGCTACCTTTGGAGCAATAAAAGGTGCTACTCAAACAGGCAAAGGTCTTGCTCAAATGGGTAATGCTACTCGTCTTGGGTTAGCAGGGCTTTCAAATGGTGGTATGCATGATCGTACTGTTAAATCTATGGCAAGTAAAATGCAAAAAGCTCAAAACAAAATTACAAAAGGTCAAGAAAATAAACAAGCAGGCAATGGACTTGCTACTAAACTAAAAGGAATGTATCAAGAATACTCTGGTAATAAGAAAATGGATTCTCTCAATAAGAAATGGGATTATGATAATAACCGTGTTCAAAGTGGCTATTTCAAAGGTGGATTTGATACAGCTAAAACTGGTTTAGGAAACATTGCACATAGTTTTATGGGCTATCGTCATTATCCTAACTCTTTTGGAAATCTAAAATCTGTGAGAAAACCCCCAATTCAATCATATAAAAATGATGGGGATAAATTATAGGAGGACTGTTTTTTGTATATTACCTTACAAACAACAAAACGAAATTTAGGTTTATTTAATTTGGAAATTAAAGATATTATTCTAGCGAGTGTTTTTGCACTTGCTTTTATCATCCTATTTACTATTGGTTTTTATCAAACTAGCTTAATTATAATTGGTACAGGAATATTTTTACTTGTTCCTGTTTCCTTTTCAAAGCAAAATAGGATGTACAAATTGATTTTATTGGTTGGAAGTTTTTTATTTCGTAAAAAAACATATTATTATCATTTAACTAGTAACGAAGTAAGGAGGGATCAATATAAGACGTTTACAAAAACTTTCAAAAGAAGAAAAAATTAAAAATAAAGAAAATAAAGTAATTAAGAAACAATATTCTAAAAAGCCAAAGCAATATATAAAAGCAAAAATGTTAAGAAATAAAATTGCTAATTCATCGGTTTTTATGAACGTTGAAACAATAGATAAGGACGGAATTATTATTTTAAAAGATGGCAGTTTTGCAAGATTTTTTCGTGTGAATCCGATAGACTTATCTTTAACAAACAAAGAAGAACAAGAATTGTTTTTTTATACTTTATCACAACTGTACAAATTAAAAGTTGTAATTAAAGCATATAAGTATGACGAACAAATCAACTTAAATGCTAATAAAATGTATTATCAAAATTTAATCAATGAAGCTACAAACGATATTCAAAAAGAAGTATTATCTAGTAATCTTGATTTTATCGAATATATCGAATCGGAAAAAGTTACTTATGCTAGTAGTTACTTCTTTTCTATTCTTTGTAATTCAAAAGAGGAATTGAAAAAGGCAATCGATGAGTTCGAGAGCCTTTGTCTTTCCACTAATCCAAAACTCTACGTAAATCAAATTACAAATAAAATGGAATTATACACGATTTTATCAAAGATATATTTTTCTGATACAACGTTAGATCATTTAATGTATTATGATTTAGTAGATTTACTTTCTCCCACTAATTTGCAAGAACAAGCATCTCTTTTAAAAGTGGACGATAAAAATATTCAATTAGTAGCTATAAAAAGCTATCCCCCTTTTATAGAGAAGAATTTTTTAGATACTATAGTTAATCTTCCAAATGTAAATGTTTCATTTACTATAAAAGAAACAATGGATAAAGAAAAACTAATCAATATCTTAAATTCTAGTTATAAATCTTTACTTGCTGATTATAACTCGTCTAAAAACGTGGCAGACATAAATACTTTAAAGCACACTTTAGAGAATTATCGCCTACTGATAGAGCAGTTATCCAATAATGATGAGAAAATAAAAGAAGTTACCATTATTTTAGCAATAACAGGTACAAAAAAGGAACGTGAGGAAGCATTTAAACTTATTCGTACAAATGCTAGTCCTAAATCCATAAAAGTTGATATTCCAAAACTCCGTCAACTGGAGGCATGGCAGTCTTATGATATTACCCCGTTTGGTATGCCTGATTATGCAATGTATCTTCCTACTATGACGTTGGCAAGTGGTTTTCCTTTTACCATGTGTAATCATATTGACCCAAATGGTTTTTTAATTGGAGAAGATTCTCATTATGGTTTACCAATCCTTTGGGATATTTTTTATAAAGATAAAGAAAAACGTACTTCCTTTAACGTTGCAGTAGTTGGTACTACAGGATCGGGAAAATCGTTCCTTTTAAAACGTTTGATTCTTAATGAATTGCTACGTGGTACAAAGGTATTTATTTGGGATGTTGAAAATGAATTTAAAAAACTTGCATCTCGTTATAAAGATAGTGAGTATATCAATCTTGCAAATAAGGTTTTAATTAACCCGTTGCAAGTACGTTTCTTGCCTGATGATGACGAGGAAGAAACTTCTATTTTAAATCGTCATCTTGGTTTTTTGGAATCCTTTTATTCTTGTGTATTTGAGGAAATAAAAGAAAAAGAAAAAGTTGTCTTACTTGATATTACCGAAAAACTATATAAAACACGTGGTATTACAAAAGATACTACCATAGAAGAATTAAAAACTTATAGTAATCAAGATTTTCCTATCTTCTCTGATTTATATATCTTTCTTGACGAATATAGAAAATCAATAAAAAGTAAGGAAGAATTGAATATTATTTCTAGTCTTAAAATTCTTTTAAAACGTTTTATTATCGGTCAAGATACCATTTTTAATGGGCATACAGCTATTTCTTTGGATAGTCAGCTTATGTGCTTTAACTTTAAGAGTTTAGTATTTAGTGATAACAAAAGAATTGCTAATGCTCAAATATTAAATCTTTTAACATTTTTAAATAATGAAATTATTGGTAAAAATGATATTAACCTAGATAGCAAACCTCAACCTGTTATGATTGTAGTTGATGAGTTCCATCATTTTATCAATGACGATAATCCAGCAACTATAAAATATTTGGATCAAATGAGTAGAAAGTTACGTAAATATCACTCAAACTTAACTGTTTCTACCCAAAGCCCACAAGATTTAATCTCTTCTAATACAAAATTGAAAAATGCTACAGCTATATTCAATAATTGTCAGTATCAATTATGTGGTATGCTTAAAGATAATGACTTACAAGCTGTAGAACAAATTTATAAAAGTAATCCATTAACAGAAACACAGAAAGCATTTTTAAATAAAGCCCAATTAGGCGACTTCTTGATGAATATTACCAATAAGAAAAGACTTCGTGTAAGTATATTTGCTACCCCTCTTGAGAGGTACTATATGGGCGATGAAGAAGAAAATCAGGAATTAGAAGAAATTTCTAGCAATGAAAAAGTTTCTAATAATTAAATTAGTTGCTATCTTCTTTTTCCTTTTTGCTTTCTTTTTTCTTGTTATATCTGTTTTAGCAGTTTTAGGTTTCTCTGTAGGAAGTGAGATAGATGCTAAAAATTATGAGGGATTACGAAAACAAAGCTATTTAGAAAATAATGACTTGTATGCCGATACCTATAGAAGTTTATTAAATAAGTATCTTTTTGACTATGGATATGTCAGTATGGAACGTATAGTATGGTATTTACAGGAAACTAACAATATTACTAATCCCAATGATTTACCATTTGAAAAATGGGAAGATGCCTATATCAAAAATATTAACTTTGAAGAAAAGCAAATGATCCCTACAAGTGAGATGTGTCAATATATAAAAAAATTTCCTACTTACAGCAGTCTAGGAAAGCCATCATATAATTTAGAGTATAATTCTAGTATGGTTGACTTATGTAGCGAAAGCTATGTTACAGAACATAATTTAATATATACCAATTCATACTATAATCTTCCGTATGTTTCCCCTTTAAAAAAAGAAACAGTTTCAGGTATTACCTCTATGGTAAATGAGAAAAGAAATGTTGATTTAGGATTATCAAGTTCTGAACAAGCAAATGTAAATTTCCATAGTGGTTGGGATTTAGGTGCAAGTGCTGAAACAAATGTCTATTCTATTTGTGATGGTGTCATTGATTCAGTTACTTTCACTCAAAATGAGAATATACCATTTAATCAACAATCCGAGCCGAAAAATAAAACAGGTAATATTATAAAAATTAAGTGTGATGGTACAAATGATATTGTTACTTATGCTCACTTATTTCCTAATAGTTATACTTCTAAAATGATTGTAGGAAATACGGTTAATAAAGGTCAGTTAATAGCGAAAGTTGGTACTACAGGTCAAAGTACAGGAAATCATTTACATTTAGGGTTAAATACAGAATCAGGTATCCGTTTGGATGCTTTTTATTTTATCAATTTTAGTGAAAACACACTTTATCAAGATTAAAAATTAAGGAGGTAGATATTATAAAAGAAAACACTTTAAATAATTATTTTTATTCTGTAAAAATCAATGAAAAATGCGAACATTGTGATAATGAATATAAAAGAATTGATAATTTTTCTAATTCTAATAAATTATCACGAAAATACTTTGAGAAATTTTACGATAGTGATGTTCCCGAAGTAGATAAATGTAATAAGTGTAATTCCTGTATGTTTCCTGATGAAATTATCAATATTACTGAACATAGACAAACAAAATTTTTAGATAAATTAAACTTATATATCAATGATAAAGATCGTGTTATTCCAACTAACTCTATGAATTTAGTTGCTATAACGTTAGAGGGTGTAAATGAAAATAATAAGTGTGAGGCTATCACTCTCGATTTATCAGAGGAAAATTTTAAAAAATTATATCAACGTGGTAAAGAATTGTGGGATAATGGCTATATTTCAAAATACATTATTTTCTTAATGGAAAATGACAAATGTTTTCGTTATGTTCGACCTGATAAAGATAACTTTGAAAAATACTATCGGTTAGATAACTATATGAAATGTGATGATGCCTTACAAATATATAATAGTGATAATAAATATTTCCTTATTGGCGATTCCATCAACGATATATATAAGTTTTACCATGTCGAAGAAATACTACATCATATACCAACTGTAGAAAAGGAAAACGGTCTTGAAGTCGCTTAACTCTATCGCAGAACAAAATCTTATTCGTTTAGGCAAATATATCAAAGATGCTCGTATAGAAAATAATATGTCTTTACGTTCTTTGGCTGTTTTATCTAATATCAATTATAGAACCATCCATAAAATAGAAAGAGCCGAAATAATCAATATCAATCCAAACAATTTAGTAAGACTTTCTTCTATTTTGAAATTAGATTTAGTTCGTATGCTTACCCTAGCAGGGTACTTTGAACTAGTATTCCGTTTGAGATATGGAGATAAATAGTAATGAGCAGTTATAACGAAGATTTTTGCTTTTCAAATGTGAAACGTGAAAAAGCAAAACTACTTCCTGATGGTTGGTACTGGGAGAAATATGCTGATGGATCGGGTTGTTTAAATGCTCCTGATGGCAAAGAATATATGTTATATGATTTAAACACTAACGAATATCGTGTTACTCGAGATAAAAGTTATGATTTGTTTCCTCTCTCACACTATTATGGGGATGGAGTTGATCCCAAAAATTTCAATCCTTTTGAGTATATGGAAAAGGAAATTAGAAGAACACTTATAAAAACTAACATAATGGATAAAAGATTAGAAATACTTGAAAATTTAAAAAAATATCAAGAAGTTAGTAAAAGTGTTCCCGAAGATTTTAACTATGATGACTTTGGTTTTTATTTAGGAATTAAAAATACGAAAAATGACATACCTGTTGAAGATTTAGGCAGGCTTATGAAAATTTGTTATAGAAATAATACCAATTATTTAAACCCTATGTATTTGGCAGAAGAATTAACAAGAGCAGTTTATATTAAAGAATTTCTTTCATTGGACGATTTAGAGAAAATTCGTTCTGATGATATATGCGAAATATTACAAGAAGATAAACTTTATCTATTAAGGGAATACTCTTCTAATAGTAATGAATATGAATCACAAAAATAAAGAAAGGTGTTGGATATATTGAATCAGTATAAAGAAATGAAAAAACGTCATCAAAAAGATTTAGATAATTTTCCTTTTTTTGTTGCTCTAAAGAAAGAACAGTTAAAAAATGGACTTAAAAAAATAGGACTTACAGAAAAGGATCAGGACAAACTTGTGCTACTAAAAAATGGTGTTTGCATGGCAAAAGAAAATCTCAAATCTTGGGGAGATATGCTTATTAGTCATCAGCAAGAAAAAGCTACTTTAATAAAAAATGATAAAACTGGTACAGGCTTTATTTATGATATGTTCTTTACTGAACTTAACAATCATGAGTTTGGCTATGACAGAGATTTAACAAGAGTTATTGAGGAACTTGGTTACACAAGTCAAGATATAGAAAATAGTCCAGCCTTAAAAAATGGCTTAAACCTAGCAAAAGAAAAAATAATACAATTAGAAAATGAAAAGGAGGAATTAGGTTTTGAATACGAATAAATTTATTTCAGAATTTCAAATGATTAGTACAAAATTAAACGATTATGAAAAAGAAAGAAATAGTCTTTTAACTAAAATCAAAGAATTAGAAAAAGAAAATCATAAATTGCAAGAAAAAATCAAGAAAACAACAGATTCACTTTTAAAGGCTTTACTTAAAGCTAAAATTATATCAAATCAATTTTTTATTGATGAAATTAACTCCATATTTTCTTTTAATCAAAATAATCAAAAAAAGGAAAATAAAGTATGATAAAATTATGCGATATAGTTGAGATACAAGAAAATAATAATTCGTCTATTCTACTAAAAGTAAAAGAAAATAAAAAAGTTGAGTTAATCTCATTGGGATTAGATCCAACACTAGATTTTATTTATCTTTCAAAAGGCAAAAATCATACAATGAAATTGATATATACTGATAATAATGTTACTAGTTTTGATTTTGGCGAAGGTGGTTATACTTTAATAAGTAATGATTTAAAAAATCAAAAAGATTTAATTCTAAATTGTATAACTGATGACTTTTGTATTACTTATGATGGTAATCTAAAAGATTTTCAAAAAACAAACTGTATTTATTCATTGAAAGATAAAGCTAATTTAGAATTTAATTTTAAATTGTTTTGGTTCGATAATAGCAATTACATTTCTGTGCATAGAGATAACACGTTCTTTAAAAGTTTTGGAACATTACAGGAAGCAAAAAAATATGTTTATGATAACTACAACGTATATAAAGAACATGATTTAAAGTTAAGTGAACAAACTGGCTGTAATATTTTAGAATTTGACACATTAGGTAAAGACTTGAGTAGCAGTTATGAATTGGAATAAAAATGATTGAAGAATCAGAAATACAAAAATTCAAAAGTTACTTACCTCAATATCTTACAGCTTATTGTGGTATAAACAATTTAAAAAATAATTTCCATTGTCTTAATCCTAACCATCCCGATAATAATCCTAGTATGTCTTATTCTCCCCGTCATAACAAGTGCAAATGTTTTTCGTGTAATGTTTGGTATGATATTTACGACTTGATAGAAATACAATTCGGTATTACTAACTTTCGTGAAAAGCATAACAAATTGGCAGAAATTTTTAACGAGCTTGATAAAATTGTTCCAATAACTACAGTTAAAGAAGTTGATTATATCGAAAAAGATTTTACAAAATATTTTAATAATTGCTTAAAAAAAACTACACAATGTCATTATCTTGCAGGACGTGGAATTAAAGATAATCTCCTCGTTAAATATCGAATTGGCTACGATGATAAAAGACAGCTTGTAGTCTTTCCATTGAACGATCATAGCTACTTTGCACGTTCTACTACTTCCAATGGAAAATATAAATCAAAAGGAACAAGTTATCTTTTCAATGAAAATCTTATCAAATATAGTGATAATAATTCTATAATATATGTTACAGAGAGTATCATTGATAGTTTGAGTTTAGAATCAGTAATACCCGAAATTCAAACAGTAAGTCTTAATGGAACAACAAATACAAGTAGGCTACTCTCCTTATGTAAAGATTATGATTATAAAGGATGTTTTATATTAGCTTTAGACAATGATAGTGCAGGAAGAAAAGCACAGCAAGAATTAAAAGACGAACTTGATAAATTGAATATTCCATCTTTTTGTAATGACTTAATAAGTACAATCGATGACGGAAAATATAAAGATATAAATAAAGTTTTTTGTTCAGAAGATAAAGAAAGGTTTGTCAAAACTCTTCATTATTTTTATGAACAATATCAATATATTTGCTATCAAACTATGTTAAAAAGGAGTGATGCTTTTGAGTATAACAAGTGATAAGAAGTTAAAAGAAAAAATCAAAAAACAAGATGATTTGAAATTAGAATTTAAAAGAAAATTAGAAAATATAAAACAAAAATATGGAATTGATTTTGACATTGAATTGCTAGATAATAATAATATCGACAAGATCAAGTTTTATAATTTAAAATATAAAAACAAAGCAAGAGATGTAAGTTTAATCTATTATAACGAGCATAATTATTATGGTGCTTTTATTTATAAAGTCAATAATAATTCATCAATGAAAGACGAATCTTATTTAACTAAAAAAAATTATTTTAATAAGCAATATAAATTAGAATTAGTAATAAATGAAATCAAACAAGCTAATGAAATTTATAAAACTAAAATGCTAGAATTAGAAACAAATACACAAGAATTATCTTCAAATAGTCTTGAATTAGAAAAAGACTTAAAAAAGCCTATCAATAGCAATAATTAGAAATTGCACCATTTTTGCACCTCTCCCTTTCCTTATAAAATCTAGGTGTATATAATACTTGGTGTACTTTTTTATGGGAATTGGTGTCATTTTCGCAAGTGCGAAAATTGTTTTGCCACCTCGTCAAGCCTTATGAAATAAGGGTTTTGACGTTATAAGGTGGCAATTATCATATCCCGTTCTCATATCTACACCCTAAATAGAGGTATAATATGGCAAGAGGTTCAGTTAATATCGATGATTATTTAGAAGATAAAATCAAAAGTTATATGAAGTTAAATAAGATAACTACAAAGAATAAAGCTATCAATGAAATCATAAAAACGTTTTTTGAATATGAGAAAATTTTTTACAACATTAGCAATATTGATAATAAATTAGAAAAAATATTATCTACAGTTTTTTTAATCAAAAGTTTGGAGGAACAGACATTTTCTAATTTGGGTTTCCGTGAAAATATTGATCCTAAAGATGACAAATATCTTAATTCATTTTATGATAATATCAAGAAAAATAAATTTAAAATGTGGGATTAGTTTATGGAGAGAATTATAAAAAAATGTATCCGTCTAAAAAAATCTATCAATGATAAAATTGACATAATAGGTACAGAAATCAATCAGCCATATTCATATAAAACATTAGAATATTTACTTGAACTTGGTATTTTAAAATACGAAGAATTAAAATTCAAAGCCTTTAAAGAGGAAGAGATTATCTCCCTGCTAGAGGAAATAAAATCAGTTCTAGAAATGGCGAATAATGATGAGTAGTCCTAAAGTAGTTTTTATTGATAACCCTTTCTTTGCTGTCAATAATAAAGACAACGATTATAAACTTTATAAGGGTAAGGATAGAAAAACAGATAAAAGAATTTTCAAACAATGTAAGAACAAAGAAGATTATTCTCGTCAAGCAAAAGATTATCTTTTTGGAAAAAGTGGATATATGACTTATTCTCGTAATGAAGAAAAAGCCAATATATCTTTGAAAGATTTAGAAAATAATTCTAACCTTTTTGATTATATGATGGGTGGTAAAAAAGAATCATCTATCATGGAATTAAATTCAATGAAACGTGAAAAGATGATGATGGATAAGTCAGGTAAATACGTTAGTGATTCCGAAGCCTGTAAAAAAAATTTTTACTGGTCTAAACTTTTTGATAAAAGTAATATTCATTTATCCGTTTTATCTTTTAATAAAGATTATGTCGATCAGAATATTGGTATTGATGAATTACAAAAAGAACTTGCTACAAAAATAATGCCTATGTTTTTAAAAAGGTGTGGCTATGAAAATCCAAATCAAACAATGGATTGGGTAGTAGCTCTTCACTCGGCTGTAGATAGAAATAATTATCATTTCCATATCGGTTTTATTGAAAAAAAAGAATCGTATCGTACTACAGATAATAAACTTCACTTCAAACAACGATTAAATCTTAATGAGGAAGAATTAAATTTTATGAAACGTCAATCTATCCTCTCTATTGAGAGGGCAAAGGTATTTACTCCATCTCTTATAAAATTAAATCAAAGTTTGGAAGAATATAAAAAGTTTTTCAATCCAAAAGAAAGAAGTTTTACTTTAAAGAATATTAAAAATATAGATTTAGAATACAAAATATTAAGATTAGGTTATTTATTAAATCAGGTAAGACAAAATTCTAAACATATCAAATATAATTCTCTTCCAAAAAATCATATAGGTAAAGAAATTAGATTGCTTACACAGGACATAAAGAAAAATATTCTTTCTTCTAAAGAAATCAATTTATCAAAAAAAGAAATAGATAAAAGCATCGAAGAAATCAATACTATCTTTAAGAATATAGATATTGAAAATCATATTAGTAATGTAGGATTTGAAGATGCAAAAGACAGTAAGCTAGTTCAAGATAAATTAGAAAAATATGACAATTATGTTTTAAATGCTATCGTCAATAATTCATTATACGTTTATAATAATCGCTTTACTTCCAAATCAGCGATTTCCATAAATGATATTATGAACGAGGCTGTGCTTTTAGTTTATCTTAATCAAAAGAAAAATAAAAAAACAAATTTATTAAAAAATAGTTTTCAAAAAAATTATTCCTATCAAAAAGCTGTAACAAGTGCTTTAGGGAGATTAAAATATCAGCAAGATAAAGTTGCCGAGCAATTTTATCAAATGCTTTCAGAAAATGAGAAAGGAGTTTATAAATGATAAAAGATTATAAAAAATATGAAGTTATCGAAAATGCAGGTTTAGGAACGTGTCATATTTTAGATAAATGCGATAACGGTTATTTAGTCTATAGTGAAAATAATGTAGAACATTTTATTGTATGTGATGCTATCTTTACAGACGGTTATTTATCACGAGCAGAATATCGCAGTAGCCTAGAATCAGCATTAAGTACTTTTAATGATTTAAAAAAAGATTCAAAAGTATTATTGTAGTATTATGTCGAAGTATGTTATACTACTAGTAGTTAAGTTGTTACTTAACTATTGAACCATTTAACTTTGCCTTTCACACAGGCAACACCACTTTCCAAAATAGTTGCTAGTACAGGACTATTTTTATTTTGTATAAATTTTAAAAACGTATATTTTTAATTTACGTAAAATATGTTATAATAGTTTACGAAAGTGAGTGGAATTATGAAAAAAATTTTATTTGGTGTAATATGTTGTGTTATGATCATAGGCTTAACTACAGGCTGTGGTAATGAAAAGAAAGAAAATCAAAATAATTCGAACAATGATAATAATGTTTCTGAAACTAAAAATACAGTAATGACTTGTACATACGAAAGTGAAGCAGAAAATGAATATGAATCTAATACAAAAAGTACAGAGGAATTTACTTATACTAAAGATATGATTCTTATAAGTATTAAGACTATTCGTGAAGAAGAATACTCTACAGAAGAACAATACAAAAGAAGAAAAGAACAAGAAGATGGATATGTAACTAGAGCTAATGAGTATGACGGAGTTAAAGCAACTATTGAAGAAAAAGGCAATAAAACTTATGTTATAACTTACAATTATGAAATAAATAAAATCGATAAGGAATCAGTTTTAGGATCAGGTGTTAAAAAATATATAGATTCAAATAATAAATTTTCAGTAAGTGAATATAAAACGTATTTTTTAGATTTACATAAAAATAGAAACGCTTCTTGTACTGAAAAATAATATTTCAAATTTAGATTACCATACGTGGTAGTCTTTTTTTATTTTATAAAGAAATGGAGGTTTTAAGTGAGTATATTACAAGAATATGAAAAAATAAGGAAAGATTTAGGAGATGGAATCAATAAAGGTATGGAATTATACCTACAGCTGAATCCTAATCTTCTTCTTTCCGATTTATATTATAAAGAAAAAGAATACAATAAATTTGATAAATGGTTTAGAGAATATCTTACACCTTTTTATATAATGAAAATTGATAATAAGTATTCTCTAACATTGAATCAGGAATACTTTGATAAAGATATTTTTAAAAGTCGCCATAATGACAATATTCTTGGGACAGGTTACGATTATGAGAGTTTATTTAGAACTTTTATAGATGGCAAACTCCCCCATTTGAGTAGGGAGTTTTATTATGATTCGGAAGCAGGTATGTTTTGTGCATACTCTGATAATATAAAGGCTGTAGAAGAACTTGCTTTTGAATTATCACAAGAAAGAAAAAATAATAATTTTAAAGATTATATTCCAAAAATGGAAAATTACGAATTTTATTTATAGGAGGGTTTGAAATGATTTATATTTTTATAGGATTAACAGCTTTGTTAGTCCTTTTTTTATATTGTGCTTGTAAAGTATCAAGCAACTGTTCACGTATTGAAGAACTGGAGGCGATGAAAAATAAAAACAATAGAAATTTATGATTACGATACTGGAGAAAGTGTTTATACCATCAACTCTAATAAAAGAAAAAATTTTGATAGTGATGTTATCAAATTTTTAAAGGATAATCACTACAATATTATCCTACAGGGAAAAAGAAGCCCAACAGAAAATAATATATACTGGCTATCATATAATCGTGATACAAAAGAACAACGTAAATTGTGGTATCGTGAAAAAGAACTTACTAAAGAAGTAAAGCCACTATTCCACGAATTTGGTTACAGGTTAAGCAAAGAAGAAAGAAAATATTATGAAGATAAAGGATTCTTTTGTTATGATTTAGGTTGTGATTCTTGGGATGAGGGTTTTATAGTAGAAAAACATTGTACAGTCAATAATATAGGTAGCATTATTACAACAAAAGATTTAGGTCTTTCAGATGAAAACTCTTTTGTTAATCAAAGTGTTGTTGATGAAAAATTTGAGGAAATGCCTTACGATGAATTTAAGAAAATTCAGTATCAGGAGTTAAATAATGAATTTACTAAATAGCATATATCTTTTAAAATTTAAAAATAATGTTGGCTACTCTACAGGGTTAAGAGATTATTTAAAAGAAGAAACAGAAAAAGGAAATTTAAACTTAAAACAATTAAGGTATTTATACAAGAATTTATATAAGAAAACTCCTTATATTCAACAAAATATTTATCCTGTTAGTCAGGCTATGATTAAGGGAGTTACTACAGAAGAAATCGAAAAAATTTCAAAAAGATTAGTAGATGCTGAAAAATATACTATCTTTTCTGTAAATGGAAAAAATGATACATATAATAAAATATATAGTGATTTGGAATTTATGCTTAATAATTATGCTAGTTGGAAAGAACGTTGTTCCCCCTCGACTTTGCATACAAAAACTTTTGTATATACTAAATTATTAAAGACAGCAAGAGAAGAAGAAAAATCTTTCAATGAATCAGTTTACGAATACGTAGAACGAAATGCAAAAAATTATTCTCGCTTTCATAAGAAAATGGATTCGTATAAACCTATCATTAAAGATATTCACGGACATAAGCATACTTTTGCAAATATGTTCTACTCAAACAATAAATCAAAAGAAAATGAAAAGGATATGACACTATCAGATTAGACAGTAACTTATCCTTTTTTTCAATTCTTCTTCTCGTTTTAATTATTGCGACAATCTTGTTCATTTTATTTATTGAGCCTAGATTAAGTAAATCAAAAATAAAAAATCATAATGAGCATGGATCAAGTAAGTTCGCTACTCTAAAAGAAATAAGTAAAACGTTTTTAAAAGAAAATATTAACCATATCGAGAAAGCAGGATTTCCTATTTACTATGAACAAGATAAAGGAAAATTTACTAATATATATTTTGACAATGTTAGTCCTCATTGGATTATTATAGGTTCTACAGGAAGTGGTAAATCGACTACTCTTGTACTTAATGAAACAATTTTCTTTTCTCAAACTAAATCAAAACCGACCTTAATAATTACCGATCCCAAAGGAGAAATTTTTAGCAAGACGTCCAAAATATTCAAAGACAATGGATATGAAAATATCATTACTATAGATTTTCGTAATCCAACATTATCTACACATATAAATATTATGAAACCTATTATTGACGAGTGGAAAGTTCATTGTCTATATGATGAAAAGTTATTTTCTTCTATGTGTTTACTATTCCATAAATTAAATATTGATTATGAAAAATTTATAATTGATACTAATTATCGAAATGATATTAAAACACAAAACAATATTGATAATTATGTTATCGAGTATTTTCTTAATAAAATTGATGTTATCAATGAAAAATTAGAAAGTGAAGATTTTTTCCGTGTTATAAATGAACTAGTAGATTTTGACTATAAAACTGTTAGCATCATAGACTTGCTTAATTATATTAAAGATTATCAGAATCATAGTTCATCTTCTCAAGCCGAAGCTATACGACTTACGAATACTGTAGCTGATTTAATATTTGCTGAAAAAGAAACAAAAGACCCATTTTGGCTTAATTCTTCTAAAAACTTATTCAAAGGAATTACTGGTATTTTTTTAGAGGACTATCAAAATGGCTTGATTCCTGAAAGTAAAATCAATGTTTCAAGTATTAAAAAATTTCAAAACTCTTCTTTATTGAAAGAAAATCAACTTTATTTACAAAGAAATCTTAATACTCGTGAATATGGTACTTTATCAAAAGACTACCTTACTTCTATTTTATCGGCAAATGAAAATACATACAAAAGTGTTACGGCTGTCTTTGGAGAAAAAATGCAAATCTTTGATGATTTAAACGTTGAAAATATCACTAGTACAAGTGATTTTGAAATATCTTCTCTAGTAGAAAAACCAAGCATACTTTATATTATCGTTCCTGACGAGGATAAAAGCTATTATGGGCTTATTACTATTATTGTAGGTATTCTTTATAAGGAATTAACAAAACTCGCTAATTTGCCCCAAAATAATGGAACCTTGCCCCGTAAAATTGAGTGGATACTTGATGAGTTCGCAAATTGCCCACCTTTAGCAGATATTGAAACGATAGTTTCTGTAGCTAGGTCAAGAGGTATGAGATTTCAGTTCTTTATCCAAAGTTTCGCTCAACTCGATCAGGTTTATGGAAAAGAAACCTCTTCTATTATTCAAGATAACTCGGCTTTGTGTTACCTAAAAACAAACTCTGTAGATTGTGCCGAAATAATTTCACGTAAGCTCGGAAAGGCTACTATAGAAACCCAATCTATAAGTCAAAGTACCGATCATTTCAAAATTGGTGCTAATAAGACTACTTCTCTTCTCGGTAGGGAACTATTAACAGCAAATGAAATTATTGCTTTAAAATATAAAACAATTATATTCCCAACTGTGTCAAATGCTATCTTTCGAGATACATATTTATACAATGACGTTTTTAATGATTATGAGTTTGTTCCAATAGAACGTACTCCCAAAATGTTAAAAAAGAATACAGAAAATTACTATACTGTAGAACAAATGAAAAATGCTTATGAAAATCTAAATACTTCAAATAACGATGTATCCGATAATATGCTAGAGCCAATTATAGAAAATGATAATAGTACATTAAAAACTGTAATAAAAAATGTTGAACAACTATTTAATATAAATTCTGTAGATAATCAAATAATTATAAATAGAAAAATTAGTATGTACGAAGAAAATAAAATCATTGAACAAATAATGCCAATGATTAACATAGAAATCCAAACTATCAATGAAAGTAATACTACTGTTATTACTTTTTTTGATGCCAAAAATATAACAAACCAATTATAGAAAAGGAGGAATTATGAATCAAGAAAATAACCAAGTTATTGAAACTCTTAAAGGAATAACAGCTTATGATTTTATCGCTAATTGCATGGGTATAAATACTAATAAAAGCCCTGATTCTGTTGTCTATACAGCCAAGCAATTACAAACTATATACCCGAAACTTTTTTCTAAATATAAATTAGACCAAGCTATTAAAAACGAGAATTTGCCTTATTTTAAAAGTGGTCGTGAAAGATATTTTGTAAAATCTGAAATAGAAACTTGGATAAAAAACAGGAATTCTTAATTAAATAATTTATGAAAAAAGTAAAATCCGAAAGATATATCCATATTACAGATGAGGGAAAGTTTCGAGTTCAAATAAGAAAAAGCAAGAAAATCAAAGGAAATTTTGACGAAAGATATGACACATTAGAACAAGCTATTGACGAAAGGGATAAGTTTTTAGCAAAACAGAAATTAGGAATTGATATTTATGTAGATAAAAATATAACTTTTGAGAAGTTTTGTGATATATATTTTGAGTGGTATCAAAATAAACCTAAAAAACCAAGCCCCAATACTCTCACAGATTACGCAGGACGAATTAAAACTTTAAAAAAATATTTTGGCAAACAACTCTTATATCAAATAACTACAGCAGATATTGAATTATTTTTATCTTTAGAAAGTAAAAGAGATAAAATTGATCCAAACCATCCTAATAAAAAAACTGGAGAAAAAATATCTTCAAATACTTTACATCATGAATTTGTAATGTTGCGAATCTTATTTAATAAAGCACAAAAAAAATGGAAAATCATTACAGAAAACCCTATGGACGGTGTCGAAGAACCAAAAATTACTATTGAAAATGAAGTTGGGTTTATTCCTTACGAAGAATTTGAAAATGTAAACGATTTAATAGAAAAATATGCATCAAGCAGAGATAAAACAATCTTTTACTTTGGCTTATGTGCAGGACTTCGTGAAGAGGAAGTTTGTGGACTTCATTGTCAAAGCGAAGATGATCCCGAATCGGACATCGACTTTACGCATAATAAAGTATTTTTAAAAAAGGCTGTAAAACAAAACTACAAAACAAGACAATATGAAGAATATGAGTTAAAATCCGAATATAGCGAACGTGGGATACCATTACCTGAAATACTTATGATTAGTCTAAAACAGTATTTAAAATATCGAACGGTTTTAGTAAATCTTTACAAAGCCCAATTTGGTATAGACTATAAGAATCTTCCCAATTTGTTTTTAAATAAAGATAGCGATTATTTTCGCCCTAGATACGTTGGTAAATTATGGTCTAAATTCGCAAAGAAACATGATATTGATGCTACCTTTCATGGATTAAGACATACATATATAACTTATCAAATGAATTATAATGATGATTTAACACCATCAGAAGTACAAGCTCTTGCAGGACACGCAAATATTCAAACTACCTATAAATACGTTCACAAGTCAGAAGAAAAGCTGAAAAAAGCAACTACAGTATTTGATAATGTTTTTAATAATCGAATAGATATTAACGAAGATAATACTCTTTATGCCCCAATTATGTATATAGCATCTATAGTTACAGGTAATGAATATGTTGAGATTAGTAAAATAATATATTTACTAAAGTCTATAAATCCAAAAGCCGAAATAACTTATAGCAATTTATCAGAAAATATAAACTCTACAAAAAATTATTTAATGGCGAATTATCCATCATTAGAAAATATGGTATCTTTGCAGAAACAATATTCAAAGGATGATTTTGAGAAAAGAATAAGGGCTGTATATGGAAATAAATTCTTGTTAGAAGTGATACAAAACAATGAATATATAAAATGCTAGAATAATGAAAATTGTTCTAGCATTTATTTTTTTTGCATAAATTAAGCAGAAAATGAAAAAATGGTATTTATTTTTTTATAAAAGTATGCTATACTCAATGAGTAATTCAAATTTATGGGCTGTTAGCTCAGTTGGTAGAGCAACTGACTCTTGGTAAAACACTGGGAGCTTGTTATAGTAATATAACAATGAAAATCGAGCAAAAACGGTAAACGCTGAAATGCCAATACCGTGCTAACTTAATAGATTGCGAAAGGCTATTAAGTAGTGTAACGCATAGAAGTTGAATAAATATAATACTTCCACGAGTGTTCGACAACCAAGTATTTGGCTGATAATGTATGCTGAACTACATAGAATTAGTAATATGTAGAAATATTAGATAAAAAGCTAATATGATAACATTGTTGTAATCAGTGGGTCTAGGGTTCGAATCCCTAACAGCCCACCATTTATTTGAAAACTGATTCTGAATTTTTTTACCCTAATCGGTGCAAAAAGTTCAGTGGATGACCTATCGGTGCAAATCGGTGCAAAAAGGTCAATATACTATTATATTTATTTATGTAACATATATTTCTAAATAAGTATAAATTTGGTGGTATCCCTATGTTTTATGGGAATTTATATACAATAATTAGTTCTTTTTAGACACTATTAAAGTATATAAAAAAAGACTCTTAATCAGTGGGTCCAGAGTTCGAATCTCTGAGGGGACACCATTTATATAACGATAAAACTACTATATGTAGTTTTTTTCTTTGCAATAATTTCTATAAAAAAAGATAACTTATCGTTATCTTGCTTCACTAAAGTCTAATACTTCATCTCTGTTTGGTTCTACAGTAAAAATAATTCTTTGCATCTTACTTGCCTTATTACCAAATTTATCTACAACAATATATTTAATCCAATACTGAGGTTCCTCTCTATCTTTAGGATGTTCTTCATAATAAACTTTATGTTCAATCGTATATTCTGAATCTTCCTCTATTTCTAAATGATTATATGTAATACTATTAATATCATAAACTGAATAATCATCTTCAAAATATCTTATTTTAGGTTTTGCATAATCTATTTCATAACTATCGATTCCCTTAGGATTATTAATTTCTTTAACGTAGGGATTATTTCTACCACTAGATATCCAGCCAATAGCTCCATTCTTCAACTTTATTTTATACCAAACATATCTAGCATCATCTTCATAAAAATCTAAAACTTTAAAGACATCACCTTTTACAGCAGTACCAACTTTATATTCATACAATCCATGTTCTTCCCGAACATTAACCGATTCTTCAGTAACTTCTATTTTCCAAGCTGCTTGATCTTCTTTTATCTTAATAAAAACAAAAACACCAGCCCCTACAAAAGCTCCTATAAAAAGAAGAATAATTATTAATTTCACTTTTTTCATCTACAAATACACTACCTTTACTAAATACATTATAACATATATTCATTATAAAACAAAATATAATTATGCCTCTTTTTTCCTTTCTAATAAAGCCTCAAATGGGACAATGCGTCTTGCAATAGGTCTAATTTTTATAAAAACATATGGCATCTCCACTATAAAATCTAACTCATATCTAAAAGCATAATCTGGGTTAGGAAAAACAAACTTTTCTGCCAAATAATCAAATAAAATCCTTCTTAAATCAGATTCCATCTCAGCATCAAAAATAAAAGGCATTTCATCTATTCTAGATAGCAATAAAGTATAATCAGTAAGACACTCTAAAAGAACAAATACCCCATTATTAAAAATAATTCTATTGTCTCCTATATTAGATAAATCTATTAATTGTTCAATATCACCTTGTTTGATACTTGCTAAAACATCATCTTTAGGTACCTCATGAGACATAATAAGACCAAATGGATAAAAGTACAATCCTTCCATATCCTTTGGTAAGAAAGAAGCAACAACTTGCCCTTCACAATATATTTCATACCATAAAAGACTCTTAGATATCGCTTCTGTTAAAGATGCAATAGAATAATTTGGAGCTAACACACCAGCAGCACCACTTACATAAACTTTAAGTAAAAAATGTTTCATAAAATCACCATATCTCATATTTTACCACAAAACGAAAAATTATGATATAATGATTTTGAGGTGTAACAATGCTAAAAAACAAATATCAAAGATTAACCAAAGAAGAACAAAAAAAAACGCGTGAAGCTTTTTATCAAACAAAGACAGGCCAAATATTAAAAGTAAGATTTACTCGTCTTTTAATAACAAGTCTATTACTACTTATTTATGGAAGTTATTTAATCATCGATGCTATCATGAAAGATGCCAGAATATTTGGTATAACATCAGGTATCATTCTCTATATTTTTGCCTTTGTCTTTTTAATAGGAAGACACAAACTAATTATTGATAAAGTAAATAAATTTCTGATAGAAAAGAAGTAATTATTTCTTTTTTTTTAAATAAACTTCTAATATGAATATTGGTATTAAACTATCACGCCTAAAAACAGAAAACTTTATTTGGTTTGTTTATGCATTTATCGTTATAGCAGCACTCTACTCTAATCATCTAGAAGAAGACTACTATACTAAAAAGGATAAACAAGCTTTTTACAAACAAAAAGCAATTAACATAACCGTTTTAACAATTGCTTTTTTTATATACTTATATTTTGTTTTAATTATAACTGAAGATTTAAACAATATGGAAAAAAATTTACAAAATAAAGATTACTTAATTACCTTAGCTAAATTAGTTGGTGCCATTTTATTTTTAATCGGCGGAGCCATTCAAGTAATAAGCGAAATTACACAAACAGAACCTGACGAAATTGGCTTTATTTAGAAAAATGTCTATATACATTATGATTTTCCAAAGAAATACCATATGAGTTAGCAAGTGCACTCACTGTAACTACTTGATATCCTCTAACATATAATTCAGGTAAAATAGCTTTAATAGCATCTACAGAAGTTCTATGAATATCATGAAACAAAACAATATCCCCTTCATTTATATGCGAAAGTGTATAAGTAAACAAATAATCTACATCTTTATGTTGCCAATCCAAAGTATCAACATTCCATAAAATAAAACTAGTATCTAAGCTCATCTTTACTTCGTCATTTATAGCTCCATAAGGAGGTCTTGTTAGTTTAAATGGAACACCAATAATACTTTTTAATGTCTCATTACTTAGCAAAAAATCTGCTTGTATTTCTTCTAAAGGCTGACGCTTAAAACTCTTATGTGCATAAGAATGATATGCCACTTCATTTTCATTTTTATAAACGTTTAAAACAACATCCTTTAATTTAGCAATTCTATTTCCTACCATAAAGAAAGTCGCATGAGCCTTATTGGCAGCTAATATATCTACTAATTCATTGGTATATGCCCCTGGTCCATCATCAAATGTAATACTTACCAATTTTTTCTCGTTATTTATAGCAAAGCCATCTTCATTTTGGTAAGTATCATCTAATGCAACATTAAACTTCAAATATGTATAAATTTCATTATAATTTATTGTTAAATATAATTCTTCAACAGGTTTAGGAGATATATCATAATCATAATAATAAATCACCATAGCATTATCTTTAAAAATATATGCATTTCTTTTATCATTTTCACTCAAAACATCTGCAATAAAAGAAGGATATTTCAAATATAAAAGTTCTTTAATCTTTTCATAAAACTCTTCTCTTTTCCCTTCTTTTATAATATCTTCTAAATTTAATTTATCTCCAGTAACATAATCGAATAAAAAGGATTGATATCCATTATCATCTTTTATAACAATATTAGTAAAAACTTGACCAAAGTCCTTCTCTAAGAAAAGATAATCAGAAGAAGTATCTAGTAAAAAAGCATCAATTTTTTCACTTCTCTTCACTGTTTTTTCACTAGCTTTCTTTTCAACTAAGCCCTCTTCCCTATTCTTATAAAAACTTTTATATGATTTCAAACCTAAATAAAGTGATCCAAAAGAAAGTATCGATATAATAAAAACACCCCATACTTGCAAAGAAATTTTTCTTAATCGATACTTCATATTTACTACCTCACTTCTACTTAAATATTCTTTATATTTTTTCTTTTAAAAACTACAAACATAACTACTACCATTATAGCAAAATATATAAAACATACAATAATAGATTGTTTCATTGAAATTTCATAAGGAGAACTGCCTCCAAAAATAAAATATCTTAAGTCCCAATTCGTAGTTACAAAATAATTCAAAAATTTAACCTTATAAAATAACGCAAACTGATTAATGATACTTGATGCAATAAATCCACAAAAAGTTATTGTTATTGCAAAAGCTGTACTACAAATAATAGTAGATAAACCAAAAGCCAAAGTTGCCAATAATATCAGCATAGGACTAAGCCCCAAAAAGCATAAAAGAAAATACTTAAATAAAGACATAACTTCTATACCATTTAATTTAAAATTATAAGCAACAACAGGAGCGCTCAAAGACGAATATCCAAAGAACAATCCTCCTACTATAAATTCACAAACGACTAAAAATAATGTAACAAAAGGAATCATAAGTAAGACAGTTATCAATTTCGCCAATAAGATTTGATTTCTTTTATAAGGTAGAATAAGTAATGATTTAATCGTTCCCTTACTAAACTCATCACTAACCATACTTCCCGCTATTAAAATAACAAATACTAAAATCAAAAATAAATATTCGCCTAAAAAATTACGTAAAATGCCATATAATGATTGCTCATTATTAATATCCACTTTTTCTTTTAAAATATACTCATTCTCCATAAAGCGAGCATAATCAGAGGCAAAACTTTCTTTTTCTTTTTCAGTTTTTGCTTCTTCATATCTTTTCTTTCCGTTTATAGTAGATTCTAAAGTTCTTATAGCAGTATCAAGATAACTTTTTTCATAAGAAACATTATTATCCAAGCGATATTCCAATAACTCAATTTTAAACTTTAATACATCTGTATCAAAATCCCCTAAAGTAACAATTTCTCTAGTATTTAAAGAATCTTTCAAATAAAGTATTTCTTTTTCAGTAAAAAATCTCCAATCCTCATGCTCTAATCTTTTTACATATTGATCAATTTTTTCTCTTAGCATATCTGCTTGTGATTGATCTTTCATAACATATAAAGCCTGATAGTACTCTTCAACTATTGAAGATACTTTAGAATAGTAAAATTCCACTCTCCAATCATTATATTTTCCTTCTACATATTTCTGAATTTCTAAAGAAGAACATAAACTAGCATATTCATTCATATTTCCATTATCTAAATCAAAACCATCTACTTTTTGTTTTAATTCCTCTAAGTAATTTGAATCTGTATAAATAAAATTTTGTGCATTATTACTACTATAAAAAAAGTTAACCAATACTACAAAACCAAATAAAACAAAAAGGGTTATCAAAGTACTCTTTTTATGAAACAATTTATACATTTCATTTTTTATTAATCTAATCATGTTTCTTATCTCCCATTTTTCTTAAAAAAGCTTCTTCTAATGTAAGTTCTATTTGTTTAACTTCATAAATGCTAATACCCATCTTTACTAACTTAGCAACAAGTTTTGCCACATCCTCTTTTGTTCCATGAAAATAAAAAGAATCCTCTTTCACATTACTAATATTTTTAAAATCTATTTTTTCAGTACTAGAAACAACAAATAAATATTGATCTTGTTCTTTTTTAAACGCTTTAACATCTGTGCTTTCTATTATTTTTCCTTCTTGTATAACACATACTTTATTACAAAAACTTTCTAATTCTGCTAAATTATGACTGGAAATTAAAATTCCAATTCCATCTTTAGCTAACTTTTTTAATAAAACTCTAAGGTCTTTTATTCCTTCTGGATCTAAACCATTTGTTGGTTCATCTAAAATAAGCAAATTAGGGTTATGAAGAAGAGCCCTAGCAATTCCTAGTCGTTGCCTCATACCTAAAGAATATTTACTAACTTTATCATGAATACGATCTTCTAATCCAACCAAAGAAACCACTCTTTTAATATCTTCATCCATTACTTCCTTATAATAATCACTTACTAATTTTAAATTCTGATAACCTGATAAGTACATATAAATATCAGGATTTTCAACAATAGCTCCTACTCTTTTTATAGCTTTCACAAAATCTTTTTCTACATTAAACCCATTAATAACAACTTCTCCTGCATCAATACTTTGCAATCCAAGTATCAGCTTAATAGTTGTAGTCTTACCACTACCATTTGGTCCAATAAAAGCTAAAATGTCCCCTTCTAAAATTTTAAAAGAAACATCTTGTAATATTTGCTTTTTCCCAAACCTTTTACATATTTTTTTACATTCTAATATTGTTTCCATAATATCCTTTCCTATAATTTATTCCCTATTCTAGGGAACGTCTTCAAATATACTTCTCTTAATCGTTCATTTGTTACATGGGTATATATCCCCGTTGTATTTAAATTTGTATGACCTAACAATTCTTGTACCGTTTTGATATCCGCACCATTATTCAACAGATGTGTGGCAAAAGTATGTCGAAATGTATGCGGAGTAACATGACTTTTTAAAGGTAAATCTTTAACTAAGTTTCTAATAATAACTTCCATCTCCATTAAAGTTAGAGCCTTCCCTTTTTTTGACAAAAGAAGATAATCAGTATTTACAGATCCTTTTATTTTCTCTCTACTGTCTTTTAGGTATAAATCTAAATAATAAGCTGCATATTCCCCATAATAAACAAATCGTTCCTTACTTCCTTTCCCCATTATACGAATCGTTTTTTTATTAACATCAATATCTTGTATTTTAATAGCAATAAGTTCACTTACACGACAACCACTAGCATAAAAAAGCTCAATCATTAATCGATCTCTAAGTCCAATGGAAGTATTTATATCAATAGAATCAAAAATAATACGCATCTCTTCATAACTTAAAAAATTAGGTAATTTTCTTTCCAGCTTAGGATTACTAATCATTTTAAAAACATTTACTTCTATTTTACCATTTAACAACAAATAATTGTAAAAACTTCTTAAACAACTAATATGCCTAGAAATACTACTATTCTTTAAAGCTTTTTTGGAAAGATATTTTAAATAAACACGAACATCTTCTCTTGAAATATCTAAAAAACTTAATTGTTCTTTTGCAAGATATTCCATATACATTGCCAAATCTCTTTGATAGGAAATAACTGTATTATTTGCAAAATTAAGCTCTTTTATCAAATAATCAATAAAGCCTTGAATCTCTTCTTTCATCATTTATCAAACCATCATATCTTTCCTGTGCCATAACAAGCTCCCTACGATAATAGCTTAATTCACTCCTTGCTTCTGTAATGTGACTAGAACGATCCATATTTGCTATTTGTTCTTCACAATGATCAACTTCTTGCTGTAAGCTATCAATTAATGCTTCTAACTCCGCTATTTCTAATCCTCTTAAAGTTAAATCTGGGACACACTCCGCTTTCTCAAAATCAGTCAAGGGATACATTTCCATTATTTCAGAACCAGTGAGTAACATCACATCATCCCATTCATTCTGTCTTGCCATTTCCATAGAACTAGCAATAATTTGCTTTTCATACTCACTCATTCTCATAACCAAAACCTCTTTCTTAATAGATAGGATCTATCTTCATAACACCATTCAAACCTTTACCCTTATTAATATCTTGAGATGTTTCTAAATTAACAAACGTTAATTTTACATTCCATTTCTGTGTAATCTCACTAGTAGTAGTAATTTCATAATTACTAGCCACTAAATATTTTCCAGTTTTCCCCGTAACGTCAAATCCTGAAACATCATCTACTGTAACATAATTAAGCCCTTCCAACGATTTAATTTCATTGCCTGAAGGATCATGTAAAGTTAACAATACTTCTGGCGTTTGTTTATAAGAAGAATATAGCAAAGTATTTTCAAAAAACTCAATACTTAAATTATAATAAAAAGTAGCACTTTCTTCTACAGAACCAATTTTTAATGTAGAAGAAGCAAAAGTTTCACCACTAAGATTATTCATTCCCTCCGCAAAATTCAATTCATTGGCATATAACGCAATTGGTCTACCAGCGTCAAAAATAATTGACGTCATTGTAGCAGAATTAATATCTGTTTCTGGAGAAACGGTTGATACTTTAATAACAGTAAAATATGCAAGAGTTGCCCCTATACAAGTAATAAAAAAAGCTAAAACATATAAAACGATTAAAATATTTCTTGTTTTTTTACTCATAATTATCCCCATTATTATCTTTCTTCTAATAGTAAGTTTACCATTTATGCGCAAAAAAATCAACCCATAAGGGTTGATATTTTACACTTCTTCTTCATCAATTGGAGGTAAACTTTCTACATCTTCAGCAAACGATTTTACAAACAGCTTTAACAATTCTGCTAATACTTCTTCGTTTCCTTCTCTTTCAATGTAAATTTTTCCATCTTCAATAATTTCTTTTAAAACAACACTATCATCAGTTGGTTCATTATCTTCATCCAATAAAATGGCCAAAAAGTAATTATTATTTTTATAAACGGCTTTATCTAAAAGCAAACAATTTAAATTATTTTCTAAAGTAATCACACTATCAACTTTCACTACTATCTCCCTCTTCCTTCTGCTAAACCTGGACCAAAGTCACCATCTACTAAACCTGAAGCGTCACCTAAATCTAAGTCTTCATCAGCTATACCATTTAATTTGCTTACTAGGTCCTGTGGACTAGTTCCCAATTTTTGTGCTAAATCCGAAAATTGTATCTTCCCAAACAGGTCTTCTGATCCAAGATTCTTGAAGAAATCCTCATCATACAATGGCTCCCCAGTTCCTTCTCCTTTTAAAGTCGTATCAGAAGCAGGTGCTGCCAATGTTTCTTCTTCATCTTCTGCAAATGGATCTTCGCCGTCTACAAAAGGGTCTGCTACAGAAATATTTTCTCCAGGTACAATTTCAGAAGAAGCTAAAGTTTCGCCTGAATTTTCGAGAGTTTTTTCTGCCTCAGCCTTTTCAGCTGCTTCTTTTAAAGCCCTTCTTTTCTCTTGTAATTTAGCTTCTTTCTTTTCTGCATGTTCAACTCTCTTATCTGCCACAAAGTCTTTTACAGCTCCAAAAGCTTTTTCTTTTATTATTGAAACTCCACTTGTAAGCCAGAATGGATAAAGTAATTTTTTCTTCTTGCCTTTCTTTATCCTCAATTCTTCCAGCAAAGCATCGAGTCCAAATTTAGGAATAATAACATGTTGATACAACATTTGTAAAGCTCCAGAAAAAGCACTGGCTGTTAATACAGTTGCTAGCGGAGAAAGAACTCCTGGAGATAACCAAACTCCTGTAGTTACTCCAATTAATCCTGTCATAGCTACACCCGCTATTGCAGCAGCTTTTAAGATAGATGCTGTTGACTTTGCAATTTTTGCTGTTTTTTGTTTTACAACTTCATATCTTGTACCTAATGGAAGTTTTTCATCTAATGTATCATTCTTTTTCTTTTGAACATTAGTTTCAACATCTTCTATTGCTTCATTTAAATCATCTCTGGCTGCTTTAATACGATCTGTATCTCCTTCAAGTCTTGCAGACATTAATTCTTTTTTCATCTCTTTAAGTGATTTCTTTTCTTTTCTAGAAACTACTTTATTGCTCTCACTTATTAGAGCATCAGCCTTATCTATAGCTTCAATAGCACTAAAAATAGGTTCTGCTATTTCATATAACTTTCCAGCCTTTTCATTTATTTCATCCACATTTACATGTACTGCTGAAAGTGCTTTTTCCAATTCTTCTGCAGCTGGTCTTATAATAGACCTTTCCAAAGGACTTAAATCTACTAAATTATCTGCATAAGCTGAATCAATTTGATTGAATATTTTCTTTCCGACTTCTTTTCCTATACTATCTAAGTGACTATCTAGTTCTCCAGATAATCTTTTTATTTTTTCTAAATCCTGATCATGTATAGCAATTTCTAGTTCTGTAATATCATTATCCAAAACAGCTTTATCACTTGTCCATGCAGTATTAAAAAATCTAAGCCAATCAGATAATAATCCTTCTGCTTTCGCTATTTTTTCTTTAGCTTCGTTAATGAATGTTACATTTAATAATTGATTTAAATAATTATCTAGGGTTCCAATTTCTCTTTCTACTTCTTTGAAATCACTCCAATTCATAGCAGCTTCTATTTCACCTAAAATAGCATTTATAGCCAGTTTAGCATCAGCTCTACCATCAGCAAAAAGATCATCCCAATTAGAAAGCATATTATCTGCTTTAGCAAGCACTTCACCAGCATTAGTGTTCAATAATTCTAACAATTCACCAAAATCTTTACTCAATTCTTCATTTAGTTGCTCTATTTCTTCTAAATTTTTATTATTCATAGCAACTTTCAAATTTTCAACAATGTCATTTAAGCGCACTTTTTCTCCAGCTAAAAGATCAACACCGCATACATTCCACTCTGGAATCATGTTTTCAACGTCTGCAATTAATGCATTTGCATCTTCACAAGCTTTATCAAAATCATCGCTATTAGCATCAGCTCCACCAGAATTATTACCTGCATCAGTTCCACTAGTGCCAGCTCCGCCAAAATTGTTACCTGTGCTAGTTCCACTAGCCTCAGTTCCACTAGTACCGAATCCAGTACCAGTTCCAAATCCTGTGCCCATTGTGAAAGTTTGTGAACTAGTATAACTACTTGACATTTGCTGTGCTACTTTTGCAGCATTAAAAGCTGCTACTTTTTCATCATAAATAAGCTCTACACCTATTTCTTTTCCAACACTTTCGAATACAGCAATATTTTGTTCAATTAATTTTCTTTTTTCTAAAGCACTTTCTAAGGATAAATCAACAGCATATAACTTTGATTGCAATAAAATATTTAATCTTTCACTAGAAACAAGAGGCTTCCCATCTAAACCTATTTGAGTATAAGGAACATATGTTTTTAATACTTCATCTACATTAGAATCAGTTAATGAACGTAAATATTCAATCGTATTACATTCAGCATCAAATAAACCAGGATCAGTTATTCTTTTCTTTTGCTCTTCTAATAAACGGTATTTTCTCCATGCAGCATCTATAGCAGAATTTAACTCATCCCATTTTTTACTTGCAGTTGCCTTTCTCGTTTTAATTTCATTTAAAGTAATATATGGATTTTGAGCCATAAGTTTTTCTTCATCTAATTCCATATAAGCTGCTCTTGCTTCAGCTCTTTGTTTTTCTAATTCTGCAATACTTTCCTTTTTTCTATCAAGACTCGTATTTAACTGAGCATAACTTAAAATAAATGGAGCATCTAATCCCGCATTCAAAAACACTTGATTAATATCATCCAATTCTTTTTTAGCATCATTTAATAATTCATTTTCATAACGTTTTCCAATACCATAATTATTATAAGCTGTTTTTAAAGAAGCAATTTGTTCTCTATTTGCACTTTCAAATAATTTAATAGCTGTTTCTATTCCCAGTCTTTCGTTCATAACTAATCCCTCTCAATCCCTATAATCATAACAAATTTTAAAACACTTGTCAATTTGACAAAGTTTTTATTTTATAAGGTTTTTCTTTACTAATTTCAAATTTTCTGCAATTTGATGGCTTTAATCTAACATAACAGCAAAAATATGTCAAGATAAACCTCTTTATTTTTTTCAAGCAAAAAGAAGAGCTTATTACTCTTCACTTTCTAAATCCAGTTCTACTGCCTCTATTTCCATACCTTTATCGCAATCTATAATTTCTAAATTTTCAATAAAAAGTGTTGCTTTAAAATCTTTTATACTTTCCAAAATAGCTGTTTTTAACTCTTTATTTGCTTTTATTTTTAAACATTTAACAGGAGTTTTCAAAGAAACATTATTCTTTGTTTTTTCTCCCCTTACTAAACTAATGATATCCATCAAATCATGTCCCAAAGCCACTTCTTTTTCATAATCTACATCTAATGGTTCTATCTTTGTTAAATGAATTGATTTTTCTTGATGATAAATTTCTTGATATATCTCTTCAGTAATAAAAGGAAAATAAATACTAAAAGCTTGCAATAATTTATAAAGCAATAAATAAACTGTTTTTTGCCCAGAATATCTTGCTACATCTCCAAATTCTTCTGGACGATATAAACGATGTTTCACAATTTCAATATAATCATCGCAGAAATTCCAAAAGAACTTTTCTAAAGTATTTAAAGCTAGACCTACTTCATATTCATCTAAATATTTAATGAAATTTACTTCCATTTCTTTATAAGCCCCTAAAATATAGCGATCTACATATTCATAACTTTCTATTTCTTTATCTTCAAAATCACTTAAATGCATTTCAATAAATTTAGCTACATTCCACAATTTATTAACTAATTTGCGCCCACGCATTAATGTTTCTTCGCTAAAGACAATATCCGTACCTAATCTACCAGATCCAGCCCAATAACGAATAACATCAGCAGAATACTCTTCAATTAAATCAATTGGATCAGCCTTACTATTTCCTTTGCTTTTACTAATTTTTTCGCCTTTACCAGCCATAACAAAGCCTGAAATCATGACATTTTTCCAAGGCTTCATACCAAAATGATAAAAGCTTTTAACAATAGTATAAAAATCCCATGTTCTAATAATTTCAGAAGCGTTTGTTCTAAGACTCATTGGCTTTAAGAAATTTTCAAAATTTTCTTCTTCTCCATAATGCATATTAATTAAAGGAGTAACTGAACTAGTTGCCCATGTATCCATTACATCGCTTTCTCCAACAAATTCATTTTTCCCACACTTAGGACAAGCATCCACTTTAGGTTTATCAGTTAATGGATTAACTGGCAAATCTTCATTTTTAGCTAAAATAACTTCCCCACAATTTTTACAATACCAAACAGGAAATGGAACCCCAAAATAACGTTGTCTAGATATACACCAATCCCATAAAACATTTTCAACCCATTCATTATAGCGATTTCTCATATGGCCAGGATACCACTTTATCTGTTCTCCTATTTTTAAAAAATCGCTTTTATGATTCATAATATCAATAAACCATTGCATTAATACAGCGTACTCTACTTCTTTTCCACATCTTTCATGGGTTTGCACTTCATGTTCTAATTCCTCAATTTTTACAATAAAGCCACCATCTTGTAAATCTTCCACAATCTTTTTACGAGCTTCTTTTATCTTTAATCCACCATAATTAGGTATATCTTCTTTTATTCTTCCATCGTTTGTAAAAATATGTTTTAATGGCAAATTATATTTTTTCCACCATTCAATATCTGTTTGATCTCCAAAAGTACAACACATAACGACACCAGTACCTTTATCAATAGCAACCTTATCATCTGCTAAAATAGGCACATCTACATTCACTACTGGTATATGTGCAGTTTTACCAATTAAATGTTTTTTATCTTCATCTTCTGGATTTACAAAGACACAAACAATAGCAGGCAAAAGTTCAGGTCTAGTTGTAGCAATCACAAACTCTTCATTATCTTCAACCGTTTTAAACGTTACATAATTAAAAGTAGTAGCTATTGTTTTCGTTTCAAGTTCCGCTTGGGCAATAGAAGTCAAACATTCATTACACCATAAAGCAGGACTTTCTTTATGATAACAATGATTTTTACTAACCAAATCCAAAAAAGATGCTTGACTGATTTTAATAGTAGAAGGACTAACTGTTTTATAATGAATATCCCAATCAGTACTTACTCCTAATTTACTAAAAAGTTCTTGAAACTCGGCTTCGTATTTATCTGTTGTCTCATAACAAAGTTTAGAAAATTTCTCTCTTCCAATAATATGTGCTTTTGTTCCTTGTTCTTTTTCAACTAATCTTTCACTAGGCAATCCATTATCATCAAACCCAAAAGGATAAAATATATTATACCCTCTTAATCTTTTATATCTAGCAATCATCTCTGTTTGGGAGTAAGAAAAAATATGACCTATATGAATCTTCCCATTAACAGTTGGAGGAGGAGTATCTATTGAAAATACTTCTCTTTGATCAGGCTTAAAAGCATATATCTTTTCATCTTGCCAATAATTTAACCATTTACTTTCCTTTTCACTTGCATTATACTTCTTATCTAACATATCCACCATCTCCTATACAAAATAAAAAAGAATGCTACCAAGGAGTCAATTAAGACGGTACCATCCTTTCTTTAACTTTATTAGATTTTAACGCAATCTCTGCATAAACTCTTCATTTGCAACCTTCAAATATTTTCTTTCATCGTTCTCACCAACCACGACTTCTCTAAAAAAGAATCATATTTTACTCCTCAAACTTCAACAAATTTCTTTAACAAATTCATTTTACCAAAAATATTAATCTAGTACAACACTTTCTTTTAAATTATTATCTAAATATATATCAATCTTGTTCCCCAAAAATTCAAAATCTATATCAGTATATTCTTCTAATACTTTAGTTTCTATTGGTGCTTCATCAAAATTCTTATATACACTTAAAGTATTATTAGGTAAAATAACAATAACATAATCCCCTACACAATAAGCCCCTTTTAATCCCGCATCTTTCAAATACTCATTTCGCTCAATAGTATAATCATAAATTTTATAAAGTCCCATATTTTCAACAATAACATAATTATTATTAAAATCTACAATCGTTTCTCTAAAAGGTTCATGATTATATGTACCATCACTTTCTAAAACATACCAATACATTCCATTTTTAGCAATAAATCTAGAAGTATCTAATACCCCATTAGCAGCTCTATTGGGAATTCCTATAAAATCATAATCTATTGGCACCACCGGAGTCATCGTTTCCAAAGAAACAACCCCCATCTTCCCTGCTGCAGATATAATCATTATTGGACTAGTATGTTCTACATTGTATGTCTTAACTGCTTCAAAATTCAAAATAACTGATTCTAAAACAAAATTATATAATACCCCTTGTGTACCATCTGTAAAAACAGCATACCCATCATTTAAAATTTGCAATGGTTCATTTGTCCCTCTTTTATAATAATGTATCCCATAAGTATTATCTTTAATTTCTGAAGCAACTGGACTACACTCACTTTCACACTTATAGGTACTTACAAGATTTCCACCTTGGTAATAATATACTTTATTCTTATAAATAAATTCTTGATTTGGATTATCATCTATCAATACACTTTTATTTTGAAAATGATAAACAGTTCCATAAATCCCCATTGGTAAGAAAAGAACAAGTAACACAATAATTGAAACCAACGTCTTTTTATCCTTCATATATTTTATTCATCCCCAATAGTTGCATTAACTTTCTTAACAACATTTTTATTTTCATCTAATATTTCCAAAGTTACACTACTTCCTTCAACCGTAACTTTAAAAGCGTTATCCATATTATCAGAAACAAGTAAACTTGTATCTTCATCTTTTGTCAAAGTACTACCTGTATAAGTATAAATATTTACATCTTTCTCATGACTAACCCCAACAAAGAACTGATCATATAATTTAGCATATATTAAAGTTTCTTCAGTACTTACAATCTTACCTGCAAAACTATAAATATTATATTGTTCTGTCGTTCTTACTACTACATACGAATCATTAAAATCCACAATTTCATTACGTATCTGTGTAGTAACTAAATCTGTTCCTTTTTCATTATATAAGTGGTAAGTTCCATCTTCTCTTTTTACTAAAAACTTATCTTTTAAATAGCGAATTTCTTTATTATTATCTTTAAACGATATAACACTTGTTAAAGCACTATTTTCAATACGTATTACACCTAAACTATCACTAGTATTTTTCGCCAAAACCATAGTTGATGCAGTATCTACAAAATTAACCACTGTTTCATTATTATAAAAACCTGTATCTACAGCACTATAATTAGCTTGTTGTTTATTTTGCTTTAAATCCCACAAATAAATATTATCCTTTGTTTTAGCTGTATCATTATCTTGAATAAATACATAACGTTTATTATAAATTGGTAAATATCCCACTTTAGAAGTATCAGCATCTTTCCTATTTAACAACACAGTTTCTTTAGCAATAAAACAATTTGTAAATTCTGTACTTGAAGCATCTACCACATTAGCATTTTTACACTTATAACTTCCCAAAAGATTAGCCTTATCTTTATCTTGATAAATATATAAAACACCATCAAAATAACTAATATATTCTTCTTTACTACTTAATTTACCTTCATGAACATTAATACTTTTCTCTTCTTCATCTATTGTAAATATTAATTTATCTCTAGTTACACTAACTGCAAAAGCACTTTCCTTACTAATTTGTTTTTTATCTTTATCAAAGGTAACCTTTACATTATATTCTGTATTATTTACCTTAATTCCGTCTTTATTTAAAGGATGCATTTCATCATCAAAAGCAAATATTTTCTTATTATCAACAGCTAAAACATAATCATCTACATAGGTAACAAAATCATATTTTTGTTCACTTGCTTTTACCCCTTTATAATCATAAATAAAATACTCTCTATCTACTAAAACACTCAAATATTTTTCATTATAGCTTTTAATTTCCCCTGGAATACTTTTTGTAAGTTCTTTACCACTTTGATCAAGCAAATAATAATTTAAATTACTTTTTGCTACAATACTTTCTTTTTTAGACATACAACCTAAATAATCATATTTAAAATCTATAACATTTTCTATATCTTCATCACTTAAATCTATAATTCCATACTTATCTTTTTCATTTTTAACAATCACTTTATTATCAATGACTTCTTTTACTAACAAATAAGTACCTACTTCTTTTTCGTTTTTAAAATCATATAAAAGAATACTACCATCTTCACTTTTTTCATTATCATAAACAAAAGCATAACGATTATTAAAAAGATCACTTCTATCTTCTATCTTATCTCCATTTTCATAAACATGTAATTCTTCATCAAAAGTATCTTCATCAGAATAATATGCTACAAAACAATTATTTTCATCTTTATTCTTACATTCATAAGATCCTATATCATTTTTAGTCTTATCTACAAATATTAACTTACCATCTTCATATCTATAATTATCTTTTTCTACAATTACAACTGGTTCATCTGGCTTTTTAGGTTCTGATGGATCATTTTTTTTAAACACAAAGAAATACAACAATACTCCAATTAAAATAAGTAAAACAACCACAACTGATACAATAATTATTATTTTATGTTTCTTTTCTAACATACTCCATTTGCTTGGTTTCTTAACTTTCTTTGTTTTTTTCTTTTTAGCCTCATCATGTACTTCTTTCATATCATACATAGTGGTATTGGCATTTTCATCTATCTCCACAATTTCATTAATAGTTTCTTCTTGATGTTCTTTTTCAATTTCCTCTAAGATTTCTTCTTCCATTATCTTCACATCCTCATCTATTTTGACTTAATTATAGCATAGAACAACTAAAATGGTAAAGAAAAAGATTTCTCCTGCTCTATCCAAACATAAAACTTCTCTTTATTTAATATCTATTATTTGCAAAAGCATAAAAAATCCTCAGTAATAAATTATTGAGGATACGAAAATTTCTTTTTTACTATATTTCTATTCTATACGGGTCAGCTTGTGTTCCAGTTCCCCCAGAAGTTTTGACACTCGAAGCTAAATTAAAAGTTGGCCGAACAAAGAAGTTACTATCATGTCCATAGCCATTGCCCATAAATCCCATTGCCTTAACACCTGCAACAATGTTTGTTTCATCTGATAATCGACTTATCGTCCAATATGAATTGCCATCGTTCATCCAATTATTTCCTAATGATTTTCTATAATCAGTTTTATTTATATCAACTCCTGGATATGTCCAATAAGTTGATTTAGCAGCATAATAAAATTCGCTTATATATGGTAAACCTATTTTGGCACTATAAGTTGTACTACTTTTATTTGCTCCTACCTCGTAGTTAAATGCCGTTTTTGCATTCGATTGCAAGGCATTATTATAGGTCAATCCGCCAACATACCAGGTTGTAGTTGCAATTTTATTTGTCCATGTTGTTCCTAGGTTAGTTAAGAATGTTCCATTTAAAGAATTTTTATTTAAGGTACTACTACTCCATACACTTGATTGGTTAGTAGATGATCCACTCCAATAAAACTTGTTATCATATTCGTGCGATGCAGTTCCGATTTCTGCTGTTGTTGCATATGTTGCATGTACTAATTTTACTTGATCACCAAATACACCTATGATTCTATATAAGTTTTTACTAGGACATGTGCTCGCAGTAGATCCAAAACACACATAGTTATTTGGGTCAGCCCCCGCATATCTATATGAGTTATCTCCTGCGCCATTTGTTAGGCTACTTGTATGATAATATATTCCATTTGCTCCTTGACTTGTATATAATGATTTTACTTTTGATGTTAAAGTCACTGATGCATTTGTTGTTACACTTTTGCTTACAACAGCAGACTCTTTACTACTACTATCTACTACTTTTACCCTAATATTATATGTTGTACTACTACTTAATCCTGTAAATGTATGGCTTGATGTCGTTGCAGTTGTTGTCTTTGTTGTCCATGTACTTCCTGCATCTTTGCTAAACATATACTTGGCTATTGCTTTACTTCCTGCTGTTCCTTTGGCATTGACTGTGATTGAGTTTGATGTTTGACTTGTTGATGTTATACTGGCTATTGGATTAACATAACTTGTTGTTACTGATACTCTGTATACACTTGATTCTCTATTGTTGTTATCTACTACCTTGACTCTGATGCTATATGCTGTATTACTTGTTAATCCACTAAATGTATATGAGTTCGTTGTTGATGTACTTGTTTGGGTTATCCAGTTACTTCCTCCATCTTTACTATACATGTATTTTGCTATGTTTCCATCACCCTTAGTTCCTGTAGCATTTATCGTAATGCTTGAACTTGTTTTGGTTGATGTAGCTGTCACACTTGGTACTCTGTATGTATTTGTAGTCACACTTAAACTATATGGATTTGACATTCTTCCATTTGTATCTTCTACTTTGACTTTTATATTATAAGCTGTATTTTCACTTAATCCTGTATAGGTATATACATTTGATGCTTGTCCTGCTGTCCATGTTGCTCCATTATC
>CAOOMX010000002.1:46515-68154 GCA_948497845.1 uncultured Bacilli bacterium | reverse complement strand
TTCTGCTGCAAAGTACGCATATGTTGCTCCGATAATTGTTAGCAATAATGTTAGTACTCCTATTATGGTTAGTTTGATTGTTTTTTTATTATCTTTATTCATTATCTACACTCCATCTATATTATGGATTATAAACAATATAACTATTCAATTTAAATTATTCTAGCATCAGTGCTTTTAAAATATCCTATTTTAGGATAATTCATTTTTAAGTTTAATTTTAAGTATAATTTAGGTATAAAAGGGGATATATTATAATATGATAAAGATTAATATAGGAGAAATACTTAAGAAGAACAATAAATCTAAGTATTGGCTTTGCATGAAAATGGGAATTACATCTAGAAATTTAAATAAAATTATTAATGGAGAAACTTCTTCCATTAGTTTTAGATATATTGAAGATTTTTGTAATTTACTTAATTGTGATTTTAATGAATTATTTACTATTATAAAAGATAAAGAAAAATAATTGTCATTATAATTATGACTTTTATCTTACTATAATATATTTTTTTTATATCTATTTTTATAAAATTATTCAATTATGTTTTTAGGATTAAACAATTCACTATCAAAAAAGTCTTTTATTGTTATTTTTAATGCATTACATAAATGAAATATAACAAATGAACTTGGATTAATATTCTTACATTGAGTAATGTTTTGTAAAGTTGATGGTGGAATACGTGAGGCTTCTGCTAACCCATTAGGGGTTATTTTATTCTTTTCACATAATTCATAAATTCTTTGGCTAACTGCTTCTTGGAATGTCATGATTTTTCCTACCTTCTTGTTTAATGTATTCATTTTATCAAAATGACTTGTTAATAGTTTATGTATATACGTTGATTTGATAGAGAGAATGTGTTATGCTTCTAGAAGTATAGGCATGTAAAAATAAGGAGTATACGTTATGATAAAAGTTAAAGTATTAGATGTATTAGAAAAGAAGAAAAGATCAAAATATTGGTTAAGTAAGCAAATGGGAGTTACTTCTAAGAATTTGAATAATTTTTTAAATGGAAAAACAACTTCTGTTAGTTTTAGGTACTTAGAAGATATTTGTACTTTTTTAGAATGTGATTTTAATGATTTATTCTCTTTAGAAGAAGATAAAGAAAAACTATAACTTTCTATATTTGTTGATAGTTTATTGGATGAAATCAATGCTAGGTTTGTGTTTTTGTATTATCTACAGCTTTGCTATTGGATTAACACATTGTCTAATGGTATAAAGGTATTTTATTAGTAATATTACACCTTTTTCAAAGGAATAATTTGCTAAAGTTACACCTTTTTCAAAGGAATATTTGTGCCAAGTGAAGATTTTTTCAAAGGAATAATTGCACTTAGTGAGGATTTTTTCAAAGGAATAATTTAAATTTGCCTTATTTTCCTACAAAATTATCCAATAAAAAACGCTCAAATATTTTTGATACGTTTCTATTCTTGATTATCAATTGTTTTCCAAGATGTTGTTCCACACTTTGTACAGATTTGCGGAGCTAATACTTTTTTGCCTTTTGGAAGTTCCATATTTGTATCTATTTTACTACATAGTATTCCAGTTTCAGGATCTATATAAGCAATCCCAAACTTAGCATCTTTACAACTATCACAATTTTGTTCTTTCATTTTTATCCTCCATTATTGGTATGGATAAAAATTATTTGTTTTATACATATTTTTAATTAATGTGTAAGAAAAGAAAAAAGACAATCCTTTTTGGTTACCCTATATCTATGAATTTTGCTTGTTTTTTACTACGATTTAAAGATATAATAGCGCCGATGATTAAACATGATAGACCTATTATAGGTAATGTTACCCCTGTGTTAGGGTTTTCTGGATTTACTTCTTCATTTGGGGTTGTTGGTTTTGTTTCTCCGTTAGGATTGGAAGGATTAGGGTTACCTTCAATATTAAAGCTATTTAAACTTATTCTAAATGTATCACAGACGGTCATAGAAAAATGTCCTGATTCATCTTCTTGCTTGTAGCTCCATGTAGTCATTTCCATACCATTTTTTTCAAAAGTTAAGTCTTCTTCTTTTACATTTTTTAATTGTTCGGCATCATATCCATTTAATTCTGCTACTGCTGATGCTATTGCTACTATGATCATAGAATTAATAAAAGATTCTGTCATATCATTCTCTGTTAAATTTGTCTTATTTCCAGTGTATTGATAAGATAGAGTCCCATTTTGAAAAGATAATGGAATAATAGCCTTTTTATCCCCATCTTGATAAGTAAATGTTAAAGAATTATCTGTATTCGTTATTACTACGTCATCTTTTATGAGATTAAAAGTTTCATCTGTTTTTACTTTTTCAATTACATCTTTTAATGTTATTTCTTTAGCACTTACATTTAATACTACCATAAATAAAAACATTACTAATGTTATCATATACCCCAATTTCTTCATATACTACTCACCTATTTTAAGTATATCATTTTATTTCTTATTTTTTATTATTTTTATATTTTCTATGTAAACAAAAAGACAACTTTTATCAGTTGTCTTATACTAATTCTAATTTTACTTCTAATGCGTCATCGCCACGACGTTCTTTAAGTTTAATGATTCTTGTATATCCACCATCTCTAGTTTCATATCTTTTAGCTAAATCATCAAATACTTTACTTACAACTGCTTTATCATTGTGTAAGAATGCTAGGGCTTTACGACGTGATACTAATGTACCATTTTTTCCATAAGTAATCATTTTTTCAACGAATTTACGTACTTCTTTAGCACGAGCTTCTGTTGTTACAACATGTTCATTCATAATGCAATCTTTAGTAAGTCCTGCTAAAATACTACGTCTTATTCTTGTTTCTCTTCCTAATTTTCTATATTTCATGTTTCTACTCCTTAAATGTTAATCCTAATTCAGCTACTTTGTCTAGAACTTCTTTTAGAGATTTCTTTCCTAAGTTTCTGATCTTAGTTACTTCAACTTCTTTTTTATTTACTAAGTCTTGAATGGTATGAATACCAGCTCTTTTTAAGCAATTATATGCTCTTACTGAGAACTCAACTTCTTCAATTGGAGTTTCTAAAGTCTTTGTCATTGTATCGACTTTCTTTTCTTGCATGATTCCAGTAATATTACTAATACCATTTAAATCTGCTACAATGCTAAAATGTTCTATTAATATCTTAGCTGCTAAAGCCATGGCTTCTTCAGGACTCATACTTCCATCTGTTGATACTTCCATAACTAATTTGTCATATGATTCATCTTGTCCAACACGTGTATCTAATACTTCATATTTTACTAATTCAATAGGTGAATATGATGAATCAATAGCAATTACTCCAGCTTTTATTTCTGGTAATTTTGCTTTGTTATCTGCAGCAGATACATAACCACGACCATTATTAACAGTAAGCTCCATACTTATTTTCCCACCCTTAACTAAGTTACAAATAACTAAGTCAGGATTTACAATTTCAACATCAGCATCAGGTTCAATATCTCCAGCTGTAACTGCTCCTTCACTTGATTTTGTTAATCTTAATGTTTTTGTTTCATTAGAGTGATTTTTAACTACTAAGTTTTTAAGAGCAAGTACAATTGTTGTTACATCTTCTACTACACCTTCAATTTTTTGAAATTCATGCATTACTCCATCAATTTTAACAGTTGTTACTGCACTTCCTGGTAGGCTTGATAGTAATACTCTTCTTAATGCATTACCTATTGTTGTACCAAATCCTCTTTCTAATGGATCTAGTTCAAATTTTCCATAAAAGTTGCTTTCTTGATATTCTGTTATTTTGTATTCTGGTTTTTCAAATTTAATCATTCAATATTTCCCCTTCCCGATTAATTTCTTGGTCTTTTTGGTGGACGACATCCATTATGAGGAATTGGTGTTTCATCAACGATACTTGTTATTTCTAATCCTGCTGCTTGTAGTGAACGAATAGCATTTTCTCTTCCTGGTCCTAATCCTTTTACATAGACATCAACTTTTTTTACACCTTGTTCTACTGCTGCTGCAGCTGCTGCTTCACTTGTTAGTCCTGCTGCAAATGGAGTTTTCTTCTTAGATCCTTTGTATCCAATTCTTCCAGCTGATGACCAACTTATTGCATTTCCTTCTTTATCTGAAATAGTAACAATAGTGTTGTTATATGTTGAATGAATATATGCAACTGCTTCAGGTATATTCTTCTTAACTTTTCTTTTTCTTCTATTATAAGCCATACTTTAACCTACTTTCCTACCTTTTTCTTATTAGCTACAACTTTTCCTTTACCTTTACGAGTCTTTGCATTTCTGCTTGTTCTTTGTCCTCTTACTGGTAAACCTTTTTTGTGTCTAATACCTTGGTAACAATTTATTTCCATTTTGTTTTTGATATTCATTTGAACATCACGACGTAAATCTCCTTCAACTACATATTTGTCTACTTCTTTACGTAGTTTAGTGATTTCTTCATCTGTTAAATCCTTAATTTTCTTTGTAGGTTCAACACTAGCATCATTACAAATTGTAAGTGCTAAATTTCTTCCTATACCATAGATTTCTGTAAGTCCTATACAAGTGTGTTTTTCTCCTGGTAATTCAATATTCTTAATTCTTGCCATAATTCCTCCTTAACCTTGTACTTGTTTATGTTTAGGGTTTTCACATATTACCCTAATTTTTCCCTTTCTTCTTATGATTTTACATTTTTTACAAATCTTTTTAACGGATGGTCTAACTTTCATAATTTCACTCCTTATCTTTTATTCCATGTTATAATCCCACGTGTTAAATCGTATGGTGATAATTCTACTGTAACTTTATCACCTGGTAAAATACGAATATTGTGTATACGCATTTTACCAGAAACGTAGGCTGTTACAGTATGTCCATTTTCTAACTCTATTAAGTAATCACTACCCTTTAGAATTTCTGTTACAACACCTTCTACTTCAATCTTGTCTGTTTTTTTCTTAAAAACTTTCTCTGTTGCTTTTTCTTTGGTGTTCATTTTTCTTTTTACCATTTATTAATCTTCTCCTGTTAATATTTCATATCCATCTTTGGTTACTAATACCGTATTTTCATAATGCGCTGATGGCTTTTTATCCATCGTCTTTACGGTCCAATTATCATCACATAAATATACTTCTTTACTGCCTAAATTAAGCATCGGTTCAATGGCTATTGTCATTCCAGCTTTTAATCTGATGTTACTCCCATCATTAAAATTTGGTACATCTGGTTCTTCATGCATAGCACTACCTATTCCATGACCTACTAGTTCTTCTACTACACTTAAGCCATGTGCATGTGCATACTTTTCAATAGCTTCACTTATGTCCTTTATCCTTGCTCCTTCATGAACTTGTTTTACGCCTTCATAAAAAGCATTTTTGGTGTTTTCTACCAGTTCTTTTATCTGTTCTTTAACATTCCCTACTATATAGGTTCTTGTTGCATCAGCATGATATCCTTTATAAGATAAGACTAAATCACAAGATACTATGTCTCCATCTTTTAATTTTCTTTTTCCTGGTATTCCATGAACTACTTCATCATTTATAGAAATACACATAGTAGCAGGATACCCTTCATAATTTAAACATGATGGAATACAATCATTTTTGATAATAAATGCATAAGCAATTTTATCTAATTCTTTTGTTGTTATACCAACACGTATGTGTTTTTCAATTTCTTTAAAAGCTTTTTGTAAAATAAGCCCTGCTTCTTTCATTAAGGCTATTTCTCTTTCACTTTTAATACTAATCATTTATTACTCCAATGATTTCTTCATGAATATCATTTCTTGTTCTAGTTTCTGTTTGATTGGCATCTATTATTTTTAATTTACCCAATTCTTCATAATAGACTTTTATTGGTTCTGTATTTTTAATAAATACTTCATATCTTTTCTTAAATGATTCTTCATTGTCATCGTCTCTTTTAATTAATGCACTTCCACATACATCACATATACCATCTTTTTTTGGTCTTAAATCAGGTGTGAATAAGTTATATGGTTTTCCACACTTACATACAAGACGTCCAACAATTCTTTCTTTACAAGTGTTTTCTAATACATCTAAGTAAATGGCTTGATAATCAATATTTTTCTTTCCCAATAATGTGGATAACGCTTCTGCTTGCGCTAGATTTCTAGGAAAACCATCTAATATAAATGGTTTTCCTTCAATACTTTCTAACTCTTTTTCGATTAGCTCTAACATGATTTCATCACTAACTAATTCGCCAGATACCATAATATTTTTAATTTTTTGTCCTAGCTCTGTATTTCCTGCTGTTATATTACGTAGTAGATCTCCAGTTGATATAGTAATATATCCAAATTGATTTACTAACATATTTGTATGTGTTCCTTTACCTGAACCAGGCGCCCCTAAAAATATTATATTCTTCATACTATCCTAATCTCTTTCTTCGTGCTTTATAGCTACGACTTACTAAACTACTTTCCATTTGTTTGTAGGTTTCTATTGCTACTCCTACAACAATAAGTATTCCTGTTCCTCCGATAGAAACAGTTGCTGGTAACTTAAAGATACTTGAGAAAAGAATTGGTAATCCAGCTAGAATAACTAAGAATACACTTCCTACTATTGTAAGTTTTCCTAAAGAATTACTTATATAAGCAGATGTGTCTTCTCCTGGTCTAGTTCCTGGAATATATCCTCCTCGTTCATTTAAGTTTTTACTCATCTCATCAGGATTCATTACCATAAATGTATAAAAATATCCAAAGAAAACAATTAATACTACATATAGTAAAAAGCCTGTTGGAGTTGTATATACTATGTATTTATTTACAAAATTTATAGCTGCTTCTTTTCCTGTTAATTGAACAATTGTAGCTGGAATAGATGTCAAAATTGATGCAAATATTACTGGAATTACTCCGGCTGAATTGATCTTTATCGGTAAGAAAGATGCTTGTGCTCCATATGCCGAATTTGTACGGTTCGCATATTGAATTGGTATTCTTCTTTCTGCTAATTGAATCCATATGATTCCTACAATTATTAATATATATGTTATGACAAATAGACTAAAGAATGTTATTCCAAGTCCCATTCCATAACTTCCGTTAATGAATCCATTGTATGCTCCTGTAAATACTCCTGGCATACTTTGAATAATCCCCGCTAATATTAGCATTGATTGACCATTTCCAATTCCTTTGTTTGTGATTTGATCTCCCATCCACAAACAAAATGCTGTACCTGCAGTCATAACAAGACTTGTTTTTAGCATTGTATATACTCCTGCACCTTTCATATAGAAGATACATAGTACATAGGCTTGTGCAAAAGCTAAAATGATTCCTAAATAACGTGTTATTTTGTTAATCTTTTGTCTTCCTACATAGCCTTGATCCTTTAACTCTTTAAAGTATGGAATAATGTCCATTTGTAATAATTGTGTAATAATGGATGCTGTAATGTATGGTGATACTCCAAGAGCAAAGATTGAAAAGCTCTTTAAACCTCCACCACTCATTAAATTGAAGATTTCTAAGAATCCTAATTCTTCATATACTACAGAAGCCCATGGTATTGTTATTGTTGTTCCTAAACAGAATATGCCTAAACAAAATAGGGTTATATAGATACGTTTTCTTAGGTCCTTATTTTCTTTGCTAAACAGCCCAGAAAACCCACGAAACATCTATATCACCTCTGCTTTGCCGCCTGCGTTTTCTATTTTAGTAACAGCACGTGCAGAGAATCTATGTGCTTTAACAGTAAGCTTTTTGGTAATTTCTCCACTTGCTAACACTTTAATTCCAGATAATTGTTTTTTAATTATTTTCTTTTCTTTTAATACTTCAGGAGTTACTACATCACCATCATTAAAGAATTTTTCTAAATCTGATAGATTAATTGTTGCATATTTTGTTTCAAATTGCTTATTGTTAAATCCTCTATTTGGTAATCTTTTTGATAATGGAGTTTGTCCCCCTTGAAACCATGCTGGAATTGATGCACCACTACGAGATTTTTGTCCGTTTTCTCCACGAGTAGCAGTCTTACCCATACCACTTCCTGGTCCACGTCCAACTCTTTTTGATGCTTTTGTTTCTTTGCTTCTTGGTAAATTTTCTAATTTCATATTACAATTCCTCAACTTTCTTTCCGCGAAGAGACGCGATATGTTCAGGAGTTCTTTGCATTTTTAACGCTTCTAAAGTTGCTTTAGCTACATTTACTTGTGTGTTTGATCCAAGTGATTTAGCTACGATATCTTTTACACCAGCTAGTTCTAATACAGCACGTGCTGCTCCACCAGCGATGATTCCACGTCCTTCTTTAGCAGGTTTAATTAAAACAACTGCACGTCCAACTTTAGCTGTAGCTTCATGAGGAATTGTTCTTCCTTCACTTAATGCTACTTTTGTTACATTCTTATTAGCTGCTTGAATAGCTTTTTTGATAGCTTCTGGAACTTCGTTTGCTTTTCCGCTTCCGATTCCAACTAATCCTTTTCTATTTCCAACAGCTACAGTAGCAGAGAAACGGAAATGTCTACCACCTTGTGTAACTTTTGTTACTCTTGAGATGGAAATTACTTTTTCTTCTAATAAATTTTTCTTTTGTTCCACTTTTTCTTTTCTCATGCTTCCTCCTAAAATTCTAGTCCAGCTTCTCTTGCTGCATCAGCAAGTGCTGAAACTCTACCATGATATTGGTAACCTCCACGGTCAAATACCACAGTTTTAATTTTTAACTTTTTACACTTTTCAGCAATATCTTTTCCTACTGCTTTAGCAGCTTCAATATTACCTCCAGCTTTAATTTTTAATTCTAGTGTAGATGAGCTAGCTAAGGTAGTACTAGTTACATCATCAATGATTTGTGCATATATACCATTGTTTGATCTAAATACGTTTAGTCTTGGACATTCTTTTGTTCCACTTACATTTTTACGTACTCTTACGTGTCTTCTTACACGAGCTTTATTTGTAGCTTCTTTTTTAATCATAACTTAACTCCTTCCTATGCCGCTTTCTTTCCTTCTTTACGACGTACATATTCGCCTTTGTAACGAATTCCTTTACCTTTATATGGTTCTGGTTCTCTTACTTTACGTACATTTGCCGCAAATTCAGTCACTTTTTGTTTATCGATTCCATGAATCGTAATTTCTGTATTTGATTCGCTTGTAACTGTTAATCCTGCTGGGGCTTCCATAATTACTGGATGAGAATATCCAGCACTGATAGTAATCTTGTTTCCAGCTACATTAAAACGATATCCTACTCCGACAGCTTCTAAGCTTTTACTAAATCCTTCTGAAACACCTGTAATCATATTGTTGATTAATGAATTTGTTGTTCCTTGCATTACATTAGCTTTAGCACTAGCCTTTTTTTGTTTTGTTAAAACAGTGTTTTCTTCAATTAATACTTCGATTAAATCACTAAATTTGTAACTTAGTTCCCCTTTAGGTCCCTTTACAGTAAAAGTATTATTTTCTACTGTTGCAGTTACATTATTTGGAAGTGATAATTTTCTTTCGCCAATTCTACTCATAAATTACCTTACCAAATATAGGCAAGGACTTCACCTCCTAATCCTTTATTTCTTGCTTCTTTATCAGTCATTAAACCTTCAGATGTAGAAATAATTGCGATACCTAGTCCATTAAGTACACGAGGAATTTCGTTTGCTTTTGCATAAACTCTTAAACCAGATTTACTGATTCTTTTAAGACCTGTAATAACTCTTTCTTTCTTAGCTCCATATTTTAAGTTTAATGTTAGCTTATCTCCAGTTGTATTTTTTTCATATGTATAATCAGCTATAAAACCTTCATTTTTTAAAATTTGAGCTATTCCTAGAGTCATCTTCGTACCAATGACTTCAACGGTTTCATATCTCATCCCATTTGCATTACGTATTCTTGTAAGCATATCTGCTATTTTATCTTGTACAAACATAATTTCCCTCCTTACCAACTAGATTTCTTTACACCAGGTAATTTACCTTCATTTGCTAGTTCTCTAAAACAAATTCTGCAAATTCCATATTTTCTTAATACTCCATGAGGTCTTCCGCAACGATTACAACGAGTGTAAGCGCGAGTAGAAAATTTAGGTGTTCTTTTATTTTTTACAATCATACTTTTTCTTGCCATAACGTCCTCCTTAATTCTTGAAAGGCATTCCAAAGCCTTTTAATAAACTTTTAGCTTCTTCATTGCTCTTTGCTGTGGTAACGAATACGATATCCATTCCACGAACTTTTACGACATCATCATATTCGATTTCTGGGAAAATAAGTTGTTCTTTAATTCCAACTGTATAGTTTCCTTTTCCATCAAATGCGTGTGATGATACACCACGGAAATCTCTAACTCTTGGAAGGGCAATTTTAACTAATTTTTCGAAGAAATAATACATATTTTCTCCTCTTAATGTTACTTTTACCCCAACAGGTTGACCTTCACGAATTTTAAACCCTGCAATTGATTTGCGAGCCTTTGTTACAACTGGTTTTTGACCTGCTATTTGTTCTAAGTCTTTTACAGCTGCAGTAATAAATTTTTCGTCTTTACTACCTTCTCCTACACCCATATTTATAACTATTTTTTCTAATCTTGGCACTGCCATTGGTGTTGTATAGTTAAATTCTTTAGTAAGACTAGGTACTATTGTTTCATTATATAATGTTTTAAAATTACTCATAACTACTTACTCGCTTTCTTAGAAGTCTTCTTTGCAACTTTTGCATCTTTTTCTTCTACTTTTTCTTTTGCTTTAGTGGTATTTTTCTTAAGCTTAGCTTCATCTGTGACAACTTTTACATTTGATACATGAATAGGAGCTTCAATATCAAATATTCCACCTGATTCATTTGTATTTCTAGGTTTAGAATGTCTTTTAACCATATTTAAACCTTCAATTACTACTTTGTCTTTTGCTTTTAATGTTCTAATTACTTTTCCTTCTTTGCCTTTATCTTTTCCAGCTAGAATACGAACATTATCTCCAACTTTAACTTTCATAAGTACCTCCTATAATACTTCTGGAGCAAGAGATATAATCTTTGAATATTCTTTTTCTCTTAACTCTCTAGCAACTGGTCCTAATACTCTAGTTCCAATTGGTGATTTATCATCTTTTATTAGTACACATGCGTTATCATCGAATTTGATATAAGATCCATCTGGACGACGAACTCCTTCAACAGAACGAACGATAACAGCTTTTACTACTTTTCCTTTTTTAACAGGACTGTTAGGAATTGCTTTTTTTACTGTTCCAACAACTACATCACCAATATTTCCGCTTCTAACTTTAGATCCTCCTAGAACTCTTATTACTAAAAGTTCACGAGCTCCGGAATTATCAGCAACTTTAAGTCTTGATTCTTGACTAACCATAAAAGTACCTCCTAAAGGATTACAGCTTCAATTAAAACTTCAACTAATTCATATCTTTTTGTTTTAGATAATGGTTTTGTCATTCTAATTTTTACTGTATCTCCAACTTTCGCTTTATTTTCTTCATCATGTGCTGCATATTTTTTACTGTATTTAACTTGTTTTTTGTATAAAGGATGTTTTTTAGAAGTTTCTACTAATACTGTAATTGTTTTGTTGTTTTTATTACTTACAACTTTTCCAATTAATTCTTGTTTAATTTCAGTCATTATTCATTACCTCCTGCGATTTCTCTTTCTTTTAAAATTGTTTTCATTTTCGCAACATCTCTTCTTAATGTTCTAAGTTGTATTGGCTTTTCTAAAGTTCCATTTGCTTGTTGCATTCTCATTGTAAATAATTTGTCTTTTGTTTCAACAATTTTCTTATTTAATTCTTCATTTGATAATTTTCTTAGTTCTTTAATTTCCAAGAGAATCACCATCCTTTACCATTTCTTTTTTTACAAATTTTGTTTTGATAGATAATTTATGTGATGCAAGTCTTAATGCTTCACGAGCTATTTCTTCGCTTACTCCACTTACTTCAAACATAATTTTTCCATTTTTTACTACTGCTACCCATTCATCTACTGAACCTTTACCTTTACCTTGACGAGTTTCAAGAGGCTTCTTTGTTCTTGGCATATGTGGGAATATATTAATATATACTTTTCCTCCACGTTTCATAAAACGTGTCATTGCTATACGAGCAGCTTCGATTTGACGAGCTGAAATCCATCCGCCTTCTACTGCTTTAAGTCCGTATTCTCCAAAATGTAATTCTAAATTACCTTTGGCTTTTCCATCATAACTTACTCTGTGACTTTTACGATACTTAGTCCTTTTTGGCATCAACATTTTTATCAGCTCCCTTCACTGTTTTTTTTGCAGGAAGTATTTCATCTTTGTAAATCCAAACCTTTACTCCAATTTTTCCATATGTTGTATTTGCTTCTGCAGTTGCATAATCAACATCTGCTCTAATTGTATGTAGAGGTACTGTTCCTTCAGTGTATCCTTCAGTACGAGCCATTTCTGCTCCTCCTAAACGACCTGAAACTGATGTTTTACATCCTTTTGCTCCAGCTTTCATTGTATTTCTGATTGCTCTTTTTTGTGCTGATCTAAATGGTGCACGAGCTTCAATTTGCATTGCAATATTGTTAGCTACTAATTGAGCATTTAAATCTGGATTCTTTTCTTCTACAATGTTAATAAAGATTTCTTCATTAACTAATTTTGATATTTTCTTTCTTAATTTTTCGATGTCTTCTCCACCACGACCAATGATTACTCCAGGTTTAGCAGTATAGATTGTTACTTCGTTACGGTTTTTCTTTCGTTCAATTACTACTGATGCAATTGCTGCTTCTTTAAGATTCTTTTCTAAATATTCTCTAATTCTTATATCATTAATTAGGTTTTGAGAGTATTCTTTTTCAGCATACCAACGAGATTGCCAATCTTTGTTAACACCAAGTCTATATCCTATTGGATTAACTTTTTGTCCCATACTATTTTACTCCTTTCGCATCACTTACTTTTACAGTAATGTGACTACTTCTTTTATCATGGCGGTCTACATTTCCACGACTTGCAAATTTAATTCTTTTGTAAACAGGGCCTGGATTGATGTAACATTCACTTATTACTAAGTCTGTTTCATTTGCTCCATTATTGTTTACAGCATTTGCTACCGCAGAATTAAGTACCTTTAATATTAATCTACTTGCTTTTGTGTTCGTGACTTCTAATATTCCACGAGCGGTTTCAACATCTTTTCCTCTAACTAAATCCATAGTCATGCGAGCAAGTCTTGGTTTAATTAAAGCATTTTTGTGTATTGCGTAAGCTTCCATAATACCTCCTATTTGTTACCAGCATGGCCTGTGAATTTACGTGTTTGTGAGAATTCTCCCAACTTATGTCCTACCATGTCTTCAGTTATATATACTGGTATAAAATCTTTTCCATTGTGTACTGCTATTGTATGACCTACAAAGTCAGGGAAAATAGTTGATCTTCTTGACCATGTTTTTATAACTGTCTTTTTGTTTTCTTTATTCATTTTTTGAACCTTTTTCATTAAGGATTTTTCAACGTAAGGTCCTTTTTTTAAACTTCTTGCCATTTATATCCTCCTACTTGTTCTTCTTTCTACTAATAATAAGCTTTTCAGAAGCCTTTTTAGATTTACGAGTTTTAACTCCAAGTGCAGGTTTACCCCAAGGAGTCATTGGGCTCTTACGTCCAATTGGTGCACGTCCTTCTCCACCACCATGTGGGTGATCGTTTGGATTCATTACAGAACCACGGTTGGTTGGACGAATTCCCATATGACGCTTACGTCCTGCTTTTCCTAAATTAACAAGTTTGTAATCTTCATTTCCTACTACTCCAACTGTAGCAACACATGTTCCAAGTACTAGTCTTGTTTCTCCACTTGTTAAACGTAACATTACGTATTTTCCTTCACGTCCTAGGATTTGAGCTGACGCTCCAGCACTACGGCAAAGTTCTGCTCCTTTTCCAGGTTTAAGTTCGATGCAATGTACTGTTGTACCTACTGGAATGTTCATTAGCGGTAATGCATTACCTACTTTGATATCTGCTTCTGCACCACTTTCAATAATCATTCCTACTTCTAATCCGTTTGGAGCGATAATATATCTTTTTTCTCCATCTCTATAGTTAATTAATGCAATGTTTGCACTTCTATTTGGATCATATTCAATTGATGCAACACGTCCTGTAACACCAACTTTATTTCTTTTGTAATCAATTATACGATATTTCTTTTTAGCTCCTCCACCAATGTGACGAACTGTCATCTTTCCTTGATTATTTCTTCCACCAGTTTTACTTTTTTTCTTAAGTAGACTCTTAGTAGGAGTTACATTCTTTGTTAACTCGTCATTTGTTAATGAAGTCATTCCACGACGTCCATTTGTCGTTGGATTATAATGTTTAATTGCCATAAATATTCCTCCTTACTATATTTCTATAGAAGAGCCTTCTTTTAACGTTACGATTGCTTTTTTGTAAGTTTTTGTCTTACCAGCGTAGCGTCCTACTCTTCTTCTTTTTGACTTTGTATTTAAAGTTCTTACTTTATCTACTGTTACTCCAAATGCTTTTTCAACAGCCCATTTAATTTCTGTTTTTGTAGCATCTTTACTAACTTTAAATGTATATACATTAAGTTCTCTATTTACCATAGATTTTTCAGTAACAACCGGTGCAATAATGATATCTGCATAATGTTTCATTATTTAAGCACCTCCTCAATATTTTTAATTGCTCCTTCATCACATACAAGCATATCTGCATTTACTAAATCATAGCAATTGATTTCATCAGCAAATAAAACTAATACATTTGGAAGATTTCTTGTTGCTAAATATAAATTTTCTGCATCTTCTGTTGTAACAAATAAGATTTTATTATCTAATTTTAATGTTTCTAATGCTTTAATTGCATCTTTTGTTTTATTTGTTGCAATATTCATACTGTCTAATACTAGTAATTCTTTATCTTGTGCTTTATGTGTTAAAGCTGTTTTAAGAGCTAATACTCTTTCTTTCTTATTTATTTTAAATGAGTAATCTCTTGGGTTTACTCCGAATGGAATTCCGCCGCCACGCCATTGTGTAGCACGAATACTACCTTGACGAGCACGCCCTGTTCCTTTTTGTTTCCAAGGCTTTCTTCCTCCACCTGAAACTTCACTTCTATTTTTGGTCTTTCTTGTTCCTTGACGGCTTGCATCAAGTTGTAAACGAATCATTTTCTTTAACGCATCATCGTTTACTTCAATATTCCATATACTATCAGCTAATGTTAAATCTTTAACTTTTTCACCTTGTAGATTTTTAACACTTATTTTCATAATTATTCCTTTCTAAAGCAATGACTATTCGCTTGCTTCTTCAGTTTCCTTTACTTCTTCAGCAGTTGCTGTATTTTCTTCGTTTACTACTTCATTTGTTTCAACTTCGCTTGTTACAGCTTCACTTACTGGTTCTTCAATCACTTCATCAATAACTTCTTCATAAGTGATGATTTCTTTAGGATTTGCCTTTCTTGTGTTTTTTGCTGCTGACTTAATTAGTACCAATGCGTTTTTTGGTCCTGGAATATTTCCACTTACTAGGATATAATTTTCGTTTGCATTCACTTCAATAATTTCAAGATTTTGAATTGTTACAGTTTCTGCTCCCATATGTCCTGGTAAATTTTTACCTTTTAATACTCTTTTTGGTAACATTGTACCTAATGAACCTGGTCCTCTATGGTAATGTGATCCATGAGTCATTGGTCCACGTGATTGGTTGTGACGTTTGATTGTTCCTTGGAAGCCTTTTCCTTTGCTTACTCCAGTTACATCAACAACTTCTCCTACTGCGAATACATCTGCCCCTAGCTTATCTCCAAGATTATAAGTTCCTTCAATATTTCTTATTTCTTTTAAGTAGCGCTTAGGAGTTGTATTTGCTTTTTTTGCTCTTCCCATTTCTGGTTTAGTAGCATTTTTTTCTTTTTTTTCAAATACACCTAATTGAACTGCATTATAGCCATCAGTTTCTACTGTCTTCACTTGCATTACAACGTTTGGTTCAACACTTACTACTGTTACAGGAATAAGTTTTCCATCTTTTGTAAACACTTGTGTCATTCCGGCTTTGCGTCCTAAGATTCCTTTCATAATTTAATTCCTTCCTTCTCTTATAATTTGATATTAATGTCAACACCACTTGGTAAATCTAAGTGTTGTAGTGCATCAATTGTTTCTCTGCTAGGGTTCTTAATGTCGATTAATCTCTTGTGAGTTCTTCTTTCAAATTGTTCTCTAGCATCTTTGTATTTGTGTACCGCTCTTAATACTGTTACTTTTTCAATTTCAGTAGGTAGTGGTACCGGGCCAGATATTTCACCGCCTGTTCTTTTTACAGTTTCCACAATCTTTCCAGCTGCTATGTCAAGCATTCTGTGATCATACGCTTTTAAATTGATTCTAACCTTACTATTTGACATTTACATGTCCTCCTTTCGCCTATATCTAGTATAGACATACTCCGTACAAGTTCTCTGTTTTCTATTACCAACTCGGCCTAGTGTATCAGTAACCTCGCACATCAACGCAGTCATACGCATTAAATTATAGCACTATAGTTTATGAAAAAGCAAGTAAAAAAATGAAAATTTTGTGAAAATTTGCTAAAATTAAATTGATTTGCAAATTTAACATTATATGCTATAATACTTCTCTGAAAAGAGGGGGGGTTATTATGAGTTTGACGAAACTAGAAAAACTTGAAAGAAAAACTTCATTTATGAATGGAGCTTTAAATAGCAGTTTAAGTGTTGAAGAAGTTTTAGATGACGCTGCGAAGAAGAATATATCTTTTTTTGAAGTTCTTTTAAGCCCTGAAGTAAAAAGAATATCACAAGAAGTAGCAGAGGCATTCTTGATGAATAGTATTTCATGGTTATCCTATCCTGAACTAGTTAAAAAGACTAATTTAGTATTTTTGTACAATGAGGTAGTAAAACATAGAGCTTTTTATACTTATCCTTATGTATTAGAACTATTTGATGATGACTCAATCACCGAAATATTAACTTTACCAGACATTCATTATGAAAAACTCCCAGAGGATCTAAATTTACTTACAGATTTTTCTTTATCAAATGCTACTAAAATTATCAATAATATTTTTAGGACTCCTAGCAAAGCTTCCTTTCATCTTTTAGAACATTTAATGAACAGAAAATTATCTTTCCAAAAAGCATTTAATAAATACTTTATTAATTGGGGCCAAGAAGTAGATACTTTAACCTTTATAAATGTTTTGGAGCTTATGCCCGAAAGTATTATGAATCAATATATCAATGATTTTGATGCTCTTTATGAAATATTTGAAAATAAAAGCAGTGAAGATTTAATTTTAATTATGAATAGTAAACTTGCTTCTCGAATGTCTTTAACAGGATTAGATATTTTGCTTTCTTTATTACGTAAAGAATTGTCTGCTTCTTTTTTAGATAAAATAACTCCAATTATGCTTGTTTGGTTTAAAGAGATTTTAGTTAAAAGAAGTTTCATTGAAACGCTTTGGATTCCACAAGGTTATCAAAATCAATATATTAGTACTTTATTTAAAGGAATTCCTGCTGAAATAATCGATGACTTTTTTAACGGTGATATTAATATTCACTATATTTTAAATCATCCATCTTTATATAAATACTTTAAAATGATGGATGCAGAATTATTGTTTGGTTATTATCCTGTTACATATAACGGTAAAAGTATAAATCTTATTTCCTTATTTACTAAGAAATTAAAAGATCATGCTTTTGGACTATTGCTACAATATCTTCCATTTTTAGATGTTTTGAAAAAGAATAAAATATTAATAGAACAGCCTTTTGTTTTAGAAAGTAATGAGGATTTAACCCAATCAATAGATGCATATATTTATCAAGTGTTATGCTTATCAGATGTGGCAATTGGAACGTTTATATCAAAAAGCTTTAAGAAAAAATATCCTCAATTATACTTACCACAAGATGCCCCAAAAGATTTACAATATGCTTATCGTAATAGAGAAATAACTTATTATATGCTTCATCAACATCCAGAATGGTTACCTTTTTTAAAAACAGTAGATCTTTCTTTCGGTTGTAAATCTTTTGTAACTGATTTGTTTATAAAAGAAAGAAATATGGAAAGCAAAAATGATAAGATTACTAAATTTTTAGGGGCTTATGAAATGCTTGTTTCAAAAACATTACAGCAAATATTTAAAAACCATTTTATTAAAAATGATGATATTACTTGGGATACTTTAAATAAGAAAGCTTATCTTTTAAACCTTTTAGCTGGCATAGATTTTGGTTATAATGAGCTATTAAAGCAAAAAATCATAAATAGCATTTTGTATACAACGGTTTCATTAGTTGAATTAGAAGAACTTGGCTTAATTATTACTCATCTTATCCATTCGCAAAGTGACGAAATAATAAATTTTGCAGATACAATATTAGATGAGGCCTTTTCTTCAGATAAAAAAGCAGATTTATTGAATAGATATGATGAATTATTCTTACATAATGATGCTCCTACTTTAGCTTTACAGTATGTAACATTTAGATTATTACACCCCGATCTTTATCAGGATATTGCTTCTGAAGATGATATTTCTCCTACTCTAAAAAGATTATCAAAAAGGAATCAGGAAATAACCATTTTTTCTGATATGGCAAGAACTTTTGCTGGTTCTAATAATCTTTCTTTAAAGCATTTTTTAAACCATTTAGAAAAAGGAAATACTTTGTATAAGAATATCTCGAAGCTTCATTTGCCTTCTTTAACAGATAAAGAACAAAAGTTATTAGAATCTTTTTGTAAAATATTAATATTAGCTTATAATAATAGTGTTAAAGGGAAAAAAGACAATAAATTTACATACAGCGGTAATGCGTTAGAAGATATAGAAAAACTTAAACATCTTTTAGCTCCTTATAAAGATATAGATTATGATATAGCTGATAGGATTATTCGAATGTATTTTCATTTTGCAGGCTTTGATACCGTTTTAGAACTTAAACAATATATGACTATAAAAATAGAAGAAGCCACTCAGAAAAATATAGAGACTTCTTTAAAACCGTTTGATATTGTTGAAGGAGATTTGATTAAAGGTCTTCGTAAAATTGATTATTTACCATATGTCATGCAAAACGGTATTTTAGCAGATGACTTTATCGGAGCTAATGCCCAAGGAGATACCACTCCTTTAGATGCTGATGTTTTTAAAACACCTTTTGATTGCTATGACTTTGAATTTTTAATTAATTACTTACAAGCTAATATTTATGGAAATCTTTTCGCTGTTTTTAAAAATGATCATCGCTTTTTTACTCCCAAAAAAACAAGTGATAAAACGGCTCCTAAAGGTTTATTTGAACTATATGATTGTAACCCAAGTAATGAAGTTCATTACGGAATTAGAACAGGTATCGCTTCAAGTGAAATAGACTTTTTGGTAAGTTATGAAGGGACTGTAGACTCTAGGACTGGTGCTTTGGTAGGAGATGGCAGTTTTGATAGTCGTATCGGGCTAGAAATAGCAATTAATAGTTTTTATATTCCTGTTTATAATGTTTATGGAGAATTGGTTTTCTCCTATGAAGATTTCTTAGATTTAAGAAAGAAAATGCAAGGTATAAAAACATATACAGATGAACCTTTTATACCCTCTTTGCAACTGGATTTTGAAAACATAGAAGAAATTATGGCTACATTAGATCATAAAGATGCAAAAAACAAAAACGTTACTAAAGCTATATATAATGTTATTTCTTCTATTTTGGCGAATTACGGTATTACTACTCTTCCATATTTATCTTCTGATTTAACAAATGGTATAGCTGAATTTATTTCCACTGGTTCTACGAATAGAAATACGAATTTAGAGGATAAAACAGATTATGATTTTGTTTTAAGATTGGACAAAGGCATAATGGAACGTTTTAATATAAACCTTGAATTATTGGAAGCTTTTGATAGAAGTAATATTCATTATGACATTACATCTGAAGGTCACCTACGTCTTAAAGATGTTCCTTTTCATCGAGAAAAAATAAATATAGATATCTCTTTTGTTAATAGAAATAAGGAACTATTTTTACCTTCTGGACAAGTGATTGATGAACAACTAGCATCTATTCGTGAAACTTCTTTTGAAAATTATCAAAAAGTCTTAGCTAATATTTTAATGGCTAAAAGAGTTCTTGCAGATGCAAGTGCATATCATGGAAAAAAGACCGTCGATCATCCACAAGGCGGACTAGGAGGCATCGGAATAGAAGCTTGGATATTACAACATAACGGTTCATTTTATGAAGCTGCAGTAGATTTTTTAGATGTTTATCAAAAATATCCAGATTTTGATGAATTTATTAAACACTATGCTATATGGGATTTTGGACAAAATATATTGAATTTACACCGTGGTAGTTATATTAGAAGCAACTATTTAGATAATATGGATAGTTGTGGCTTTAATAAAATGGTAGCAGCTTTAGAAGCATTCGTAATAAAGCAAAAAAATGATAGAGGAACGACTAGAAGCCTACAAAAAAACGATTGAAAATAATAAAATCAATCGTTTTTTATATGCTAATTAATATCGTATATGCTGTTACTGCTACTATTAATAAGATTAATAATAGCATAAATATATAAGTTAATACTTTTTCAATCATCTTATTCCTCGGTTAATAATGATGCTGTATTTTCCATTTCTTTTGGTACTGCTATATCCATATAATCTAATATCGTTGGGGCTACGTTTGTTAAATCGCCCTTTGCCTTTAATATTACTTTTTTATCACATATGATAAATGGTACTAATTCACATGAATGGGTTGTACATGGGCTTCCATCTTCGTTTATCATTGTATCGGCATTTCCATGATCTGCTAAAAGAATAATTTTATAAAAGTTCTCATCTGCTTTTTCAATTAACTTTCCTAAGCATATATCTATAGCTGTACAAGCCTTTGTCGTTGCTTCCATATTTCCTGTATGCCCTACCATATCTGGATTTGCATAATTAACTAATATGAAGTCATAATCATTTTCCATACAACTTATTACCTTTTTTGTTACTTCTACACAACTCATTTCAGGTTTTAAATCATATGTTGCTACACTTGGAGATGGCACATGAATCTTATCGCATTTGGGTATTTTTTCTTCTTTACCACCATCAAAAAAGTAAGTAACATGTGCATATTTTTCACTTTCTGATATTCTTGCTTGGGTAAATTCAAGCTCACTTAAATAGATTCCCAATGGCTTTGATGTCTTGCTTGGTTCTAAAAAGTGATTCGTTTTAATCGCTTTATCCACTGGCATCATTGTAAAACATGTTAGTTCGTTTAAATCTTCTGTTTCAAATTCACTAAAGTGATCATGATTTACAATACTATTTAATATTTGTTTAGCCCTATCCGCACGATAGTTCATCCATACTAAAACATCACCATTTTTAATTGTCTTTTTAGCAAGAATTATTGGCTTTAAGAATTCATCTGTTATACCTTCTGCATAACTTTTTTTAATCGTATCTTCTATATTTAAAGATTTATTGCCTTTTCCTTTTACTACCAAATCATAATATTCTTTCGTTCTA
>CAOOMX010000002.1:43799-46505 GCA_948497845.1 uncultured Bacilli bacterium | reverse complement strand
CTGTCCATTGCATAGTAACGACCGCAAACTGTGGCTATAGTTCCAACTTTTTTGGCTTCTATTGCCTTTTCAATCATTTTAATATATTTATATGCTTCATGAATTCCTGTATCTCTTCCATCTGTTATTAAATGAAAAACAATTTCTTTAAAGCCATTATCCACTAAAAATGTATGCATAGCTAAAAAATCATCTACTCCAGCATGAACATTTCCATCACTACATAATCCCATTATGTGTACAGTTTTGTCTTTTTGCTCCAGTAACTTTATAACATTTTCATCTTCCATGTCTGGCTTTGCTAAGAATTCATCTACTAAAATCTCATTTTGCTTTAAAAGGCATCCTGCTCCAATTGTCATATGCCCAACTTCACTGTTTCCAGCTTGTCCTTCTTTTAATCCAACTGCTTCTTCACTTGCTTTTAATAATGTATGTGGATATTCATTCCATAAATAATGAAAATTAGGCATATCAGCAGCTTTTATTGCATTGCCCTTTTCTTCGTCTCTTAAGCCAAATCCATCAAATATAATTGTTAATACTTTTTTCATGTGCTCACCTTTTTTACTCAATTATAATATCATACCCTCAAAAAAAATACAATTCTGTAAAAAGTAAAACGATGTTATCCTATTTTACACCGTTTTCTTTTAAGCAACTAGTTCTTTTTTTCCTAAACGAAGGCGATCTGCTAAAGTTGTTAAAAATTCTGAATTCGTTGGTTTCGACCTTTCAAAATCAATACTATTTCCAAAAATTCTTTCCATTAGTTTTAAATCTCCTCGTACCCAACTTATTTCTATCGCATGGCGGATTGCCCTTTCTACTCTTGATGATGTTGTCTCATATTTGTTAGCAATCTTTGGATATATTTCTTTGGTAACAAGAGTTACTATTTTTGAACTTTCATAAATCAATAATACACCTTCTCTAATATATTGGTACCCTCTAACATGTGATGGTATTCCCAAATTATGTAATAATGTACTAACTTCTATTTCTATATTTTCTACTTCTCTAAACTTTGCTAAACAATCTTTTTCAAATATATCTTTTATTCTATTTTCAAGACTATTCACATCAAATGGTTTTAGCATAAAATAATCTGCTCCTAAAGTTTGCGCTCTTCTTATTGTATAATCATCTTTATAGCTTGATAACACAATTATCTTTTTTTCTATTCCTCTTGCTTTTAGTTCTTCTAGTATTCTTAGACCATCTATCTGTGGTAATAACACATCTAACATAATCAAATCATAATGATCTACATATTTTACTAAAAAATCTAAGCCTTCCTTTCCATCTTGAAAAGATTCTACTATCTTCACTCCCGCATTACTACTAAAGTACTTCTTTACACTACCTGTTACTACTTCATTGTCGTCGATGATAACGGCATTTATAGTTTTTCCCATGTAATTTCTTTCCCTTTCTTAATGCACATAAGTACATTATAAGGGATAACTGTACAAAATGCTACAAAAAAAATTGTCCTATTTTGTAAATTGATGTAAAGCCGTGTCGAACGAAGTCGAAAACCTAAAATTTAACGCAAATTTGTCACTAAATTTCTTTTTTATTATAAAAAAGACTATTAACCAATATCTTTCAATATCTTTGTTAATAGTCAATAATTGTTTTATTACCTAATTTCCTTTATTATCAATAATTTCTATCATTTTTTTAACATTAGTAACATCTAAAGATGCTCCTCCTACTAAAAATCCATCTACTGCTTCAATGTTGTTAATAACTTCGATGTTATCAACATTTACACTTCCTCCATATAATACTTTTATTTGTTGCTCATACTTTTCATCTACTATATCTTTTATGTATTCTATGGTATTTTGTATTTCTTTTATTGTTGGTATTTTTCCGCTACCTATGGCCCAAATAGGTTCATAAGCAATCATTATGTCTTTTAAAACCACATTGTTTAATACTTCACTTATTTGTTTTTCCAAAATATCAAAAGTCTCACCATGCTCTTTTTCTTCCTCTGTTTCCCCAATACAATAAATGATTCTTAAATCTTTTTCTTGTGCATGATTTATTTTGTTGATAAAATCTATGTTTATTTCATGTTTGTAATTTCTTCGCTCAGAATGTCCTATAATTACATAAGAAACATCCAACGACTTTAATTGTTTAGCAGTTATTTCTCCAGTTACTGTTGCTTCGTTAAATGAACTTATGTCTTGACTTCCTAAACTGTAATTTCCACCTTTAAATAGTGGTAAAAAAAGGAAGGAAGGACAAATAATTAATTTTGCTTTCTCACTTACAATTTCCCCTAATTGTTCTACGTAACTTTCTGTTTCTAGTCTATCCATTTTATTCTTGATGTTACATGCTAAAATTTTCATTCTTTTTCCATCCATTCTAATGCTTCAAGCTTGCCATCTGCTATAAACTCAAGTGTTGCTCCTCCACCACTTGATAAGAATTTGAAACTTGTTTCATAACCAAACTTTTTAACAGCTGATACGGTATCTCCTCCGCCAATGATTACTTCTGCACCAGACTCTTTTAATGCCTTAAATAAGCCTTCTGTTCCTTCTGTAAAGCGTTCATCTTCAAATTTACCGCAGGTTCCATTTACAAATATCGTTTTACTGGCATTAATATATTGCTTATATAAATCTATACTTTTTATGCCTATGTCATATATACAACCATCATCAATGGTAAAATCTACTG
>CAOOMX010000002.1:14486-43788 GCA_948497845.1 uncultured Bacilli bacterium | reverse complement strand
TTACAGATGCTAATATTTCTGGATCACTCGTTGCTACACTCGTTCCTACATCTGCTCCTTTGGCCTTTAAAAAGGAATTGGCTATACCTCCTCCTAAAAGGAGAATATCACATTTTGGCAGTATCCCTTCAATAATTTTTAACTTATCATCTACTTTTGCTCCACCCATAAAAACAGTAAAAGGTCTGTTTGGTTCCTTAATTAATGGTGTTAAGTTGCTTAGTTCACTATCTACTAATAGGCCTATAGCATGTGGTAGGTATTTAGAAATTCCAGCAGTTGATGCATGCGCTCTATGTAATGAACCAAAGGCATCATTTATGTATACTTCTCCTAAAGATGCCCAATATTTTGCTAATTCTTCGTCATTTTTACTTTCTCTTTTTTCTGGAAAATCCATATGTCTTGTATTTTCAAGCAAAATCACATCTTTGTTTTGACACTCACTAATCATTTCTTTTACTTTTTCTCCAAAACATGCATCAATAAACTTTACTGGTCTATTTAGTAAATTTGCCAGTTCCTTTGCTACAGGTCTTAATGTGTTTTTAGCCTTGTCTTCTTCACTTTTTACTCTTCCTAAATGACTTAATATGATTATTTTACAATTGTTGTTGATAAGATAATTTAATGTTGGAATTGTTTTCGTAATCTTAGAATTATCACTAATTATTCCATCCTTAACTGGTACATTATAATCTAATCGTATAACAACCGTTTTATTATTTAATTCTATTTCATCTATTTTTTTCATTGTAGCCTCCTATTGTTTATTATAACACGAGTTTTTAGGAATTTATACTATCTACTAACTTTTCCCATAAATCGTTCAAAGCATTTAATTGTTTTCCTAAATTCTCAATTTCCTTATTTATAGAATTTGCTTTTTCATAATCTGTATAATTTGCTTCTTTACCTAATTCTTGGGTTAATTCCTTTATTTCGTTTTCTATCTTTGTTATCTCTTTTTCTACTTTTTTAATTTTCTTCTGATCTTCTTTATCTTCCTTCTTTTTTTCCTTTTTTATACCTTTTTCTTTAACTACTATCTCTTCTTTTCTCTTTTTTATGTATTCTTCATAACCATAAGGAAAATAACTTACTCCTTCTTTTTCAAATACTAATAGTTGAGTTGCAATTTTTTTAATAAAGTATCGGTCATGTGAAACAAAAATAATCGTCCCTTTGTATTCTTTTAATATTTCTTCTAAATGCTCTTTACCTACTATATCTAAATGATTGGTTGGTTCATCTAAAATTAAGAAATTAGGCTTATTAAATAGTATTTTACATAATTGTAATCTTACTTTTTCTCCTCCTGATAAAACATCTAATTTTTTATTTACATCATTTCCTTTAAATAAAAAACTTCCTAATGCTCTTCGATGTTCCTCTTCTGTTAACTCAGGTACATATGCTTTAAATTCTTCTAAAATAGTCCCATTTTCTATCTCGAAGCCTAAGCTTTGATCAAAATAGCCAACACTAACATTATATCCATATGATACTTTGCCTTGTAATGGTTTTATTATTTCATTGATTGTCTTTAAAAGCGTTGATTTTCCAATACCATTTTCTCCAATAACACCAATTTTCATTCCTTTTAAGATATCTAATGATAGATTGGCTAAAGGATCTTTGTATCCAATTGTTAATTCTTTTAAACTTACTACATTTGTTGATGATGGTATAATTTTACTTAAATTGGTTTTAAATACTTTGGTATCTATCTTATTAGGCTTTTCTAAAATATCCATCTTTTCTAATTGATGTAATCTTGACATAGCTAAACTCGCTTTACTAGGCTTGAATCTAAACCTTTCATAAATTTCTCTTAATCTTTTAATTTCTTTTTGTTGATATTCATAATCATATAAAGCTTTTTCGTAATTTTTTCTCTTTTCTTCTTCATAATGCGCATAATTCCCAACATATCTAGTTGTACGACCATACTCAATATCATATATAATTGTGGCTACATGATCAATAAACATTCTGTCATGAGATACAATTATAATAGCCTTCTTATACTTTCTTAAATATTCTTCTAACCATTCTATCGCTTCGATATCTAAATGATTGGTGGGCTCATCTAAAATTAATAAATCTGGATGGGATAATAAAAGTTTTATAAAGGCTATTTTTGTTTTTTGCCCTCCTGAAAAAGAAGATATTTTCTTTTCTTTATCACTTTCTATAAAACCAAATTTTTTTAACATAATTTCATATTCTTTTTGGTATGTGTATCCTCCTATAGCTTCATAATAATCTAATAATTCTGTATATTCTTTAATGCATTTATCACTTGTATCTGTTTGCATTCTATCTACATATTCTTTTATTCTTTTTTCTATACTCATTATCTCTTTAAAAGATTTTAAAATCTCTTCTAACAATGTATTAGATTCATTATCAAATGACATTTGACTTAAATAACCAATTGAGAATTTACCATATTTAATAATGTTGAACTCTTCTTCTCCTAAACCACTTTGAAACATACTGTTATCTATTATGGCTTTTAAAAGAGTTGTTTTGCCAGCTCCATTTCTTCCTACAATGGCAATGTGTTCACTATTTTTTATCTCAAAATTTATATATTCTAATATTGTTTTGGCGCCAATTGTAATGCTTGCATTTTTGATTGTTAAATTCATGTTATCCCTTCTTTTGCTCTTAATAATTATAACAAAAATCCATTAAAAAAGTAAGAAACCTCGTTCTTACTAAGTATTATTCACTTATGTTGATAATGTATTTTATCTCATTTTCTATTCCTTTTTCGATGTTTTCTAATGTAGTTTGTACTTCTTCCATTTTAATTACTTTAGCAAAGGGTTCTAATTTTAACTTCTTTTCTTGCATTAATTTGATAACTTCTTCAAATTCTTTTCTTGTAAAAAATAGACTTCCTGATAAATGATATTCATTATTAACAAAATTAAATAAATTAATTTCAGGCTGTTCCCCATAAGCTATTAATGACATGTGTCCACCTTTTTTTAAATGGTTTAATCCCATTGTACTTGCCACTTTATTTCCAGAACACTCAATAACCGCATCAAATCCATTCGGCGCAAACTCTTTTAATTGTTCTTCTATATCTGGTTGATTCGCTAGCAATGCTTCTTTTACGAATCCAGATGTTTTAGCTATTTCCAACTTCTTTTGATTTATTTCAGTAATTATTACTTCTTTTATCCCCATAGCATGTGCACATGCCGCTGCAAACAAACCAATTGCTCCAGCGCCTGTAATTAGTACTTTGCTATTTTCATTTACATGCGCTAATTTTAAACCATGATATGATATAGCAGCCGGCTCTACCATAGCGCCTTCTATAAAACTTACTTCATCGGGTAAAAGACGAACCATGTCTGCTCTTACACTTACGTATTCTGCATATCCGCCGTCAGTTCCTATTCCTGGGCCTTTATCTAAAACATGATCACATATGTTCTCTTTGCCATTTTTGCAATAATCGCATGCTAAGCAAGAGTCTATTTCCATGGCTACTACCCTGTCTCCTACTTTAAAATTTGAATTGCCTGTATCATAAATTTCGCCACAAAATTCATGGCCAATGACAAAATCTGTTCCCGCTTGATAGCCAGTTGCCCAAATCATATGTATGTCACTTCCACAAATACCTACTTTTTTTACTTTTATAACGACGTTGTTATCATTGGCTACAGGTATTTCTTTTTCAATTACTTCAAAGCTTTTTACTTCTTTTAAACTTAATGCTTTCAAAAAATCACTTCCCTATTTTTTATTATATCGAAAAAATGGAAAGCCTCCTATAAATTTAGCTTTCCATTGTAAAATTTATGTTAACTTTTCGTTTTTGCTCTTTTCCTTCCTCTTTCTTCACTAATAGGAATTCTATTTATTTCTATTATTGCTTGATCTACATTTATAGTCATTCCATCATTAAAACAATACATTTGTCTTTTTTCTTCTTTTAATGTAATTCCTCCAGCTATTAGTATTTCGTTATCCGTATCATACCCTCTAAGGCCTTGCAATAACTCTATCGCTTTTTCTCGTTGCTCTAAAGTTATTTCGGGAGGATAAAACATGGTAACCCCTGAATTTTCAACATTCCACACAACACTATTATATATTGTATTTAACTCACAGGATAATGCAAAAATGTCTATACTCAAAGGAAGTATTTCTGGGAATCTTTCTTTTATCGCCATAAAATGTCTATCATTTACTGGTAATTCTTCAATTGTTCCATCTGAATGTATAAGCAAAACCTCTAAGGGATATTTAAAGTATCCTAAAGGTTTATTTGAAAATAAAGTTGACATTTCTCTTTGCTCTACATTTGATTTTACTTCATATTCTCTTTGAAATAATTCATCATAGGTCGCATTTATTATATCCTCTAGTGTATAGATACCTTTCACTCTTCCTATATCCGCCAATAAACGTAGTTTGTCTTGAAGACTTGCTAAAGATTCTCTTGATAAATTCAATATTTCTTCTGTTAATTGCCTACTTTGATATTTGAATAAAAATGTTAATGTTAAGTGTATCTTATCATCAAAAGCATTTTGAGAAAAAATATTGATTTTCTCTATTCTAGTAGGATCTTCTAATATTAAATCTAAATAATGTACTAAATGAGATCTTTTTTCAATGCTACCAAAAAAAGGTACAATTATTTTAATTTGCTTATCTGTTAAATCTCTAAAATTGTTTTTTAATTGTTTGTATACGTCTTCTTCCACCCCCTTAAAGTATCCTAATAAAGATAATTTATCTGGTGGAAGATTATAAAATAGTTTCTTTTTAAAACTAAAAAAATTTGAGTTTAAAGTTTCTTTTGTTAAAATAGCAGCTCTTACCTCTGGAACCTGTAAAATGCCTGAATAATTTCTTCCAATATAGAACCAAAAATCTTGTTTATAACTTGTTTCTAAGCATCTTAAAAACATTTCTACTATGCATTGACTAGCCTTTAATGCACTTGTAAAGGAACCAGCATATAAGGCAGTTATTATTTTTTCATAGTTTTTATGGGCTAACTTTTGATATGTCGCTTTTTTCTTTTTTTCTTTAGCATTCGTACAATTTTCTTCTTTTTGCGTAAACACTATTAATAGGACTAACGCTTTAAATAACTCTTTCCTATACTTGTTTTTTCCTTTTATAAATAAATGAAAGAATCTAGATATATACTTTTCATTTTTCTTAACTGTTAACTCGATTAAGGCATCAAGCGCTTCTGCCACTTGTTGTTCATCTAACCTAAAACTAGATGGCAAATAATTGTTCATTAAAAATATTTTAGCTTTTTCTTTTGTATCAATAGATGGATTATTTGCTATTTGTTGTAATTGCGTTTTTGTTAAAAACTTTAACATGCTATATTTCTTCTGTTTTAGTAAATAATCATATACAATTCTAATCATGCCAGATCTCCTTCTTGTGGCTTATTTTAGCATAGTTTAGATGGCAAAACAAGTTTATACAAAAAAAGATAACACTCTTTTGTGCTATCAATTTTATTCAAACATTTTTTTAGCAGTTCTTAACATTTGTGCCGTATAACCAAATTCATTATCATACCAAGCTACTACTTTTAATAGTTGTGTTCCTTCACTTTCTACTAAGCTTGTTGATAATCCATCTACTACTGCTCCATATTTTTTACCTACTACATCACTTGATACTATCGGATCTAAAGTAAATTTAAGCGTTTCATTTTGATGATCACTTAGTATCTTATTTACTTCTTCAACACTTACATTTCTTTTCATCTCAAGCGTTACATCTACAACTGAGCCATCTGTAACTGGTACTCTAAAAGCCATTCCATCTAACTTTCCTTTTAAATCAGGAATAACTAATCCTATCGCTTTAGCTGCTCCAGTTGATGCAGGAACTATATTTGCTGCACATGCTCTTCCACGACGTGCTTTAATTCCTTTTTTATGAGCAATATCTAATGTTGCTTGGTCATTTGTATACGCATGAACAGTTGTCATGAAACCTTTTTTTATGCCTATTTCATCATTTAATACTTTTAATACTGGAGCTAGGCAGTTTGTTGTACAACTTGCTGCTGATACAACTGTATCATTACTATCTAAATCACTATCATTTACATTGTAAACAATCGTTTTCATAATGCCTTTTCCAGGTGCTGAAATTAATACCTTTTTTGCTCCAGCTTTAATGTGTTTTTCAGCATCTTCAAATGATGTAAATTTACCTGTACATTCTAATACTAAATCTACTCCTAAAGAAGCCCATGGTAAATTACTAGGGTCTGTCTCACTATATACTTTTATTCTTTTCTTTCCTGCTACTATAATCTCATTTCCTTCAAATGTTATTTGATCTTCATGAAATGATCCATGTACTGTGTCATATTTTACTAAATAAGCTAAATCTTCTGCACTTGTTAAATCATTAATGGCAACAATATCAAAATCTGCTTGTGTTACTATTTGCCTAAATGCTAACCTTCCTATTCTTCCAAATCCGTTTATTGCTATTTTAATCATTGTATTTCCCTCCTATAAATTCTCTTAAAATAGATTCATCGTTTACATATTCTCCTGGTATCGGATAAAATTGTTTTAAAAAATCTAATAATCTTCTTGCTTCTTCATAATACTCTTGTTCTACTCCAACAGAATATAATAACGGCTCTACAAATACTTTTAATACGCCAACTTCATATGTTAAAGCCGTGTTGATAATTATATCTGCTTGATGAATATATGGGAAAATATACTTTTCTTCCCCGTTTCTTACACTTTGCCAATTATCTATTGTCTTAGAAACATCATACCCTCTAGTTCTATTATCCCTTATCATCCGTCTTAATAATCTTAAATCTAATGTTGATATGTAATTATGTCTATCAATATTAAGTGGAATAAATGGACTTAAATATATCTTATATTTATATCGCGGTTCAATCAAAGGTGTTAAGTTCTCATTTAAAGCATGTAATCCCTCTATTAAAAAGATGCTATTTTCTTTTAATTTTACTGCCCTTTTCGTCATTTCTCTTTTTCCAGTAAGAAAATTGTACTTTGGTAAAGTTATTTCTCCCCCCTCTAAAAGCGTTTTTAAATCTCTATTGAATTGGGTAACATCTATTGCCTCTAAACTCTCAAAATCATAGTTTCCATCTTTGTCTTTTGGGCTTTGATCCCTATCTATAAAATAGTCATCTAGAGATACTTTAATCGGATCAAATCCATATGCTGTTAAGTAAGAACTTATTCTAGAAGTTGTTGTGGTTTTTCCCGATGATGAAGGCCCCGCTATCATTATGAACTTAATATCTTTGTTCTCTAAAAATAGTTTTGCCACTTTTGCTATCTCTAAACTAAACGTTAACTCATTTGATTTTATAAATTCTTTTATATCTTCACTCGCTATTTTTTTATTTAATTCACTAATATATGGGGCATGTAAATTAAGTAACCATGATTTGCCCGCATAAAAGGAATCTAATATTTTAGCATAATGTACATATTCTGGAACTTCACCATTTCCATTAATACCCGGAAATAAGAATATAATCTTGTTGTTTCCTAAATATACTAATTCAAACTTTTTAAGCACTCCTGTTTTATATGGCATGAGTGAATAAAAGTAGTTTAATTTATTATGTAATTTATATAATGTTACTACTCTATCATTTATATTTTGTACATTATCACTTTTTTCATACTCTTCCACGCTCTTATAATATCGTATAGCTTCTTTTGGTTGTATGTTTAGCTTTTCTATTATTTCATCTTTCTCAATAATTTCAAGCATTTTACTCTTAATTGTACTTATCTCATCAACACTTAAAATTTTATCTCCCGAAATAACTCCTAACATTCCTCTTGGAACACTATGCTCATAAGATATCTCTAATGTAGGGAAACACTCTATTAAGGCGATTTCAAAAAGAAACTTTAATCCAGCCTTATAAATCTTATTCCCTATTAAGTCTGTATAGTTAATAAATGCTATTGTAGCAGATTCCATCACTTCTTTGTCTAGTGAATATACTTCATTTCCTATACGAGCTGCAATAATGTCTTTTACTTCACTACAATCTTTTGCTATATCATATAATTTTGTTCCTATTTTATATTCATGTGTCTTGTTATTAAATGTTATCTTTATTGTATCCATGACTATTCCCCTTATTCTTTAATGATTATATCATATATTTATTTTTTTTTGAATAAATTTTCATAAACTATACTATTATATTTATAGGTGATAAAATAATGAATATAGTACCAACAGTAATTGAAAAAGCTAGTAACAAAGAATATGCATATGATTTATATTCGCGTCTTTTAAAAGATCGTATCATCTTTTTAGTAGGAGGAATTAATGATGCTACTGCTAATATTGTCATTAGCGAACTGCTTTATTTGGATAATATTAGCCATGATGATATATGTCTTTATATTAATAGTCCAGGTGGTAGTATTACTTCAGGAATGTCTATTTATGATACTATGAATTTTATTAAAAGTGATGTTAAAACGATTGCTTTAGGTATGGCTGCTAGTATGGCTGCATTTTTACTAAGTAGCGGAACAAAAGGGAAAAGATGTGCTCTTCCTAATGCCGAAGTTATGATTCATCAACCTTTAGGAGGCGCTCAAGGACAAGCCACTGATATACAAATTGCTGCTGAACGAATTATTAAATTAAAAGATAAATTAAATAGTATCTTAGCAAGTAATACTGGACAAAATATAAAAACGATTGTAGCTGATACAGAAAGAGATAATTATCTATCAAGTAAAGATGCCTTAGAATACGGTATAATCGATAATATTATTACTAAAAATGATTGCTAATCATTTCTTTTTTTGCTATATTAGTAGCTAAGGGAGGAAATATCATGAAGTTTACCATTAGTTCTTCTTCAAATGACTCTATTAATGCATCTTATAAAGAACAAGCACAAAATCTACTTGATTATCTTGTAACAATTGAAAATGCTGAACTTTGCTGGGGTTCTTGTTCTATTTCTATAATGGGTCTATGTTATGATTCTTTTGTAAGAGCAAGAAAACCTATTCATGGGTATACATCTAAAAAATATGAAGATGATATAAATAATCTACCTTATGCCGACCATCAAGTATTTGATACAACTTATGACTTAAAAAAACACATTTTTTATGATGCTGATGTTATTATTTGCTTAGCCGGAGGTACTGGTACTATATCAGAATTTTTTGGCCATCTAGAAGAAATTAGAAGCAATGATGCAGATCGTTTGTTAGTTATTTATGATGAAAATCATCACTTTGATTCTACATTAGCCTTGATTGATGATCTAGTTAGCCGAAACTTTAATAGTGCTTCTATTTATGATTATTTTAAAGTAGCACATAGTGTTTCAGAATTTGAAAGTATATTAAAAGAAGCTGGAAAAATTTAATTTTCTAGCTTTTTTAGTCCATTCTTATAATTGTTTCTCCAGCTGATGAATATAAAAACTTCTCTTTAGCATATCTTGCCACATATTCGTCATCTTGTAATTTTGTTACTTCACTTTTTAATTTTTCTTCATCATTTAATAATTTTTCATATTCACTTGTAAGTTCATTAATTTTGCGATTGTTTTCTAATATCTTACCCCAGTCATTGGATACGGATGTTACTAAACATATGATTAAACCAATGATTGCAATTGAAATAAAAAATAAACGTTTCTTTTCTTTTTTTGTCTTTTTCATCACATATCCACCCTTTCTTATTCATTCTAGCATAAAAAGAAACAGATGTGGATATCCCTCTGTTCTTTTTTCTTTTTTTGACATAACTTTACTCTTTTTTTAAAAATTTCTTCCATAATATATTTATTCTGTTGGTAAGCTTAGGATATATTTTGTTCATGAGGATAAAGCCTAAGAAGATAGATAATAAAAAATATATGTGGAAAATGCCTTTATTTATCTTATATATTATATAAATATAAATAATTACTACATCTATAATAAATATAAATGTTACAATATATTTTAAAATAGGTTTTAATTTCTTTATTATCCATAAATTATATTTAGCAAATATATAAAAAAACATACCAAAGAGAAAAGATAATGTGATTATATATAATTGTGTATAACTATTCATTATTTAAATAATTTTGTTAACATACTCTCTTCTTTACTTTTTAACTTTCCTTCTAAATATGTAAATGAATTTATTTTGCCTTTTATTTTTACATTGCCTTCATTTGTATCTAGCTTTAATAATTCTAATGCTTCACCAAGTAAGCGGATGTTTCCCATGTTTGATTCCATTAAAAATTCTTCATCATCAAAACTGACTATCTTATTAATTCCTGTTAGACTAATAGAACTTCTATCAATTATTTTAACTTCTTGACTACCAAAGGTTATACCATCACTCATACAAATTCCTCCTGCTAAAATTGTATGCACTACATCATAAAAAAAGAAGCTTTATTCATCTTTTACCAAAGCTCTTCTTGCATTACACTTTTCCGCATATGTTCCTTTTAAAATCATTTGTAATTCTTCTTTTGTATAACTATCTAACTGATTTACATCTATAAATCGCTCAGGTAAGAAACGTTCCTCTAATCCGTAAAAGTCTTTTGCTTGAGCTTTTAATTTAGCATTTAATTCCTCTTGATGTTCAAGGAAAAACATGTATTTTTCATACTCTTCTAATGCTTTTTTATCCTTTTTTAATGCTTCATAATCTATTTGTCTTATTTGCTCTTCCATAATACATATAACTTGATTTTCATTGTTATAATTCATTTTTAAACCTACATTATATGTTCCATTTATTAAATACGTAACTACAGCTTCAAGATTTCGCTTAAAGGATGCATCATAATAAAGAACTGTTTCAAACCCTATTATAAACGGCAAATGCATATTTCCATGATAGTATTTTCCTATATATTTTATCATCTATTTGATCTCCTAAAACAAAGCGTTTTGTCCTATTATAATACAATCTTTATTTTTAAGCAATTTAAAAACTAACTTTCGTTAGTTTATTCAGCGTTATTATATTCTTCAATGATAGCTTCTTCAAACATTTTTCTTGTTTCAGAATTTGTTGGATGTACTATATCTTCATATTCGCCATCTGCTTTTTTACGACTTGGCATAGCAACGAATAGTCTTTCTTCTCCTTGAATAATTCTTAGGTTTCTTACAACAAAGCAATCATCTAGTGTTACTGTTGCATACCCTTTCATTTTGGCATCTTCGCCATTGGTTTTAAAAACCTTTACATTTGTAATTTCCATATGTAATACTCTCCCTTATAATATATTATGTAACTACTTTTATTTTAATCTAAAATTTACCAATTAGCAAGTATTATTTACAATTATTTGCATTTTATATCGTTTAACTCTATATTTGAAAATAATAAATAATGTATTTTAATGCTTATTTTGTTAAAAGAACATTACTTTTAGTAAAAATCTGTTGTATTTTTATTTTATTTATAGTTTACATGTGATAAAATGATAATGGAGATAGGATTTACAATAAGCATATTTTAGAAAGGAGGTATTATATTGAAGTATTTAAGAATTTCATTGTTTTTTTTACTTGTTGCTATATTATTTAGCGTAGTTAAGACTTTTGCATATACTACTGGTCCTGTTGTCATTACTAAAGAGGTATCTTATGTGACAAAACACACAACAGTATATAAAACAAAAACTAGCTATTGTGATCAATTAATTAAAGTGGAAGATTCTCTAAATAAAGGAGACACTTATTCTGCTCAGCCTATAGATGAAGATGGGTATAAATACCAAACTTCTACTCATATGAGAGTAAGTAATTCTGCTTACAAACTTGATGACCAAGTTAGTCATCCTAATAATTTCAAGCTAGTTCTTTGGAGAGATAATCCCAAGATTGGATTAAAAAGAATGGCTTATTTCGTTTGGGCTCCAAACTGTGTTTTTTAGAAAAATAAAAATATCATACCCCCTATTTCCTTTTGTTTTTGGAGGAAGATCATGAAAAAAAAGAATAAATATAAATTTTTTTATTTTATTATTGTTTCCATGCTTATTTTGATACCAACTATGCTTGTCATTAAAGATGATTTAGATAACAAAAAAATTGCTAATTATAAAGAGGAATACAGCATTGTTTGTAAGAATATCGAAGAAGATCGGGAGCCATGTGATAATGCGAGCAATAGACTTTGCGAAGATTCTCGAAAAAATCCTCAGAATAAAGAAGATATAGATAAGTATTTTACTAATTATTGTAAAAACGTATATCCTTATGATGATGGATTTATGTATTCCCACGGTTATATTGTGGGGTGGTATTATAACTCTCTTTGTTCTATTTTAATTTTGGTTATTATTGCTTTTTCTTTAATTTTTGTTACTAATTTTTTAGTCAATAAAGTTTTTATTAGTAAATTAGTACGAACGAAATATTCTAAGGTTGTTCGCGAGATTTTATCTAAAGCATACTCTTATATTTGGATATTGCCACTTTTATTATTTATTTCATTTATTATACAAATAATCTATTTTGGTTATGATAATACAATGAGTATAATAAATGAGCATTTAAGATATTGGGATGTATTTCTTTTAAAAAGGCCTTCTTTATTTATCTTCTTATATCTATTGAATGCTACTTTTTATAATGCTGCTTATATTAATATATCTTTAATTACAGCTCGATATTCTAAAAATTATATCTATTCTACTATTATAAGTTTTTTAATTATTGTTTGTATACAATTAATTTTAGAAGTTGTTCCTTTCATTAATGGTAATGTTATTAGTTTAATAACCTTATTAAGGTTTAATACAGAGAAAGGGTTACTAGTAACTTTTGCTGTTAGCATTTCTATTTTTGTAATATCTTTATTAGGTGTTTTATTTGTATATAAAAATAGAGAGAAAATTATAGAGTATTTTGATCAATAGGAGGTATAATGATATGAAATTTAATTTAGAAGAAATATTTACTTTTAACAAAAAAAGAATGAGTATTTGTTTTTTATTCATATTTTTAAGTGTATGTGTAGGTAATTATTCTTCATTTAGTCTTTATACTAATAACGCTTATCAAATTTTTTATAATATTATTACTGATGGATGGCTTAATTTCTTTGTATTTTCTGCTATCATTTATAATGCTTTTTCACTTAGTAAAAGTTATTTTAATAATCCTCAGTTGTTAGTTAGAGTTAAGAATTGTAGTCATACATTAGAAAAAGCTATTATTTCAAGTAATATGCTCTTATTGGTTATTCTTATTATTCTTGTAAGTGCAAGTGCTGTTTTTTTCGGAGGAAGTAATTTTTTGGCAATAGATAATATATATGGAACTTCTATAATTATTCATATTCTAGCTAAAACCGTATTTACTTTAATACTTTATCAGTTGGTAAGTCTTTTGTTTATGTATTGGTATATCTTCTTCGGAGAAAAGAAATTCTTTTATTTATATGGAATTTCATCTATAATAGCATTAATGAGTATGTTTATAAACTTTACAACCATACAAATTTCACATTGGTATAAATTCTTTTATATAATTTTAGGATTATTTGTAGAAGTTACATACCTCAATTTATTAACGGAGTTTTTATGCACAACAATTTGTTTATTATTTATATTTAGTATGGTATTGTTATTAAAAGCTCTAGTTAAAAAGAAAAAAATGATTGCTTAAGCATTTAAAGATATGGAGGAAATTATGAAAATTAAAATTGAAAATGTAAGTAAAAAATTTAAAGATAATGAAGTATTAAAAAGTGTTAATATTGTTCTTGATGAAGGACATATCTATGGCTTTAGTGGAAGGAATGGATCTGGAAAAACAGTATTATTAAAAATTATTTGCGGGATTTATTTGCCTACTGAAGGAAATGTTTATTATGATAACAACTTGTTAAATGGGGATGTTTATAAATATAATGTTGGAGCTTTAATAGAAAACCCTAAGTTCTTTCCAGATGTCAGCTGCTATGAAAACTTAAAAATTCTGGCTGAAATAAAAAATGAAATAGGGCAAAAAGAGATTATGTCTGCTATAGAATTAACTAACTTATTATCTGAGAAAGATAAAAAATTTGGAAAATGTTCGCTAGGTACAAAGCAAAAATTGGGGATAGCTCAGGCTATAATGGAAAATCAAAAGATTATTTTGTTAGATGAACCCTTTAATGGAATAGAAGAAACTAGCGTTAGGAAAATAAAAGATTTTTTAATAAAAGAAAAGAAGAAAGGAAAAATTATTGTTATAAGTACTCATATTAAAGAAGATTTAAATGAACTAGCTGATACTATCTATCATTTTGATGATGGGCATGTTACAGAAACAAAGGGTTAGTTTATGAAATATCAAGTTAATGCTTTTACTTCTTGTTTAAAGAAAAGTCTATTTTATTATATCGTACTTTTTTTAATCGTTTTAGATAATTCTCTTCATATACGTTCATCTACTACTGTTTTCGATATAGAGGTATTTGAAAATATTTTAGGAATAAATGTAAAAATAACTTCTCTATTTTTTCTTTATCAATTATTTCTAATGATTTATACTACCGTTTTATTTCTTGGCTTTGAAATAAATAATTCTATGGAGTTTACTGCTACTAGAATTAATAAAATTTCTATTTTTTATAAAGTATGTATTCTTATTGGGTTTATGCTATTCTTTAGAATCTTTTATTCTTATATAGTATATATATTTTTAAAAAGTTCTTTTGAGATAAAACTAATACACTTTTTAAAAAGTATTATTATTTATCTTTCCATTACCCTATTCTTTATACCTGTTTATATGGCTATTAAAATGTATTTTAATAAAATGAATGGACGATAATTAAAAAAAATCTGCTTTTTTACAAAGTCAGATTTTTTATATGTATTTTATCTTTACTTCTCCAGTTATAACATCATGATAACTAAAACTTTTTTCTTCGGTTGCTGTTTTAATAGTAAATATATTTGGATATATTTTGTATATTATCCCTTCATATCTTGATGTTCTATTTCTTAAACCATGTACAGAGATAGTAACTTTTCTATTTATTTTTTTAGCTATTTCTTCTTTAATTAAATTAATATTCATTTTCCCCCCCTTTTTATCTTGGATATCCTATATACATTAAACCATTACACAAAATTCCTCCCATACCATCACTTTTATACTTTGTCTTATTTAATAAATCTACTAAATCAATTTCTTTATTTCTTTCTGTAAGAGATATAGTACACGCTATGATGGCAGGGTCTAATGCATGGATATTCACACGCTTTGGACTTGATGCAAAGTTTGCTCCAGCTTTAATTAGTTCTTCATAGTTGCTTTGACAAGCTCCAGCTATAATCACTAATTTTTCATGGCTTTTTTCCACATTTCGGGCAACTTTTACCGCTTTAACAAAATTTTCTGAATTTTTATAATTGGCTAGATCTTCCGTATTTTGTTTCTTTTTATAAAATGCATCATGTCCTGTAATAATTACTATATCTGGCTTATACTCTAATAATAAACCCTTTATTTGTTCATATATATGGTTTTCTTTAATCTTTTTTCCTATAGCTAGCACACCATTTTTCTTGTAAAATTTTAAGCATCTGTCAAGATACTCTTCATCTCCATCTATATGCAAAATTCTAGCAGGAAGGTAAAAATAATCCCCTCGCTCTAATAGTTTTTCTTTTAATTCTAAGTCATCTAATTCTTCTGGAGGCCTTTGTTCTTCTTCTATAAAAAGCTTTAAATCTTCTTCAGGACTATCCGCATAAAGTCTTACTTCTGTTCCTTTTAAATATACAATTCCATCATGTATCTTTAATACTTTAAAAACAGTGTCATGATCATAGCTTTTTCTTGTTACATAATCTCCTTTTTTAATCGACATATACTCACCTATAAAAATATATGAATCAAGCTTGAAGATAGAACCATTACCATATAAAAATCTCAATCCTCTATTGGAATTGAGATTTTTTAAAACCTATTTTCTTTTTCTTGTTTTGAAAAAGTAAATTATTGTAAGACTTCCAGTTATAGCAATTAAAACTATCAATATAATTAATTTTTGATCTATTGGTGTTTTATCTATTTCATTTTCAGATCCAGTTGGTTCATTGGTTGATGGTTTATTCTTATCTGGATTTGGCTTACTTGTATCTGGCTTGTTCGTTGAATCATCGTTGTTGTTATCTTCATCCTCATCTGGTGTTGTTGGTTCCTCTATGTCGTTATCATCATTATCCTCTGCTGGTTTACTTGGTCTGTTTGGTCTACTTGGATGGAAAGGAATTGTTGGTTTATTTGTGTTATCATCTTCATCATTAGGGCCACTTGGCACTGATGGTGTTGGATCCTCCGGTTTAGGTTCCTCTGGTTTTGGTTGTTCTTCCTCTTCTTTGATAGAGTCAACAATCGCTTTGGCAGTTCCAACATTTCCTGCTATATCTTCAAACTCAAATACAAATTCTCCATTTTTAGTGAAAACATATTCTCTACTTAAGTTATTGTTGATCATTGTTATTGCTTCACTTTCATTTACTAAAGTAGCTATTACGTCTCCGTTTTCTTTTGTTGTATATTTTACTTCAGCAGTTGGGGCCACTTTATCAATCCAGTCAACTTCAGCAGTATGTTCTTTTACATTAGTATCATCTGTATTACCTGGTTCTTGATATTTAAATGTGTATTTACCATTTTCTTCAAATATGTGGAATAATTCCCCTTCTACCATTTCAGCTTCTACTTTTTCCCCTTTTGTATTCATAATATATGCATTAATCGTTGCTGATACATTTTTATTTGTAATACGTGTTATGTCATATGATATATCACTAACAAATATAGTATCGTCTTCATAATCAACTTTAATACTCTTATGTGCAATATTATTAGCTTTATCTAATAACTTAAATTCGTAGTCGCCGCTTTGCTCAAAGGTATGTTCTAACGGATCTGTAATAGGTTGTTGTAATCCTTTTAAGATTTCTTTTTCTTCAGGAGTTACTGATACACTATTTCCTTGACTGTCAAAGTATTCTTCTCCAGTTACTACTCCGTTAGTTAATATTGTAGTGTATGTATCTACATTTGGTACTTTGTTGCTATTATTTACATAAGCTATTTTTGTAATGCATCCATTTTCATCTACATATACTGTTTTAAATACATTACCGTTAGCATCTAAATATGATACACTTTTTACTACTTTGTTTTCTACTTCTATAAAGTTTATAGGTTTATTATTTTTGTCTAATAAGTAAACATCTTCACTTATATTATCCAATGAGATACTTATCTTATGATTACTATCTAATTCATAATCAATATCTGCATCTGGAATATCTTTATCAATCCATGTTACTGTTGCTGTGGCTGATCCTGTTTTTCCATACTCATCTTTAAATTCAAATGTAAATTCTCCATTTTCTGTAAATACATATGTATCAGATCCATTATTATTTGTAATTGTTATATCTGTACTTGGATTTATTAATCTTGCAATTACTTTACCATTTGTTGGTTCTGTTGTACTGTAAGCTACTCCAGCTGTTGGATGTGGATTCTTAGTTATATCTTGATATAAATTGAAAGCTCTAGCTGCAAACCAGTTACCATTTGAACGATCTGCTACTATTTTAACATATTGTACTTCTTGTGCTTCTGGAATTTCAAAACTCTTTATGTTTGCGATAGCTTCTTCAACTGTATCAGCTTGATTCTTATAAGTTATATTTTTTAAACTTGATAATTCAAACCAATTTTCACCATCCATACTTCCATAAACTGTTCCATCATATATCTTACCATTTCCTCCACCTGCAGGAACGAATTCTACCGCTGATAAATTAACTGGTTTATTTAACTTAATTACAATGAAACGTTGTTGGTCTGTTCCATTCCATGCAGAATGCCATCTTGTATTATAATTGGCATCAATAGCTTTAATAGCAGCTCCACCATTATTAACAGCTTCTGTTGATACACTATGAATACTTAAATGTGACACTGGAATATATCTTCTTGTATCTGGTTGGTTATCTAAAGTAAATGTATACATTTCAGATGGTGCACTAGCTAGGGTTGTTCCTGTGGCAGCTTGTCTTACTTGTATTGTTTTATCTCCGGTTAAATCTGGAGAACTAACAGCATAAGATGTCCAAGGATCACTTTCTTTATAACGCCATTGTGTATTTAAATTTACTCCAACGATTCTGTTTTCTAGATCGTTAGCAAACATTTCGCTTAATAAACTTCCTTCTGTTATATCAATTTTAAATATGTTATTTTCATCATAGTTTACTCCAACGATATGTACATAGATATCATTTTCTGCTGTAATACTATTGATTTGATCAATTGTTAATTGATATTTGTGAGATTCTTCTCCTGTAAATGAAACTTCATTCCATGTTTGTTTACCATCTAAACTATAGTCCCAGCGAACTCCATTTCCATCAAAACGACTTGAAAGGACAATCTTTCCTGCATCATTTCCATCAAATGAGAATGATGCTATAGAATTATCTACTTTTCCTAATAAATGGTTTGCTTCTAATCTTGTTAAAGATGGTTGGTATACAGTATAACTGTCAGCTGTATTGTTAGGAGTTGCTTTTGCTTCATTTAATATTCTATCTTGTAAAAGAGCAAATTTATAAATGTTTTCTACACTTGTTAATTTTGGTTTAATTAAATTTGTTAATTGATACATTGGTAATGGGAAATATTTTAAACTTTCTGCCATTTCTTCAGCTAATGCATAATAATCATTTTCTGTTTTTGTATTACTGTTGTTGTATAATTCTATTAAATCATACCAAGCATTAATGTTGATAGATTGGAAGCTTAAAGCTTTTCTTATTAATTCTTCTTGTTTATTTGCATCATTTGCATATGCTCTTGCTAACATTAGATATTTTTCTGCTTTTTCAAAATTTTCGTAATCATTTAATACTTCTTGAGCAAGGGCCATATATACTACTTGATATGATCCTCTAGAATAACTAGCATTACCCCAACCAAGTAACATTCTTTCGCCTTTTTCTGATAATGTCCATCCACTTACATCATTATCTATGTTCCAATATCCTCTACCTTCTGCGTCTTCTGTATAGTATAAGATAGCGGCATGTCCTGGTTGACCAATTACTGTTGCTGCAATACCATGTGTTGCTCTAATATTTGATCCACTTTTAGAAATACCTCCACAAACTGCTCCTGTTCCAAATTCATTTCTAAAGTTCATCCATACTTTGTACACCTTATGATCTGATGTTCCTCTAGTAATGCCGTAATCATATAATTTTTTTCCATTAACTGAGAATAAATCATTGAAATAATCATAATTTGCATCATCATAATAAACTGGATTACCATAACTTGGCCATACATAAGCCATGTATGGATGTGGTGTTAATAATCCCCATGCATTTTTAGGATTAGCATCTATTTTACTTTGTACATATTCATTTAACCATAGAATAGATTCATCATCTATTAAGTTGTTCATTACAAAACGCATGTTTTCTACATTATAGTTTTCAAACCATTTGGTTATATCAACTGTATCAGTTACTTTAAATTTATCATTTTTATGTAAATCTTTGAATATTTGATAACGTTCTACTGCATCTGATTGGTTTTCAGGAGCACCAGGTTGCATCCATAAAGCTACTCTTTGTGAATGTGTAAGTGATAATGCAATTGCCATTCTAGTATATAGATCCCCTAAAACAGTTCCATATCTTGTCACTTCTTGTATTTTAAAATCATCTTTATATGCTTTATATAATCTAGATAATTGTGTTAATGAATTATAGTAACTATTTCCATCTGGTGTACCACCTAAAACATAATATTTTAATACTGTTAAATCATTTAATAGCCAGTCTAATGCTGCTTTGTTATCTTCATTTTCATTATAGAATGAATTAGCTGTATATTGACCTATTTTTTTAACTAAATCTCTTTTTAAGATAAGGAGTTCTAAATTTTCATCAATATTTGTTATTCCGTTATATTTTGCTCTAATTTCATTGTCTAAATCTTCTACTGAATCTAAGACAAAATTTCCATTAATTTCATTTACTAATTTTGCATCAGCAAATACAGAGTGATCTGCTCCATTACCAGCATTATCATCTATTTCTAATTTTAAATATTTAGCATTGTTTAGTGGTATATTTACAAAAGTCGCTTCTTCTTTAGGTAATTTTACTATAGCATCTCCCACTTCTGTCCAATTCGTTTTGTCACTTGATGTATAAAAACGGTATGTTACACCATCTCCTCGTGAAGACGTATTATTTAAACCTATAAATGCAACAAAATATGTATAATCACTATAATTTGTTAAATCATAGATTAAACGAGCGTTGGCATGAGCGAATATCCCTTTTTTAAAAGAAAAATAATTATTTTCTACTTTTAAAACAATTGGATTTCCTTCTGTGTCTGCATCCATAACTACTTCTTTATAGGCAGTATACTTCTCTATAGGATCTATATCACTAAGATATAGCTCTTTATAATGCTCAGTTTGAGCACCTAGTCTTGTACTATAATATGTTATCGTTTCTACGGCTTCTGCTTTATTGCCATCGCTTAACACATTATTATGTGAAAGATACCAGCATAGCGTAATCGACACGCAACATATCATTATACTAATAATTTTTAAGAGTTTTTTTCTTTTTTCTTGTATTAACCTTAACATTTTACACTTCCCCTTTTTCTTGGTTTGTTATTATAACACAATTTTCAAGAAATGCAAGCCCTAATCGCATTTTAGCTGCATTTTCCCTTAATAGTTCATATCTACTATATCTCATGAACACTTTTTTGTAAATAGGAACGTAAACTTTTCTTCTTTGTTTACATGTTATTTTACATTTACTGTACAACATTCTTTTTAAAGCCATATTTAGTTAGTTCTTTTAAGGTTTCTTCATCAATAGCTTGAGATATCTTTATCTTAGATCTTTTTTGAAACTCTGTAATAGACGCTTTAATATAGGGACCAAAATAGTCCCCTAATGCTTGCTTTTTTGTATATAACGGAAATGTTTGTCGCATAAAAGATGCAACTTCTCCTATAAAAGGATCCGTATCGCCTTCTTTAAAATATATTCTCGTTTTTGGTTTTTTATACTGTAAATAAGGGGATTTAAACCAGTGGGTCCATGTGTTCCTTTTCCCGTCACAACCTTTTTTCTTATTTTTAAAATATGTTTTGTATATTTTTCCATATTTTCCATTGTATTTTTTGGCTGTTGCTTCAAGTACTTTTCCTTCTCCTATATATATGCCCATGTGACCTTTCATGTAGACTAAAACTCCTGGAATTTCAGGAATTGTTTTTATCGGGCCTTTTTCTTTAGCTTCTGCTAGCAAACCTTCACAATTTAAGTCTTTTTGTGTTTTGCCATAAAACTTAGCATTCTTTGTATGATAATCATGCCACATAAAGCATTTATAAAGACCACAACAATCAAATTGTCTAGTTCCATCTTTAGTATATCTTCCTATTCCACCAAGCTTATATCTGTTTTTCTTTTTATATTGTTCTTCCGCCCATTTTACTAAATCATTTGCACTTGTGTAATCATACATCTATTTTCTCACCCCCTTTTTTATAATCTAACTGCCCATTTATTTTTTTTAAATAGCAATAAGAAGCTTAATTTTAATACTAAGCTTCTTATAAATTGTTATTTTATTTTTTTTATTAGTAACTGTCTAATATGTATACAAAATGATTGGTTGGATCTACTATTATTAATGTATTTTGCATAAATCGTTTATTTTCAAAATAGGCATAATAATTTTCTTCTTTATATAAATCCAGTTCATTTATTATTTTTCTTAACTCTTCTTGCTTTTCATCATTTAATAAATTCATAAATTTATAGTCTATATAGTATTTGACCACTAAAGGCCTCATTGGCTTATAATAATCATTTTGTAGAAGAATTTCTATTTGTTTATTATCATACAATAATCTTGCTAATATCATAGGGTCTTTTATGCCTTCCTTAAAAAGCCTTTTACTTTTTAAAGGATCTATGAATTCTATATTATAGTATTTTAGATATCTTTCACTATAAAAAGATTTGCTTAATATTTTTCCATACGCATAAAGACATAGCATACTAACTATAATAAATACTATTATTTTTTTTAACACTTTCTACTCTCCTTCTATATATTCACTCTAATATTGTTTAATAACTTATTTCTACATAATACCAGTTATCTTTTAATTCTTTTATCTGCTTTATATAATTACTATCAATATTATTATATATTATTTCTTTACCACCAGATGAATAAATTAATTCAACCGATGCTTCATAACCGCGATATATCCAAAAGTTTATGACTTGGTTTTCATCATTTTGATAGATATATATTGTTTTATCATTAGATATGTATTTATACTTTTGCAAAGGTAGTTCACCAACTGGAGTATTGAAATCTTTTATTTCTTTTATAATAGCATTTCTTTCCTCATTGTATTTTTTTAGTTCAAATTTTGTTTTTTTCATTTTTCTTCCTTTATTATGGCTTATAATTTGGATTTCCCACCATGTGCGTTTTTTTCTAACTTTTTATCTCATATATCACTTCTAATATGTATATTTTATTTTCTAATCTATCTATTATTAGTATGCAAAAGTCTTTTTCTTTCTTGATGATTGTATAATAATTATCTTGTGTTATACTTTTCTTAATATAATTTTGATACCTTTCTTTTTCTTTCTTTGATAATATGTTTTCTATTGCTTGCTCTGTTTTATCTTTGTCTACTGTCTTTGCTGGTAAGTTTTTTATTATCTTTTGGATATCATTCTTGCTATAACTTGCTATTTTAAATTCTACTTTCCATAGCTTTTTACTTGTAAATATCTCATCTAGTTCATTTGGTTTTCCTATTTTAATATTCCATTTCTTATTAAAATTTATTGAATATTCTTTATTCTTTCTTGCTTCTGTTCTTCTTTTCTTTCTTAGTGCACTTTTCTTTTCATCATAAAATAACATTAGATAAAATAATGGTAAGGCATCAATTACTGCAATAGTGTAGAAAAGTATAATCTTATTATTATAGAACTCTTTCATACTCTCTTCTGCCATATTATATTTTAATCCATAGTAACATTGTATTATAAATAGAATTACCCCAATTACTGTACATATTTTAAATAATATTTCTAATTTCTTTTCTTTCTTCATTGCTATTTAACATCAAAAAACTATTTTGATATTCCTTTCTATTTTTTTAACGAGGACCAGTTCATACCTATCTTACCTCTGTATTGTATGTATTATCTCCTTCACTTTTATTATTATAAATAATCATAAAAGGATATTTAGGAAAGTTTTCTAATGTGATTCTATTACGTTTTATCAATGTATTTTTGTCAATAATTCGTTTATTATTTTTATAAATATGTAACTTCATACATTTTTTTCCTATGCTTTCGCTGCCAATAATCGTATCTTTAATTAATAACAAATATGCGACAATTATGAGCCCTAAAAAAGCTAATAAGAATTTAATTATCGTTATCGAGGTTTTATTTATTAAAAAACTTGCTATGCTAAATACAATAACCATTGCTATTGCGAAATCTATATAGCTTGCTATTAGCCTTTTTATTTTTATTGACACTTTAAACAGCTCCTTTTATATCCTATAATTTTTTTAAATTATCCTCTACAAGTGTGGTAAAAATTATAAAGGTTGTTGTTGTCAACATCTATAATCAATAATGCATAATCGCAATGTTCTTCGTTGTAGAAGTATAAGTTGTTTTCATTTTCTAGTAATTTTTTTAGCTCTAAAGGGAGGTCTCTATTAGAAGCTGATGACGAAATAAATTTATGCTCAATGTAGTACTCTACTAATAATTCTCTCATTGGCTGAAAATTTAACTTCTGTTTAATTTCGTTAATTTGTTCTTCACTATAGTAATGCTTAAATAAATTTCTGTTAAATCCTTGTTCAAAAAGTGTTTCCTTTTTTTCAGAATGTGGAAATATTATATTTAACTTTTCTTTGTAGTATTTCAAGTCATCATATGTTGACATATTAATTTTGCTTATAAAGAGTACTAAAACAAAAACAGCACTTATTATTAATACTATAGATTTTATTTTAATCTTTCTTTTAGTGTCTTTTTTTAAGCTTATCTTACTTCACTCCTTCAATATATTGCATAGCAATTTATTTTCTTTCATCTATTTTACTTCAGTATTATATTTTAAATCTCCGAAGCTTTTATTTTTTATGAGTATCATGAATGGATATAGTAGAAAACCTGCTATAGTTGCTTCGTTTCTTTCTAGCAAAACTCTTTTATCCATTACGCGATTATTATTCTGATATATTTTTAAACGCATTAGCTTTTTTCCTATACTTTCATATCCTATAAGACAATCCTTGTATAAAAGAAAACTTATCACTATAAAAATCTTAAGTGTCGAAAGTATTATTCTTGTGGAAACTAACCCTGATTTTTCTAAAATTATTTCTACAATTTTAAATACTATTAAAACTGTAAAACCAAAGTCTATTGTTGCTGCTATTAATCTCTTTATTTTTTTCAATGAATTTAATTTCCCTTCTTATTTTAAATATTCAAATCTATAGATTGTTGTGTTTTCTTTATCTATAATTAATACTAAATACTTTATGCCATATTCCCTTTCTATATAAGCGTAATAATTTTCTTCATTAAATACACTTTCTTCTAAATTATCATTTATTATTTCTAATTCTTCTTCTCTATATTTTCTCTTAGGAATTTCATATATAAGGCTTTTTACGAATTCTTTATTCATTTCATGAATATAATCTTCTTTAATTAATTTATTTATATATTCTTGATCGTAATAATATAGCTTGCCAAATGTTATATATTCTTGTCTTTCTTTAGCAAATAATTCTTCGTTATAACTAGGCATTTTGAGCCAAATATTCCAATTTTTTTGATATATATATGCATTATCTATTGCCCAGAAGTAGATTATCGGCAAAAAGAAACATATTATACCGCCAAATATTAAATTTATTATTGCAATTTTACTTAATGATTTTACTTTATCTATTTTTTCTTTTGCTTTTTTAAAGTCTGCTCCTATTTTACTAATTTTTTTCATGGTTTTCCTTTCGTTTATGGTTCATAGTTCATAGAATAATTAACTTCCCATCGATATGGATGGAGCCACCCCACAGTTTGAAATGCATATGCACCATTATTTATTATATTTATATTTTTATCATAGTCTTTTTTTTCAAAGTCATATATATCATATAAATATACTTTTATATTCCAACTTCCATCTGCTAATTTATATCCTTCTAGATCATATTTTACTTTGCCGAGGGATAAACGTAAATCTTGATCATTTCCATTGTTATAGTCTATAGATCCTGGGCAAGTTGTAAAATCGTTATAATCATATCTTTCTAAACAATCATTAATTTTATTTAGCAATTCTGGTGATTTGCTCGTTTTTTCTTTTATCATTATTTTTGTTTGGGATGACAATGACCCTTGACTATTCCATAGTGATTTATTTAGCATATTTGACGAAATATCTAAACCTTTAAATTTTTTTGCGCCATATGAAGCTGTAGTTGCTAGTGCTTTTGCTCCCAGCACCATGCCAAGAGCTAAACCTCCTACAACCATTAAAGATTCCCCATTTGGATCAATATATGTTGGTTGTTTATTATCAACATATACATATAAGTTAAAATCATTGATGCTCTTGTTTGCATTTATGATGCCATCTACATTAATAAACCTTCCCCAAGTTGGATTATAATATCTGCTGTTTAGGTAATATAGTTTTGTTTCTTCATCATAGTAGTAACTTCTGTATCTGTATGGGTTAATATGTGCTATATGGTTATTGTCTGTTATTACATTGCCATTTGCATCTTTGATGCTTAAAATATTACCCCATGCATCATAGCTGTATGTTGCTACTATATTGAAGCTGCTATCCATTATTCCTGTGATATCTTCTTGAGCATTCTTTTGATAATAATATGTTGTATCATTATACTTTAATCCTATTAGTCCGCTATTACTATCTCGTAAATAGTATATCATATTATTGCCTTTGTTTGCAAATAGTATATTTTTGTTTTCTAAGTAGTATTTTTCTTCTATTCCATTTACTATTTTTGATGTTCTTATTCCATCTTTGTTGTATTTATATATTATTTCTAAATTCTTACTTGTATCTTGATATTTTGCTAATTCTCTACCATTTTTCCAATATAGATTTATACTATCTCCGATAGTTTTAGGATTACCTATACCATCATATGTTATATTTGTTCCATTATATGTTGTTAGTTGGTCTTCCCAATCAGGATTATTATATTCATATATATTTTCTTCTATTAAAGTTGTTGTATTTAAACTATAAGTTTTCTTACTTAAAATATTTCCTTCTGTATCATAGTTATATTCTATTGTTACATTTCTTTCATAATCATGTTCTTTTATTAATTCATTAAAGTTATCATAGAAGTATTCATTTGTTAATATATTATCTTTGTATATATGTGTTATATTATTTAATTTATCATATTTATAACTATATTTTATATTTCCATCTGTTATACTATTGATAACATTACTTGTTCTATATCCTTTTGTTAAATAACCATATTCTGTTTTATAATTACCTATGATTCTTTCTTTTAATCTTCCCAATGGATCATAGTTATATTGAATATCTATATTATCTAGTTTTGATGTTTTTAATGTATCATCACTATTATATATAAATTCTTTTGTTTTTCTTATGTTTTCTAAGTTATATGTTTTATTAGTTATATTTTGATTCTTATCATATTTATACTTTATACCAAAGTTATTTACTCTGTAATTAATTAGTTTTTGAGCCGTATCATATCCATAATTATAAATAGTTTGGGTATTATCACTCGTTGCTTCAATCTCAGTTAAATTATTAAAGTTATCATATCTATATTCATATGTTGTATCTTCTTTACGTACTGTTTTTAATCTATCTATTTCATCATATGTATAATTTATAATATGTCCATTACCATAAGTGGACTTTTTTAAACCTCTATTTCTTTCATAGTATTCATTAGTTATTAAGGTGATAAGGTTGTTAATGGATACAGTTTTTGGATTTAAAAAGGCATCATATGTAAAGTTATAGGCTTTATTTCCACTCTTAATGGCACTTATATTATCATTATTATCATAAACATACTCTATTGTTTTATTATCTTCGTTAACACTTGTTAATAACTCCTGCTCATTATATGTATATGAGGTGATAATATCTGCAGGATTCGTTACTGATGTTGTTAAACCAGTTTTGGGATCAATGTCATATGTTATTTTATTTAATAAGGTATCTGTTATTGATTTGATGAATTTACCATCTTCTGTATATTCTGCTTCATTTTCCATAAAATATGGATATTCGGCACTTTCAATATAGAATTCAAAATTAATGCCAAGTGTTGGACCGTTTGAATAGCATTGTACTTTTTTTCCGTTACTCATTATTTGAGCTCCAGTATCATCGCGCATAATCTTATTTGCAGTATGCATATTGTAACTGCCATTATCATTTATATATATTTCTATATCTATGTTTGGTATTTTAGATAAAGTTAAATGCTGATAATTTGATGGTTCGCTTGCTATATAATAGTCTGGTAAAACTGCTGGATGTATATTATACCTATGATCACTTATTTTTTCAAAAATCCATACATCTTTACTACAAACATTTTCTTTTAACAGTATTTTTTTTGACTTAAAATCTGCAGTAAAGTATTTATTTGAACTCTTTTCTCTTATAAAGTATTTTCCTGTTGGTAAATCTTCTGCTTTTTTTACAACTTTGGTTTTTGTTCTTATTGGATTACAAAAGTATCATATTTCATTTCATAAGATATGCCATTATCTGCTATTCCACTTAGTATTCTTGTTGGAATATTATTATCATATTCATATTGAAATTTATTTCCTTTTGGATCCATTAATTTTATAAGTTGGTTATTATTATCATAATTAAATTTAGTACTATTATTGTCTAAATCTGATGCTTCTATAATATTACCCTTGTTATCATATTGGAAATCAACACGAGATAAATCTTTATATATTGTAAAATTTGTTAAATACATTTCATTAGCAGTATTTTCCATCATTAATAAAAAATATAAATTTTCATAATCTTTTTCTGCTACAAATGTTTCTGAATAATATTGCCATTCTGTTTCATTAAAGTTTAATCTTGCTTGTGGTTCTTGATCCCCTCCAAACTCATCATCTTCAATATAACCAAAAGCAATTAAACAATTAGCTGGATATCCCCCTGCTCCCATAGGATTATCTATACCACTATGTTTATACCAAAATGATACATTATAGGTATCTCCTGCTTTACCTGAAATATTAAAAGTTCTATCTAAAGTATGAGATATATATGGATCATGATATATTTTAATAGCCTTTTGATTATCTTCTAAAGATAATATTTCATAATTAGGATCTATTTCTAAATATTCTGTACTTCCATCAGCATTTTTTATTTGTGTACTAGATGTTAATCTCCAGTATTTTAAATCTTCTCTAAAATCTGAATTATCAATTAAATTATAATAATTGGCAACATTACCTTCTTCTAATTGAATGTCATCTATATATGCATCTCCATCTACTACATTTATATAAATTTCTACTAAATTAACATAGCCTTTAGGAAGATGCATAGATAATGAAAATCGTTCATATTCATCTGATAAATTATAATATGGTGTATAAAAATCTTCTAAACGTGTTTCTTCATCTCTTATTCCTATATATAACTGTATTTTACCTGTTCCTTTGGCATATGCACTAAGTGTATAATCTGCTCCGGTATCTATTTCTTGAAACTTAAATAAATGTCCGCCTTTATCATTTATATAAGCACATTTTTTTCCTGTTCGTGCATTAGCTGAAACAACAGTAGCAATGGATGTATTGTGCCAAGCATCTTCATCTTCTTCAAAACTTGAATTTATTATATAATTTTTTACTGTTTTATTTAATTGTTCACTATTCTGTAACTGATTAGGAACTTTTTGGTTAAAATAATCTCCATATGAATAATTCTTACCATAGGCATTTTTTAATGAACCATGCATATCTAAATTACTTATTGATTGGGCATTTCCTCGATTATTAAAGGTATATGTGTTTTTATGACCTAATTCATCTGTAAAA
>CAOOMX010000002.1:11702-14476 GCA_948497845.1 uncultured Bacilli bacterium | reverse complement strand
CATATGCTATATTCATTTCTTTACCTAATTCATTATTTAAACCTAATTCTGTTATTTTTTTAAGTCGATAAGGAATCATATCATAATATTCATATTGTAAAGATAATTGATTTGTATCTGTTATTTTATCTATTAAATGTAAGTTATTGTAATGAATGACTGTTGTTTTACCGTTTTTTACTAAACTAGTTATTTGTCCTAATTCATTAATATTTATTAATCCTGTTTTATGTGTATTTGTAAATACTATTCCTGTTGTTGAATAAGTTAAATTAATTTCATTCTTACTATCATCAATTATTTGATAAATTCTATTTTTATTATCATATTTAATCGTTGTTGTATATCCTTTATTGTTTGTTATTCTATTTAAATACCATATATTATTATGAGGGGAAAAATGCAGTTTATTTTCATCTTTATCTATCATTGTATAGTTGTTTTCAAAACTACTTATACTTAGAAATAAACCATCTTCATCATAATAAGTATTTCCATTTTTTCGAAAATAGTGCATTGTACCGTCTTCATCTGTGTAATTTAAATATTCTATACCATCAATCGTTTCTGGAATAAGCGTTTGATGGTAATTTAATTTATAACCTAATCCATACCCTAGATTATTATTTAATACAACATCATTCGTATTGTAAAATAAAGTAAGATTAGCAGGCATGTTTCCTCCAATTGTGGAAGTTAAATCGATGGCTGCTGTAAGATTTCCCGTATAAGTATTCACATGTGCCAGTCCTTCTTTAAAGGATTGGCTCTTATAGGTTAAATATGATTCTAATCCGTTTTGATTTCTATAGGTTACTGCAAGAATTGGTTTGGGATTATCCCCTTGTACTGTGTTGTTTTTAGAAAAATATTGGCATAATGCTTCGTTTGCTTCTTTTGTCTCTTTATGTACTTTTAGCATTACCCCATAATTTGGCGTTCCTGCATACCATTTTTTAACTAAATTGGTTACATCAAAGGAGTTATATTCTGCATTTTCTATGACTCCTCCAACTGATATGGGCTCAATAAACTTATTGAAATATTCAATTCTTGTTTTGTATTCATCATGCATGTTATTCCAATTGGCACCGCTTTCTGTCCAATCACAAGTTATTTCATGAAGATCTATGTAACTTCTTTCTTTATAAAATGTATATTTCGGAACTCCTAGCATATTAAGACTGGCTTCAATAACTTGACTTCCTGTACCAATCTTAGGTAGATGAAATTTTAATAAGCTTCGATATACTTTCCCATCACTATCTACCCCAACTTTTAATATTGGTTGTTCTGCTCTTGCTTCGTTTGTATCTCCTTCATAAATATATGTATCTATTAAACTAGCTTCATTATCATATTCTGTTATCGTTGGATCTATTAGTACTGGATAAGCTCTTTTTTCTTCCAAGAGCCAATCTTTATCTAATATTAAATCAATCTTATATTGATTTTGTTGTTTGCTCAATTGATAGGTAACATTATGATTATATACATCATTTTTATCAACCATATATGGTTTTTCAATTCTAAATTCTGGCTTATCTTTATCGTAAGCTATAATTTTATTTTTTTCTATTTTTAATTCTAAATTTGTATCTACTATAAATGTATATTTATCATGGATATCTTTTTTATTCTTAATGATAATTGATTCTTTTACTTGATTACCAATAAGCTCATAATCAATATCAGTATTCTGTATTATATTTTCTAATAATACTTTTCTTTTACTCTTTTTTAAGGGCTGTAAATGATTTTCCCCTTCAAGGTTCATCATTAAATAATGATTCCCTTTTTCTATTCTTAATAATTGTTCATTATTAAAAATACTTTTAAATGCATTTTGTTTATTAACGAGTTCATTATTTTTCTTTTGTATTCTATTATCTATATCATAATATTTACCATTTTTGAAATAATGGACATTTTGATCATAAACATATGCTTTTATCTCCCCAGTGGGAGTTAGAAAGTGTTTTTCACGTAACTTTCTTAAATTTTTTAATTCCTTCATTTTTGCCTCCTACTGTATCGTATGAGTACGTTTCTAGACATTCGCTAGAATTCAATATAACTTATTTCGCTTAATATCTTCTTTACTTTTGGGTAATAATTTTTCCATAATGTTGATTCTTCTTTTCCTACTTCAAAAGATACTCTTCTTACTGCTTCTGTAGGTTTTAATCCATTTATTACCATTTGATAAAATATCTTATATTCTGGATCTTTTAATTCTTTTAAGTTTTGTTCTATTATTTTTATTGTTTTTTCTAGTTCAGTTATTTCTTCATTGACTTGTTTTTGCTCTAACTCTATCATTTTGCTTCTTTCTTTTATAATGTTTAATTTATTTTTAGCTGCTATGTAATATTTCATTTTTTCACCTCCCCTATATGTAAAATATGAGAATTTGCTACTATAAGTAAGGGCTTACACCTAAAAAAACTCCAAAAAGTTAACTTTTTGAAGTTATGTATTGTATTTAAGCAATACGACACCATATATAACATGTATAATATGGTTGTAAGTTTTCGCCATTACCACGACCTGTATCAGTAGTAAATGTATTATACTGATATATGTCTTTTCGATCACCATAGTTGTATCCTTCTATTAATGAAGGTAAATTCCAATAGCCGCTGTTTTTTGATGCTCCAACATTTGTATTACCTCTTAATGTATGGCTATGAGCTTGTAAATATTTACTTCCTCCTGATTTCTTGACTACATTAAAATCTTCGTCTGAGGGATCTACACCTACAAGGGTTCTT
>CAOOMX010000002.1:0-11678 GCA_948497845.1 uncultured Bacilli bacterium | reverse complement strand
AATTTGTTCCCAAGCTCCTCCAAAAATTTGACTAGGATTTGTATTATTTACTGATAAGTAAATAGATCCAACCGGATATATCTTATCAAATATTTCTTCATAACTTATATTTGTGTTTGTATTATTAGCTACTTGGATACTATTTGCCATAATATTTCCTTCTGTATCTATGCTAAACTTATTATTTTGATTGGTAATGCACCCTACTTCTAAGTTATTAATTGATAAATTTATTCCATTTTCATCTTTTGTAAATACATTGTATTCATCATTATTCATTCATTTTTCCTCCTTCACTAATAGATTATGAAGTTGCTACTGGATATTCGCTATTTATATTTTCCTATAGCAAAATAAGAAATGGAAACACCCTCAGTTATTAACTTTGGAGCTATGGGATATACTCCTCCAGTTTGACTTTTAGTAATTGTTTCTATTTTATATGGCTGAATGGCAAAGATAGATCCTATGGTATGATGACTAAAAAAAACTGTTGGTGGTTCTTTAAAAGATATAGGAAAATCACTAACACTATCTATGTATCCATAATAAAGACTTTCATTTAGTTTTTGCGTTATCTTAACTGTATGTTGTTTTGTCCCATAGCATATCATTGTTCCATCTGAAAATTTTATAAATGTTCCATTAATATTGTTTCCTTTTTCTATGATTGTTCCATATAATTCTTTGTTATCTTTTAATTTAATTGTATTTCCTTCATAAGGTTCATATTCAAGGGCATTCATTAGATTTATTCCTTCTTTTGTAGAGATACTATTTGCCACGATATTTCCTTCTGTATCTATGCTAAAATTATGATTTTGATTGGTAATACATCCTACTTCTAAGTTATTAATGGATAAATTTACTCCATTTTCATCTTTTGTAAATACATTGTATTCATCATTATTCATTCATTTTTCCTCCTTCACTAATAGATTATGAAGTTGTTACTGGATATTCGCTAGATAATTAAACATTAAATATTTATAATTATCCTAATTTATAGCATTTAAAAACTAACTTTAGTTTTTAAAGTTAGTTTTAATATATTTTTTTGTCTGGATTTTCTTTAAAATCTTCAAATACTTTTATGGCTTTTTCTCTATTTACTTGCGTAATATGTATTAAGTCTTTGTTCTTTCCTTTTAGGTATTCATAAATAATATCATCTCTAAAGCCTATTTCATTAGCATCTTCTTTCGTGTTGGCATAATATACTTCTTTGATGTTTGACCATATGATTGCCGATAAACACATGGGACATGGTTCTGTACTTGTATACAAAACGCATCCACTTAAATCATGACTATTTAAAACTGTACATGCTTTTCTAATAGCATTTATCTCTGCATGCGCTGTTGCATCATGACTTTCTATAACTGTATTATGTGCTTTAGCAATTATTTTGCCTTTATAGACAATTACAGCTCCGAAAGGTCCACCTTTTTGATAATTGTTTTCTTTATTTGCCATGGATTCTATAATGGCTTCTTTCATTATGTCCATTTGTTACACTTCCCTTTATATAAGCATAACATACTTTTCTTCTTATAAATAGATAATTTCTTATTGTTTCTTTATCTTGACAGCTGTTCCATAAGCTATGATTTCTGCTGCTCCACTCATTACTGTTGATGAACCATATCTGATGTTAATAACAGCATCTGCTCCAAGGTTTTGTGCTTCATCTACCATTCTTTTGGTTGCCATACTTCTGGCTGTTGCTATCATTTCTGTATAACTTGAGATTTCCCCTCCAACAATCGTTTTCATTCCTGCCATAAAGTCCTTTCCTATATTTTTTGATTGAACTATTTGGCCTTTTACTATACCTAAACATTCCGTTATTTCATACCCTGGTATATAATCAATATTTACTAGCTTCATCTTCTTCTCCTCCTAAAATTTCTTTTATTCTGCTAATTAAATTTACGATAATTCCTATTAATGGCGTTGCTAATAGAAAAATAATAAATGCATATACTATCCATGGTATCTTATCATCTTGGGTTAGTTGAAAATAACTTATTATCCCTATTATAAAACCAAAAAAGACGATGAAAAAACTGCTTGATAAACATGCTCCAACTATTTTTTTTCTTTTGTTTGTTTTTATATCCCGCATTGTAAATCCCTCCTTATTAAGTGTATTCATTTTTTGAAAATAATTTGTTATTTCTAAGGAATCAAAACTTTCTTTTTTACTTATTATTTCATTACACATTTCACATACTTCTTTGTATTTCGTAATTTGATTGTTTATACTACTAAGTTTATTCTTTAAACAGTCTTCTAAAGATAATTTATCTTCATTTAATAATTTTAAATCTCTAATGGATATATCTAATTCTCTTAAAAATTTTATTTTCTTTAACTTTTCTATGTCTTCATTTGTATAAACTCTGTATTTGTTGTCTTGGTTTCTTCTTGGTGTTAGTAAGTTAAATTCTTCATAATAACGAATGCTTTTTTTGGATAATCCTACCTTGCTTTCTACTTCATTTATTAACACAATTTCCTCCTTTACTTCTTCATCATAAGCTATACCCCTGGGTAAATGTCAAGAAAAAACTCATTATTTCTAATAATTATAATGAGTCTTTATTAATTACTTTAGCAATTTCAATAAATACTTCTTCTGGTATCTCTTCTGCCCTTGCTTTTTCATTTATGTTATAGCTTGCTAATATCTCTTTTACCTTGTCCCAATCATAACCACTTAAGTTGTTTTTTAGTTGTTTTCTTTTTTGACTGAAACTACTTTTTAATACTTCTTCATACTGTTTGATGTCTATATCTGGTCTATTTTCTCTTCTTTGTAATTTTATAACCGTACTTTCTACCTTTGGCATCGGATTAAAGGCACTAGATGGTACGTTGATAACTCTTGTTATATCAAAAAAGTAACGTAAGAAAAGCGTAAAATAACCATATTCTTTCGTATGAACTTCCGCTAAAAAGCGATCTGCTACTTCTTTTTGAACCATCATGATCATTTCTTTTGGGTTTATCTCTTCTTTTATTATATGCTCTATTATTGGGGTTGTTATGTAATATGGTAAATTACCTACGATAGTGATATTTTTTGCCTTTTTATATATACTTAAGTCTGCTGTTAAAAAATCTTGGTAAATTATTTCTGTTTTTTCATCTTCATATTTGTTTAAGATTGGTTTTAAATCTACATCTACTTCATATGCTATTAATTTTTTTCCTTTTTCTTTTAATCTCTTTGTTAAGGCTCCATGTCCAGGTCCTATTTCAATAATTAAATCTGTAGAAAAAACATCAATGGCTTCGATTATGCTATTGATGTAAAAATTATCTATGAGAAAGTTTTGACCAAATTTTTTCTTTGCTTTCATTATCTTTCCCAACCATTTCTTAATACTTCATAGTTAATTGAACTTCTTCCTATATTATCCATTGCATATTTTTCACTTGGTACTAGTAAGTCTAAAGCATTTCCTCTTACTCCTCTATCTAGTACAATAGCAAAGACTTCTTCATCAGATATACGATCACTTTTGAATCTAACAATGGTTCCACATGATAGATTTTTGCTTGATGCTACAATTCTTACTTTCCCATAATCTATATCTTCATATGTGGTTGTTCCATCTTTAATATTGTATTTCGGAGCACATGCCAGTGTTCCATTACATAACGGACAATCAAATGAATATCCTGTTAAATCCCCTGTGTATGAATCTATAGCTGCATATTTATCATTTTTATTTACTTCGATGACTTTTAAAGCCATTGTGGATAAATTTATTGTTTTATTTATATTATCATTTTCAACTTTGGCTTCAATTGCTCTTGTTGATGTTTTCGTAATTATTAGAACAAGAATAAGCATTGATATTCTTATTAAATAATTAAACTTTTTTTTCATTATTACACCTCAATTGGATAAGAAAATTATATCACTCTACTTTGATTTTGTCAAAAAGACTCAGGGCATTTTGGCTGGTAACTTCTGCTAATAGATTTTTTTCTATTCCATATATATTTGCAATATATTCTGCTATTATAGCTATATTTTTACTCTCATTTTGCTTTCCTCTATAAGGAACTGGTGCTAGATACGGTGCATCTGTTTCTAATAAAAGAGCCTCCTTAGGAAGTCTTGCTATGACTTCCTTTAATTTAGAATTTTTAAATGTTACTACTCCATTTATACCTAATTTGAAGCCCATTTTTAGGTATATCTGTGCCGTTTCAAAACTACCTGAAAAAGAATGAATACTTCCTCGTACTTGATATTTTTTTAATATGTCAATCGTATCTTCAGTAGCACCTCTTGAATGGATGATTACAGGCATATTATATCTTTCAGCCAGTTTTAGCTGGTATTCAAAAAGTTGTTTTTGTTCTTCTTTATTATCTTTACTATAATGATAATCTAATCCTATTTCTCCAATTGCTACAATATAAGGATTTTTTAGATTTTCTTCAATAAAATCTAAATCCTCTTGCGTGTATTCTAATACTGCTTCTGGATGGATTCCTATTGCCCCAAAAACATTTTTTCCTACCATTTCCAAAACTTCTACATTCGATTTGCCATCACATCCATTGTGAATGATAATACCTATGCCTTCTTCTTTTGCCCTTTTTAATACTTCTTCCTTATTGTCATAGTATTCCTTGAATAAATGGGTATGAGTATCAATAAGCATTATTTATCCTCGATTCGTTCAAATAATACTTCTTTTTCATTTGTTTTTGTTCCACTTTCATAGTAGCCAAATCTATCTAATGTATTAAACTCTGTTGCTTGTGTATTTATTTGCTTAAATATCTTTTCACTTGTTTCAGGTAAAAAGGCTTGTAATAATACACTTCCAAAACGGATTGCTTCCATTAAATTGTATAGTACTGTTGCTAATCTTTTTTGTTTATTTTCATCTTTGGCTAATATCCATGGAGATGTCTCATCAATGTACTTGTTCGCCCTTCTAAAAATGTCAAAAACATTGTCTAAGGCATCTGCTACATGTAATTTGTCCATATTTTCATCTACTTTGCTTTTTGTATCCATTACTAATTTAATGAATTCTTCATCGACTGGTTCATATTCTTCTTCATTTGTTATTACTCCATCAAAATATTTTTCAGCCATTCCAATCGTTCGATTTACTAAATTGCCTAATATATTGGCTAAGTTGCTATTGATTGTTTCAATTAATAAATTATTGGTAAATGTTCCATCTGATGAAAATGGCATTTCATGAATCATATAAAATCTTACTGCATCTGTTCCATATTTTTCTACTAAATCATCAGCATATACGATGTTTCCTTTTGATTTACTCATCTTGTCATCACCAAATAATAACCATGGATGACCAAATATCTGATGCGGTAATTCAATATCTAATGCATGGAGTAATATTGGCCAATAAATCGTATGAAATCTTAATATATCTTTCCCTATTAAATGAATATCACATGGCCAGTATTTTTTAAATGCTTCACTACTTTCACTATTAGGTTCATATCCTAAGAAAGTTATGTAATTAGATAATGCATCTATCCAGACATATACAACATGTTTTTCATCAAAACTTACTGGTACACCCCATTTAAATGAAGTTCTTGATACACATAAATCTTGTAATCCTGGTTTAATAAAATTATTCATAATTTCATTTTTACGTGCTACTGGCTCGATGAAATGTGGATGACTTTCAATATATTCTTCTAACCATTTAGAATATTTACTAATTCTAAAAAAGTAAGCTTCTTCACTGGCTATAGATACTTCTCTTCCACAGTCTGGGCATTTGCCTTCAATCAGTTGCGACTCTGTCCAAAAAGACTCACATGGCGTACAATATAATCCTTGATATTCTCCTTTATAAATGTCATTCTTTTCATAAAGGATCTTAAATATTTCTTGTACTTTTCGTTCATGTTCTTTGTCTGTTGTCCTCACAAATTGATCATAACTTGTATTCATTAAGTCCCATATTGTCTTTATTTGTTCTGCTATACCATCTACATATTCTTGTGGTTCTAAGCCTGCAAGGCGAGCCTTTTCTTCGATTTTTTGACCATGCTCATCTGTTCCTGTTTGAAAATATACATCATAGCCATCTAATCTTTTGTATCGTGCTATAGCATCTGCTAATACTATTTCATATGTATTTCCTATATGAGGTTTTGAACTTGTATAAGCTATAGCTGTTGTTATATAATATTTTTTCATTTTTTATCTTCCTTTCTTTTTCTATGAATGTTCGTACTACCGAATCCTCCTGTTCTTTTGTCTGTTGCTTCATCATTGTCAGTTGTTAGAAATTTAGTAAATATGCCTTGTACATATGCATCGCCTTTTTTTATTTCATAATCTTCTTCACCATGATTTTGTAAGGAAATAAACATATGTCCTTCATTTGATACATTGTTATAGTAATCTGATTCTATGACTCCTACTTGATTTGTCATTTGTACATTATGTTTGAAACCAACATGTCCTCTTACAACTATCAAAAGAACTTCATCTTCACCAAAGTTAGCTTTGTATCCTGTTGGTATTTTTATAACTTCATTTGGTTTTATCCTATAATCTTTTATAGCATAAAAGTCATATCCTGCACTGCATTTTGTTTCTCTTTTTGGTAAATTGTATTCTTCATACAGCTTTTTATTATCTCCAAAAGCCTTTTTAAATTCATTAAAACTTATTTTTTCAAAATATCTTGCCATTTTTTTCCACTCCTTTATTTTTCATAAAAAAAATCATGAGCTAAGGACGAGTATCTACCCGCGGTACCACCTTAATTCATGATTAATGTCATGCGCTTGTTTTGATAACGGTAAAATTCCCGATTTAGCTCCAGAGCCATCTTCAATATCCTTATTTGTTCTATTTTCACCATCTTTAGAACTCTCTTTTTGAAATAGGGGATATCTACTCTTTCCTTCATCACTAATTATTTGTATTTTAACATGTTTTTTTTAGTTTTACAATCATTAATTTGCAAACAAAAAATGAGTCTTTTTACTCACTTTGCTTGATTAATTTATATCTAACTTCTCAGATAGAATTTTGGCTATTAGTTTTGATATTATACTATAATCAGTATTGGTATTGGTCATTATAATAATTAAACCTAAAGAATCAATAGATGATATGATAGGAGAAATAACAAAATAGCCTTTTAAACTAATATCATTGATTGTTATTTCTTCTTCATAATCACTTTTTTTACTCTCTCTGTTATCAATTAATCGTATGAAATCTGTTGGTAATATTTTACCTATTAAATCCTTATGAGTAGAACTAGCTATTACTTTTTCTCTGTCTGTTATAAAGATACTCGCTGGTATTACAGAGCTTATAATGTCACAAAGTTTTACTCCTAATTCTTCAAAATTTTGAATCACTGAATGTTTTTTTAATAATATACCATCTTCCTCTGTAAATATTTCTAAGGTTTCGCCATCTCTTATACCTAAATTTCGTCTTATTTCTTTAGGTATTACTATTCTTCCTAATTCATCTATCTTTCTTGTTATTCCCGTTGCTTTCAATAAATCTTCACTCCAATTCATACTCTTATTTTGGAGCAAATTTGTTAATTTATACTCATAATACTTTCTCAAGTAGTGCTACGATATAAAATATGAAATGTTTATCTAAATTTTTGTGTAAAAGTTGGATCGTTATTCGCTTATTGTTGTATTTAATATTAAAATTTCTAGTTAATGCCAATGCTTCCATTAATAAACGATCGCCTTTTATATGCTCTGTTAATTGTTCTGGTAATTCAATTTCTATTAATCTATCCGTTTGTATTACTCTCGTTATATTGTGTTTTTGGGCAATCTTTTCAAACCATTCTTCATACATATAAATTAACATCTCGTCTGTTACTTTACCAAAGCGGTCTTCTAATTCACTTTTTATCTTTAATAAACTTTCTAATGAATCTATTTCATTTATTTTTTGATGTATTTCTATTTTTATGTCTTCATCACTTACATAACTATCACTAATGTGGGTAGATACATTAATTAAAGCATTCATGTTGTCATCATCTTCTTCAACTTCAATACCTTGCATTCTTTTTACTTCATCTTCAATCATCTTCATATATAATGTTATACCCACTGAATCAACGAAGCCAGCCTGATTAGCCCCAAAAATATCTCCTGCTCCTCTAAGACTTAAATCTCTCATTGCTATTCGATATCCACTTCCTAATTCTGTAAATTCTTTGATAGATTCTAATCTTTTTATGGCTATTTCATTTAAAACCTTTGTCTTAGCATATAATAAGTATGCATAAGCTATTTTGTTACTTCTTCCTACTCGACCTCTTATTTGATAAAGCTGACTCAGCCCAAAACGGTCTGCATCATGAACTAGTAATGTGTTTACGTTTGGTATATCTATTCCACTTTCAATTATTGTTGTACATATTAATATGTCATATTGATAATCAATAAATTCACTCATAATTCGATCTAATTCATTTTTATCCATTTGGCCATGAGCATAAATGATTCTTGCTTCTGGAATAAGCGTTCTTATATGTGATGTGTATTTCTCTATACTTTCTACATAATTATATAAGATAAAAACTTGTCCGTTTCTTGATAATTCTTTATATATGGCATCTCTTATAATAAGGTCATCTTCTAATACTACATAAGTTTGGACTGGATATCTGTTTACTGGAGGGGTATCTATAATTGATAAATCACGTAGTCCAGACATAGCCATTTTTAAAGTTCTAGGGATTGGTGTTGCACTTAATGTTAAAACATTTATATCGTTTTTATATGTTTTTATCTTTTCTTTGTGTGTAACTCCAAAACGTTGTTCTTCATCTACAATTAGTAAACCTAACTCTTTTGGTTTTACATCTTCACTAAGTATACGATGGGTTCCTACTAATAAATCTATTTTTCCAGCTTTGAAATCTTCTAATACAGCTTTTGCTTTCTTTCCTGAAATATGTCTGTTTAATAAAGCTATTTCTATTGGCCAATCTTTGAACCTTTCTTTGGCTACTAAGAATTGTTGCTTAGATAAAATCGTTGTTGGACATAAGTACATAACTTGATGATTGTTTAAAATCGTCTTAAAAATGGCTCTCATGGCAACTTCTGTCTTGCCGAAACCTACATCTCCACATAAAAGACGATCCATTGGTACATGACTTTTTAGATCTTCATTAATCTCTAAAATGGTCTTTTTTTGATCTTTGGTTAGTTCATATTGAAATGAAGCCGCAAATTGATCTTCTTCAGGATAATCTTTATAAGTTATACTCCTTACACTTATTCTTTCTTTATATAATTTTATTAGTTCTTTTGATATATCCTTGATCTTACTTTCTACATACTTCTTTGTTTTGGCCCAACTTGTTCCTCCTAACTTGTTTATCTTTGGAGGAGTTCCTTCTTTTTCTGTATATTTGTATATTGTTGTTATTTTTTCTACTGGAACATATATTTTATCCTTACCTTCATATTGAATATGCAAAAAGTCTTTGTCTACTCCCTTAATATTTAAGGTTTTTATTCCTTGATATATTCCTATGCCATGCGCTAAATGAACTACATAATCACCAGGATTTAATTGATTAAAATCTTTTATTTTCTTGCCTATGTGATAATTGCTCTTGTAATGTATAGGCGTATGACGGGTATTTTCTATGTCTTTTTCCCCTATAACTACATACTTGTCTAATATAAATCCATGATTTATTTGCCCCTTTATATATGTAGCATCAGGACATATTTCTTTCATTTTTTTGATTTGCTCAGTTTTAGGTAAATAAAAGATAACTTCTTTGTTTTGGCGAAGATAGGCTTGAACATCATTTGCTAATTTTTCAAAATCTAAGTTATAGTTTTCAATCGTCTTAGCACTCAGTTCATATGTTCCAGATGTTATTCTATTTAAATAAATTTGATATTCTGGGTTTATATCTGTTAATTCATACATTAATTTGTCTTTAATATCATGTCCAACTTTATATTCGAATATATCACTTGTAAGTTTTTCGTAAGATGCTTCGATTTGAGGATAATCTAAATATACAACTACTGGCTCTTTTGCATAATCAAATAAAGACGATTTTTCACTAGTTTCTATTTCTTCCATGGCATGAATCGTTATCGTATCTAATTCTTTTGTAGATATTTGAGTGTCGGTATCAAAATATCGCAGACTCTCTATACTATTGCCATCTAACTCAATTCTTATCGGATACTCTTCATTTATTGCAAATATATCAACAATAAAACCTCTTATCGCATATTCTCCGGTTTGCGTTACTAAAGATTCCTTTTTGTATCCTAATCTCTCTAAATTATTAACTAAATTTTCACGCTTTATTTCCGTATCTTTGTTGATAACCATATAATTATCAACGTTTTTTGCTGGCAAAAATCTTAAATAACCCATTAGGTTTGTTATAATAATTCCTCTTCGATTTGTTTTTAACTTTTCTAATGTTTCTAATCTTTTGTACTTTAATTCAGGGCTTTGTGCTACGATCATTGACGATAAAAAATCATCCATAGGAAATAAATATACATCTTCCGTATATGTGCTTATTCCGTTGTATAATAAATTTGCTTCATATAAAGAATTCGCCATTATAATGACGTTTTTATCTACATTTCTAAATAAACCTATTAGATATAAATTACATAGTTCTTCTGTTAGTCCAGATATTTCTATGTTGTTATCATATTTGAAATAATTCTTTAAAAAATCCATATTCTTCCTCTTATTTTGTATTATAAATATTCATGGTCTTTTCTATACCCTTATCAATAAAAGAATCAATTATTTTTTTATATGTAGCTAAGTTTTCTTTGAATAAATCTAATTCTTTTTTGCTAAATCGATTTAAAACGAAATCAATTGTATCTTTCCTATTTGTTGAATTGATACCTATTTTTAATCGTAAAAATGCATCTGTTTTTAGTTCTTGAATAATTGACTTTATTCCATTGTGTCCACCAGATGAACTGGCTTTTTTTAATTTGTAGTTTCCTATTTCTAAATCTAAATCATCTTGAATAATAAGTAAGTCTTCAATGGCTATGTCATAGTAATCCATATACTTTCTCACAGCTTGCCCAGATAAATTCATGTACGTTAATGGCTTAATAAAATATACTGTTTCTTGATTAATAATTCTTTTAGTAACATTTGCTTGCATCTTTTCTTGCCATAATGATCCTTCTAAATATGCATCTAAAACCATATATCCAACATTGTGTCTTGTATTTTCATATTCTTTTCCAGGATTACCTAGTCCTACTATTAATTTCATTATACTTACTCTCCTTTAAATATTCCTTGATAACTTTTTCTATTGCTGATATCTTTTGTTTTTACTTTAATCCCATACTGCGCATGTTTTTGAAATTTTAATAATATAATCGTAGGCTTCGTTTCTTTGGTTATGATTATTTCTAACTTTTTTAGCTTTAGTTTGTATTTTTCTGCAGTGAGGATGATTTCATCTAATCTTTCTGGACGATGAACCATATAAAAGGATCCATTGTCTTTTAAATGTTCACTTACTACCTTAAATATATCTTCTAAGGTAGCTGTTACTTCATGCCTAGCGATTGTTAATAAATCATTTTTGTTTAATATGCTATTTTTATGTACTTTAAAAAAGGGCGGATTA
>CAOOMX010000001.1 GCA_948497845.1 uncultured Bacilli bacterium | reverse complement strand
CCGATCAACCTCTCAGTTCGGCTACGCATCGTTGCCTTGGTAGGCCATTACCCCACCAACTAGCTAATGCACCGCAGGCCCATCTTTAAGCGAAGCTTTAAAGGCTTCTTTGCTCCGTAGAGTATATTCGGTATTATCAATCGTTTCCAACTGTTATCCCCAGCTTAGAGGTAGGTAACCCACGTGTTACTCACCCGTTTGCCACTAGAAGGAAAATCCAAATCCATCTAAATCCATTTTTTGTGCAAGCACTCCAAACTTCAATAAACATCAATGGGCCTTCTCGTTCGACTTGCATGTCTTAGGCATGCCGCCAGCGTTCATCCTGAGCCAGGATCAAACTCTCAATAAAAAATGTTTATTACTAAACGTTTAAATTTCAGTTTAATCAAAGCTACTCAAAATTGACTTTTTTACTTAGTTTTCAAAGATCATTCTGCACCTTTTTTCCTGTGTGCACTAGTAATATACCAAACTAGTTCGAGGTTGTCAACAAAAATTTTAATTTTTTTTAATTTTTTTGACTTTTTTGACAAAATACTGAATTTTTCTAGTATTTTTTGCCCTCTCCTTAATTAATATATGCACTAGTTTTTAAAAAATTCATTACTTCTTTTCAAAAGTAATGAACTTATTATAGTACGCAATAATCGATTTGTCAAATGGTCCAGCGTTATTTTTCTTCATTTCTATCAATTTATTTAATTCACGTTTCACAATATAGTCAATTTGCGGAGGATATTTCATGATTTTCTTATGATATTTATATTCATTGTTATCCAATATTCTATAGCCGCCATTAGGAAAAACTCTTAAATCTAAATCATAATCTATATATTTAATAACATTTTCATCTATTAAAAAGGGACTTCCAATATTGCAATAATAAAATAAACCAAAAGATTTCATCTGTGCAATAATATTAAACCAACAATTTTTATAAAAAAATAATATAGCTGGTTCTCTCGTTCTATAACTTCTTCCATCTCTTTCCGTAATTTTAACTTTATTATTTATACATACAATATATTCATCTGTAATATCTACTACTATAGCTTCATCACTTGCTTGATTTATTTTTCCATTATGTTTATAACAATGTACTTCATATTTATCTCCTATTTTCATTATTAACTCCGTCTTTCATAACTACATTATATAATAAATTTTTAAATATAGCAAAAATAAAAATTTTTCGCATATCCCTTTTACCAAACAAAAAGGATTAGAAAAAACTAATCCGTATTACTTAATATATCAATTCCTTTTTCAAGTTGGGTATCAATATTTCCTATTTGTTCACCATTATCATCTAATAAAGGTTCTAAGTTAACAACATAATCTGGTGTAATACCTACTTCATCAATACAAGTGCCATCTGGCCTAAACCATTTAGCAGAAGTATATTTTGCCATACTCCCATCACTTAAAGTAAATGTTTGTTGCACTTTTCCTTTTCCATAGCTTTTAGTTCCAACTAATGTAGCACCATAACTATCTTTTAAAGCTGCAGCCAAAATCTCAGCCGCCGAAGCTGAATTTCCATTAATCAAAATTACAATATCATATTCTCTTTTGGTATCCGTTTGATCAAAATAATCATCTCTAGCATTTTTGTTTTCTAAAGAATAAATTAATTTACCCTTTTCTAAAAATAAACTTGCCAAATCTTGAGCTTGATCCAAATATCCACCAGAATCATCTCTTAAATCTAAAATTAAACTTTCAATACCATCATTTTCTAACTCCAGTAAAGCCTCTTCCACTTGTTGTGATATCGTTTTTGAAAAAATAGGCACACTAATATATCCAATGTTTGTATCTTTAATTTTCTCTGAAACAACTACTTTTTCTGTTACAGTTTTTACTTCTATAGTAAACTCTTTTTCTTCTTCTCCACGTAAAACAACAACTTTAACAACATCTTTCCCAGAATTTTTAATTAAGTTAGATATTTGTGTATCACTCAAACTTTCCACTAACTTATTATCAATTTTAACAAAGACATCGCCCTTTTGTAGTCCCGCTTTAGAAGCTGGAGTATCTTTCATAACATCTACAATCGTTTTATCAACAAAAGAAACACCAATTCCTTTATAAGTCCCATTAAGTCTATCTTCCAATGCTTTTCGTTCTTCACTATTTAAATAAGTGGTATAAGGATCTCCTAAATAATCAAGCATAGCATCTTTAGCTTTATTAAGCATTTGTGTTTTATCTACATCTTCATAATAACTATCAACTAACTCATTATATACTCTTAAAAACTCATTTAAAGCCTCATCATCAGTTGTTACCGTACGATATGAATTAGTCATAATAATTCCTGTTGTAACCCCCGCTATAACAGCAACAACTACAATAATAAGAATTACTGAAATTAAATTAAAACCTTTTGTATTCTTCACGTTATCACCCTACGATAATTCTATCATGCTATAGTAAAAAAGAAAAGAAGTAAGTTTTCCAATTCTTACTTCTTTATACTATTTATTATTATCTTTTTCTGTATTAATATTCAGTTCTTTTTTCATATCTTCAATATTTTCAACATATTTTACAATCTTACCCTTAGATATTTTAACCAAAGTAAAATCACCAAACTTTACATCTGCAATGGTCTTTGCCTTAGGATTACTGTTTTCATTACCAACATAGTACTCTTCATTAAATTTATTTTCTAAATCACAAAAGTATACTTTTAAAGATTTTTCTTCATTAGCATATTTATTTATAATAGACGAATAAAGAATAGCATCTTTTTCACTTTTCTTATAAAGAGCTACATAATATTCTTCTTCACTTCTATTAAACATAGTTCCAACAGATACAATATCATAATTTACAGTACCAGCAACAATATCATCATCTGTATTTTTAACTTCATCTTTTATAAATATCTTGGTAACCCCATAAACAATCCCTACAACTGCAAAAATACTAACTAAAATAATTATAAAACGAATAACCTCTTGTTGTTCTTCACTTCTATATTTTATTTCTTTTTGTTTTTTTACTTTTACATCTTTATTTTTTTCTGCCATATTCTTATTGCCTCCATAACCTAATTATACAAAAACTATCTTTATTTTGCAACAAAATTACTCTTCAATATCAATACGCTTAGGTTGTAATCGGGTTAAAATTTGCCCAGTTGATCCACTAGACTTTATTTTTATTACACCACTATGAATTAAAAACAAAATATAAGAAGCTATTATCCTTTGATCTAACAAAAACCTAAAGGCATCAACTGAAAAACCATCATCTCTAACGCCATTATGAAAATCAAATATAGAATTTTCATAAGGTAATGAAAATGAATCATCACTTTCTGTTGCAAATAAATTACTTTGATAAATAAGTGTATCACTTAGAGGATCCTGCATAACAGATATTAAACCTGTTTCTAATAAGCTAGTCAAAAAAGATAATTGATTTTTATAAACTTCATCTTCATTTTCATATTTTGCTTCAAAATTATCTCTTATTCTTGCAAGATTTACCACTCTTTCATCTTTATCTTGTAAAAATATACTATAATCATCTACACAACCACAAACGGCAAGTCGACAACTTGGATTAGAAAAAACAGACATTTCCTTTAAAATTAAAACACATCTATCATCTACCTTTTGCAAACGATAAGCCACTTGTATAATCCCCGTCATCAACATATCTAAACAGTCTTTAAAAGCCGCTGATGAGTCCTTAGAATACCTATTTAAAATATCTCTATATATTAGATACAGCTTATTGATATCTTTTTTTCCTTCACATGCACATATCTCGCTACAAATTTTTAAAAAAGCATCTATATTATTCACAAAAACACCTACTCATTATTTTCTTTTTTAGCACGCATACGGCTTAAATAGGTTTCTGTTTTAACTACATCTTTTCTATACTTCAATTTTCCGTCTTTAAGCAAGCCCATAATAGCTTCTGCTAAAATTCTTTTGTCATCAATAGTCCAAAAAATATCTCTATCAAAACTAAAATAGACACTTGAATCTATTGGTTCAAAAAGCGGACTTTCAAAGCGAGCAGTCATAGTGTCTTCATTCCCAGTTAAACCATCTAAACAGGTAATAATTCCATATTCCAAAGCTGTTTGTAAAAAGACAATTTCTTTTTTCCATGAAATATCACTCTGATACCATTTTTCCTCAAAACGAACACGAATACTTGCTACTTTAATCACTCTGTCGTCTTCATCAATCAAAAAGCGATCAGGATTACTACAAACACCACATAAAGATAATCTTACTTCTTTATCTGGAAAAACACGCATATCATCCAAAATATCTTCTACATCAAAGCCTTTCTTTTCTAAAAGAACTAAACTTCTTGCTACTTCTTGTAAAACTCCCTTACAAAGTTCAATAACTCTTCCATTCCAATAATTTATTAAAGCCTCGCGTGACATAGCATCTACCCCAAATGGCATACAAGAATCTTCTTTAATAAGTCTTTTTATATAGCCTTCATGATATTGATGAGCACTAGGACATAAAATATTAGTAGTAGCAACTTGATAAACCCGTCTTAATAAATCTACATCTTGATTACAAGAACAACCATGAGCAACTAACCTTAATAATTCAAATTCTTTAGTTGATGATAAAGATGCAAAAGAATAAATAAAACTCATATTCGGATCTTTACGATAATTCTTCCCTTCCCAAAGTTCTCTTCTATATTTTTCTTCATTAAATCGTTCATCAAGCAACATAATAAAACCTCCATTTAACAATAGAATAACATATAAATTCTCTTTTAAAAAGAAAAACAGGCTATAAAAGCCTATTTGGTAGAAATAACTGTTGAAGAATTACCAAGACTAGATGCAATACTAACCATTTCACTAGTAGATAAATCACTTCCTACAAGATAGTAACTGATGTTTCTAGCATTCCAACTCATTGAATTTGAACTAACAGCAGCAATACTTTCGTTAATCATAAAAGGATCACCAAAAACCGGAATAATTTCAAATTCATTACTTTTTCTTGCCACTTCCTCTACAAGAACAAAGTTTTTATCACCGCTAAAGGTTAGAATAACACGATCACCATCTTCAGTACTTACTGTTTCTGAACTAGAAAGATGGGTATTAGCAGGAATATATAACGGATAAATAATACTATCTAATGACACATTTGTTTTTTCATCTGTTTTACAATCTTCACCTTCACACTTGTCTGTTTTACAAGTTGACTCATCAGTACACTCATTATTCTGATTATTATTTTGATTACTATTTTGATCATTGTTTTCGTTATTCTCTACATCTTCATCAATCAAATCTTCTAATTTAAAATCTTCTTCTTTTAATTTGGCCTTTAAATCAACTGTTTTAAATACCACTTTTATTTTAGCAACATCTTGCCCATTAAACACTTCAACTTTTTCTGGAACCATTTTCTTATCAAAATATACTTTTTGATAAGTAAGCTCCTCATTATTTGGATAATTTACTTTACTTTTAATAATGTAACCACTATCTGTTTCTTCTAAAGCTACTTCACTATCATTTTTCATATCATTAACAAGATTCATTAATAAATAAGCTTGACTTGAATTTTCTGGCCATACGCTATCAAATTTAAAACTTTTATTCAAATTTGGTGTAACGACATATAAACCATCTGTATTCTTAAGAATAACTTGTTCATGATTATTAGTTTGATTAACTAATACAACCTTATAAAAATCATCTTTCAAAAAGTAAGTTTCCAAACTATATGTAAAAACTTCTTCATCTCCGTTAATTTCCATAGTTCCAGAAAGCTTATAAGATTTACTATTCTCAACTAATTTAGTGAATTCTCCAACTGCATCACCTGCTGTTAACTTCCCACATCCAGTTAATAAAAGTAGTAAGCTTACTAATAACACAAAATACTTTTTCATCTAATTTTACCCCTTTTCTAATTAACTATATTTTAGATAATTTAAAATATACATGAATAATTTTTACAAAATTAACCAAAATAAACAATAGAAAGGAAAGTATTATGGCAACATTACAAAAAATTGCACTAATTTTTACTATTATTGGGGCCCTAAACTGGGGATTAATCGGTATATTCGACTTCAATTTAGTAGAAACAGTATTTAAAGATTTAGACATGCTTCATAGAATAATCTATGCTATTGTTGGTATCTGTGGACTTATCAACATAGGAATTTATTTTATGGATTTTGTTGAAAAATAAAAGTCGTTACCCAAAACGACTTTTTATATTAAATCATTTAAATAGTAAACTTTCTCAGACAAATCCCTAAAAATAGTTGGATAATCATTTGTTGCCTCTTCACTTAATATCACTATAATATAAGGCTTTTTATCAAAAACAATGCCTGCTTCATGAAATAATTTCCCAAAGTAACCATATTTATGCATAAATAAAGGAAATTCTCCAAACCGCAAATAATTATAATGATCATTAATAAAATAACTTTTTAATTCTTCTCCATTTGCATTATTCACTACAAATTGATATAAATATTTCATATAAGTGATTTGATCCAGAACATGTGTATTAGCAAAAAAGTCATCATCACCACGCGTTAACACATGCGTTGCTCCAATCATTTTGCCATAACTTCTCAAATGATCAATACCAATCATCGACACTAATTTTTTATAGCTAGAATTTGAACTAACCGAAATAGCTTCTTTTACCAACTGTTTCACTTCATCTGTTAATGTCATATTTTCATAGGCATACAACCCTGCCAAAGTCTTAATTAAACTAGCTCCATAATAAATCTTTTTTTCTTTATAATAATATGTCTCATTTTTATCCAAAGAAGTATAACCAACACTTACTTGATATCCTTTACTAGCAATATAATAATCTAGACTTTGCTTATATTCTTCTACATTCTTAGTTTTAAAATCATAAACATAAACAATTCTTTTAACAGAATTACTATTTCCAGCAACATCTGTTACCGTATAAACAATTTCATGCTTGCCTACCTTATTTAATTGATCTAAAGAACTAACCTTTACTTTCTCATGAATTTTCTCATCACAATTATCTTTAACATTCACACCTGGGTCTTTAAAGCTAGTTCCTTTTTCGTGATAGATCACCGATGCTCCTTTTAAAGAAATGATTGGCCTTGTTCTGTCATCAATAACTAGTTTACGATATACAAAAGAACTATTATTAGAAGAATCACTTACTTCATATCGTATATAATCATCATTTATAACCTTTTTTACTTTACTAGTTATATCTCCATCATAATTATCAACCGCCGTAACTCCGGGGTCTTTAAAACTAGCTATAGAGCAAATATAAACAACATCATCCCCAATCAAAGATATTTCTGGGGGGATATTGTCCTTCACTCTAACAATTCTTTCTACTGACCAATCAAGTTTTTTATATTTCATACGATACTCAATTCTATTTTCTCCTACTATAGAAGTATCAACTTTATAATCATCAACATAAGAAATCAGATTTTCACAACCAAATACAGTACACTTTTTAGCTTCTACACCCCTATCCTCATAAACTTCATTTAAAAGAACATCATCTATAGTATTACCAAGCATAGAAAAAGATATGTTTATTTGACAAATAATCATAGTGCAAATAATACATGCAACATATAATATTCTTAAAACATATCTTATTTTCATATTAAATCACAACTTCTCTACTCTTTTACTAATTCAATCTTAACTTTACTAGAAACTACATAGCTTAAAAGAGGATTTTTATTATCAATTTTAACATCGACTTCATAACTTCCTACTCCTAGTCCAGATAAATCAATATAAGCTGCTACATTCGACGCAGTAATATTATCTATAACAGATTGTACTCCCTTAACTTGAACATTAACCACATCATCTTTATCACCAACGATACTTACCGCTAAACCATCAGCCTTATTAATTGGCTTAATACTATTACTTATATCCAATGTTTTTTGCTTTTCCTCACCAAAAGTTGCAATAATATTAACGCTTTCAGCACTCATTTCTCTAACACCTGCTGGCTTAGTTATTTTAACAGTATAATTCTTAGTATCACTATTACCTAAACCATCAACATTAATAGTTACAGGAACAGTATCAATTTTCTCAATATCGCTCTTTTCTCCATAAATTGTTAAAGAATAATCTGAATTATTATTTATCAATATTGAGGCAATAGATTTACCAGGTAATAAAGTACCAACTGTTTCAACAGAAAGTGTAACATTTTTAGAATAACTGTCCAAAACAAGTGTTGCACTAGTAGTACTAGGAACTATTTCAACATTATCCAAACGTTCACCACTAGCATTATAGGCAACTAATTCAATATTATCAACATTATAAGTTCCTGCTTCATTATAATTACCTTTTCCTAAATCAATCAAAGCTTTTACATTAGAAATATTAGCTAAAGCATCACTACTTCCTTTAACAACTACTTCTGATTTATTCAAAGTAACACTTTTAACACTCAACTTATTATTTAATTCATCAATATTCATTAAATCATAAGATAATGTCTTTACACTACTTTCTTTATTCTTCACTGTAACTTGTACATAAGATGGATCTAATTTATAACCTAAACTATCAATAGATTTTGAGTAAGTAAAGTATACTTTATAAGGTGTATCACTAGCAGAATAATCAGATAAATCAAGTATAACTTCATATTCTCCAAGTTGTTTAGCCAAATAAATATCACTTTTTCTACCTGTAATAGTTATATCTACATTTTCAGGAACGCCTTCAATAACATAAGCTTCCTCATTATATTTAACTACAACTGGAACATTCGTAATAACCTCAGCTTCTGTTTCTACTAAACTTATTACCTTAGAATCAATTAATAAAAACATAATTACAGCTGTCGCCAAAGACAAATAAATCAAAAAATGAGGCTGATTTAATACTTTATCTAATTTTCCTTGATTCTTTTTCCACTTTTTAGATAAATAATAAATAAATCTACTTATTGGTACAACAATATTTTTATCAATAAAACGATAAATACCTCTTAAAAACTTTTTCATTATTCTTCTTCACCTTCACTTTCACCATTATCAGCTTCGAAGAAAACTTCCATTTTGGGTCTTAATTCCTCAATCAACATCATTCTAAATTGATCTGGATCCAAATTATAATGTAATTCACCATCAACTGCTATACTAAGACGACCTGTTTCTTCAGATACAACTAAAGCTATTGCATCACTTTCCTCTGCAATTCCTAAAGCAGCTCTATGACGCGTTCCTAATCTTTTAGAAATATTAGGATTCATACTCGTTTTAAAAACAGCACCTGCACAAGTAATTCGATCTCCTTGAACAATAACTCCACCATCATGAAGCGGCGAATTTGGGAAAAAGATTGTTTCTAACAAAGAATCAGACATATCTGCATATATCTTTGTAGCACTACGAATATATTCTTCCAAAGATATTTCTCTTTCTACAACAATTAAAGCACCAATTCTATTTTTACGTAAATATTCAACTGATCGCATAAGTTCATAAACAACTTTTTCTCGTTCATCAATCGTTAATATTTTATGTCTTCCTAACAACTGCGTTCTACCTAAAGACTCGAGCACACTTCTAATTTCTGGTTGAAAAATAACGATAATTGCAAGAGGTCCCCATTGAATAGCATACTCCAAAATTACTCCAACGGTATAAAGATTAAGCCAATCACTCAATAATTTAACGATAAGAATTAAAAATACTCCCTTAACAATTAATACCATTTTTATATTATTCTTAACATTTTTTAAAATATAATAAAACGCAATCCAAACAAAACAAATATCCAATAGTTTTGTAAATAAACTCCATACTAGAGATAAATTCAAAATTAAAACACCATCCTTTTTATCAATACATTGATGCCTATACATTATATCAAAATATTAATAAAATGGATAGTACCTAATACACATTTTAAGTGACCTTAGTTTCTTACAGTATGAAAAAAAGTTAGATTTTGCTAACTCTTTATTTTAGAAGTTTTGTTGATTATTTGAAGCATTCGAAGCCATATTAACAGTTGAAGAAGCTTGATCAATAGCCATATTTACACCAGCATTTTGATTCAAAGCATCATTCAAAGCCACATTACCAGAAGCTCCAATATTTTCTAAGTTAATATCTTCTTTTTTATCCACATGATATGGATCTTTCTTTCTTCTTCTCATATCAACAAAATAACCAATCAAAGCAAAAATTAAAACAGCTGATATAATATCAAACATAATATATTTATCAATGATAAAATTTAATAATTCCTGCATTTTATTCCTCCAATTTTATTTTATATCTAAACTTAATCCCTTTGGCTGAATTTGAATAAAGGTATTTCCCTCATTTACAACTAATTCTTCTCCATTTTCCAAAGTATATTTTGTTTCTGCAGATCTACTTTTCTTTTCCCATTTAATAGGAATAGCATATCCTTCACTTATATAATACCCTGTACCTGTTCCAATATTATTCAATTCCTGACGCCCTTTATCATCTTGATCTATAGAAGTATTCTTCACTTGATAAACAATTATATTCTTAAAATTATATTGTTCCTTTGAAACATAATCAACATGAGCCTTATTATTTACACTACGAAAATATACTTTCTTCTCACTATCATATTTATAATTAGTAGTCGTACTATTAGAATATTTAATATTTACTGTATCACATTTCTTAGCATTTTTTATTTGTTCAAGATCTAAGCTATCCTCACTATAATTTAATAACATATCTTTATTAGATGTAGTACGATAACCAAGATCTTTAATGGCTTTTTCCAACTTTTCCATATTAGTAAAACGAGTATGTTCTGTAGAGACCTTCAACGAAGTATCAGTCCAAAAGTACTTATTAGAATAATGAAGCCCATTAATATTATCTATCTTCAAAGAAGAAATATCACTCTGTGCTTGCGGACTCCAACCCCAATGCACAAAATATGCATCATTTTCCAAAACATAATCTAAATAATAATGTCTTGCACTTCTAACAGTACCAATTCTTGCTGTTTCCATATCTTTAAACAAAGCTAAAAACCTTGTAATTCCGCCTTCTGCAATAAGTTCATAAACAATATAAGCATCTTGCAATCCACTTTGGTAAGGTCTTGCTGTAGAAATATTATTAATCATTACCGCAAAAGGTCTATGATTAGAATCTTTTTCATCTCCTGAAACAGGTTTACTATCATCTATCTCATCTGGAGGAACTTCACCATTTTTTCTTTCCTCTTTACTTAAAACAGCAGGCTTATTCGATAAATGTCTCATAGCAAACACTCCAGTTGCCACTAACGCCATTAAAATAACTACGCCCCCAATTACCAAATAAGTTTTTTTAGAATTTTTAGACATTCTTTTTGCTTTAATTCTCATGAATTACCACTTCCTTTTTTCAGCTCTTTCTAAGTCTTTTTTCTTTATACTTTCTCTTTTATCATAAAGTTTTTTTCCACGAGCCACTCCAACTAAAACTTTAACTTTACCATCGTGCAAATATATTTTAAGAGGAATAATTGTATATCCATCTTTGCTTTTTAACTCTTCTAATTTTTTTATTTCCTTCTTATGCAAAAGTAACTTCCGTTCACGAGTAGTATTATGATTAAAAATACTAGCTTCATTATATTGATCAATAAACATATTTACAATAAAGGCTTCATTATTCTTTATACGTATATAAGCATCAGACAAATCTAAAGAACCCTTTCTAACGGATTTAATTTCCGTACCCACAAGTGCAATACCTGCTTCTAATTCTTGTTCAATAAAATAATTAAAATATGCTTTCTTATTCTTGATCTCCATTATTATCCCCCTCAACTAATTCAAAATCAATATTACCAGTATCTTTACTAGCTCCAATAACTTGAATAGTTACTTTATCCCCAATTCTATAACGAACACTATTATCTTTTTTTATTAAAGACAATTGCTCTGGAACATAATTATAAAAACCATGTAAAGAACTAATATGTACCAAGCCTTCCACTAAATTATCAAGTTCGACAAAAAAACCAAAACTTGTTACACCATTAATAATTCCCTTATAAACTTTGCCTACTTTATCTTCCATATATTCTGCCATCTTCATGCCTAAAACATCTCTTTCAGCTTCCTGCGCAGCCACTTCTCTTTCACTAGAAACCTCTGCTACATCAATCAAATATTTTTCATTATAATTGATCGTATCAAGACTCATATCATTCATAAAAAAGTAAGTTCTTAAAAGACGATGTACTGTCAAATCTGGAAATCTTCTAATAGGACTTGTAAAATGCGTATAATTATCACTAGCCAGACCAAAATGTCCAATATTATTTGTACTATAAACGGCTTTTTTCATACTACGAAGCAATTGATCTGATAAAACACTAAATTCTTTTTTATCACGAAATTCTTCTAAAACACTTTGCATTGTAAGTGGTGTCATCCTACGTAAATCGGTTGTTATTTGATAGCCCATTTGTTTAACTAAATTAGTAAAACTCTCTACTTTTTCGGCACTTGGTATATCATGTACACGATAAACAAAAGGCAATTCCATATTAGAAACATGCGTCGCTACAGTTTCATTGGCTGCAATCATGAAATCTTCTATTAAATTCTCTCCATCTCCACGTTCTCTTTTAACAACATCAATAGCTTTACCAGATGCATCTTGAATGATTTTAGCTTCCTCTAAACCAAAATCAATATACCCACGACTAGTTTTTTCTTCACGTAAAATATGAGCTAATTCATTCATCAATTTCAAAGTTGGTATAAATGGCTCATATCCTTCTACTGATTGATCTTCCATAATAATCTTATTAACATTTTTATATGTCATTTGTTTTTTAGAGCAAATAACGGATGGAAATATATCATAATCTTTGACAATTCCTTTTTCATCTATTTTCATAACACAGCTTATAGCCAAACGTTCCACTTCTGGATTTAAAGAACAAATCCCATTAGATAATTGATGAGGAATCATAGGAATAACTGTATCAGCTAAATAACTAGAAGTACCACGAGCAAAAGCAGTTTCATATAAAGAAGTTCCTGTTTTTACATAATAACTAACATCCGCTATATGTACCCCTAAAACATATAAATTACCTTCTTTTCTCAAACTAATAGCATCATCAATATCTTTAGTATCATCTCCATCAATCGTAAATATTTCTTCTTTTGTTAAATCTTTTCTACCTACTTTGTCTGTATCTCTAACTATCGTTGGCACTGAGTTTAATTCTTCAATAACAGATTCATTAAATTCTACTTCAATACCGTGCCTTAATGCAATAGAAATAATATCTACACCAGGATCATTTTTATGACCAATTACTTTTAAGACGGAACCAAGATAATGATTACTTCCAAAATCTTTTATAATTCCAACTAAAACTTTATGTCCTTCTACTAACTTTGAAATATCAGCTTTTGGCAAACTAATAATAACATTTAATTTCTCATCATCAGGCCTAAAAACAAGTTTCTTTTTTAAACGAACAATTTCTCCAACAACGTTTTTAATATCTCGTTTTAAAATACGTAAGACTCTTCCTTCTAATACACCATGATTACTATATGTATCAACTGCTACAACATCTCCATCTATAGCATGATTGAGTTTTTTAGCGGCAATATAAACATCTATGGGACCGTTGATATCAACATATCCATTACCAGCTTTATTAACACTAATTTTACCTACACGTAAAGTAGAACATTCGCTCATTAAAACATAGCCATCTTTTCTAGTTTCATGAATAATACCATCTTCTACTAAATCTCTTAAAGCTTCTTCTAATTCTCTTTGATCATCTACACCTTTTAAATTCAATTTATCATATATTTCAAAAACAGACTTAGCTCTTGTAATTTGATGAAATAATTCTATAATTTTTTCCTTCATAAACATTTCCCCTTTTATTTTGTATAAGTACAAGTTTTTTTACCATTTGACCATGTAACAGTAATTCTTGCCCCATCTTGCGTAACAGCTTTTTTATTTTCAGGATTCACCGTATCTTTTCCCACTAATCCCTTGTCAATTAAGTTTTGAATAGTAACAGTTCTATTCCCTTTTAAACCTAGGCTTTCAACATAAACACAAGCAGCATCCTCTAACTTTGTACGATACTCAGCAATTTGTTTTTCTTCTTGTGCATTAATAGTATGCATAATATTTAGCCCGACAATAACACTAACAGCAGCTATCAACGCTATGGTTACTAATAATTCAATTAATGTAAATCCTCTATTATTTTTCATATTTCTTCACTCTAAATAAGTATAGCATACTTCTACGCTTAATGATACCCTTTTAATTTTCTCAAAAACAACATAATTATTTCACATTATTAAAGTATGATGAATATGAAAGGAGAGGTGAAGCATTTGAATATAAAGATAATTGGCAGTAATTGTAGTAATGGAATGAAATTGAAAAAGATGCTTTTAAAAGCAATCGGCAATATAGATAAAAATATAAAAATTGAACTCAAAGATGACCAAGAATCTTTAAACAAGTATAATATTAAAAATATTCCAGGCTTAGTTATAAACGGAAAAAAATATGCCGAAGGTAAAGTACTAAGCGATAGAGAAATAATAAAATACATAAAGTCATACGAAAGTTAACAAGAAAGACCTATCCTCTTTCTTTTTTTTATGTCTTAATAATAAACGCATCAAAAAAGCAGACGTTTTTTAACAATCTGCCTCTAAAATAATACTCATTCTTGTATTTGTCTTTGTCTTACTAAAGCTTCTTCAAAGGAAGTAGAATCACAATACCCTAAATAACAATAGCTTTTAGTTACACTTAGGATATCTCTTAATAAAGGAAATCTTCTTAATAATTCACGAGCTTTAATACCATGTAAAAGATTAAATTCAATTTTACCATCAACAAGAGAAACAAGAGCTCTAATATAATCCTTTAATTCTTCGCCATTTTCTAAATCTTTTATTTGATCTATAGGCATACCATAACATTTACTTAAAAATTCTTCATAAAGTTCGGTTAGTTCTTGCACAGAACGACTGTAAAGAGTAAAGGCCTCATTTTCTTCTGAATCACTATCATAAACCCAATCATACCCATCAGTAACCATATCTTTAAATAAATGAAATAACATCATATTACTAGTAATATCTAAGTCATTTTCTAATGTATAATTAGCCAACCGACTAAGTAATATTCTATATAAATTTATATGATGGGTAAGACCTACTGCATCATAGTATTCTCTCAAAGTTAAAGATACTCCATCTTTAGATAATTTATCTGGTAAAGACGATTTTACACTTAAAGAATCACAAGAATAAAGCATTTGATAAAAAGTTAACAAATCCGCATCTGTTTCTAATCCAAAAAAGGCATGAACATCTTTAACACTATTATCAAACATAGCATTATAATACTCTTCAACTGTATGTTCTTTATCAAACATTGCCATATACATCAAATATGCTTGATCTTTCCTATCAGATTGATAAATACAATCATACATTTCTGTTCCATTTGTAGTTTGATTTTGCATATAAGACTCAACAGTTGCACATACAAGAGTAGTTTCTAAAACAGAATGATATGAAGTCTCTTCTACTTTAAAAGGGGCAACTTCTCCGCCTTTATTTTGTGCTTGTTCATTACGACATGCACAAGGAAGCATACGAACATCATTTAAGCATCTAGAAATAACAGTAAATAAATATTCTTCTAACTCACCTTTTTGTTGCGCTTCTTCTATCGCTTCTTTATACAAAAAACCTATATGATTTCTTTGATCATAAACGCCATTAAGATTATGCAAAGTAACAATTTCTCCACCAGTTATAACTAAAAAACGTAACCCTGCAATTTGATGTAAATCGTCCTTTGTATCATTTGTTGCATCTTTTAACATTTCTAAAGCTTTTTTTAAACACTTCTCAAATGCAATTTGTACAGTCTCCTCAACAGCTACTCCTTCACTTAACATTTTAGGATAACTACCTTCAATAACAAACAATGATCCACTATTTGGAGTACGTATAAAAGCACTATAAGAATTATCTTTTATTCTTTCAAATAACTTATCCAAATCTAAAGGAATATTAACATTACATTCTGTTTCTACATCAGCTTTCTTTATTAAACTTTGTATTTGTTCTAAAGTAGGATAATATTCTTGAAAAACATAAGGTATCTCCATTTCTTGTAGCTTTTTTGTATATTCTATCAATTCGTCATAATTTTTAGAAGAATTTTCACTCTCAAACAATTTCTCTTGATTTTCAAAAGGTTTTTCATTCCCTTTTTTAATTTCATCATTGTTCTTTTCTAATCTATTGTCACATGCACTCATTGTTAAAGCCGTAAGTGTCGCTAAAGCAAAAGAAAGAGCTCTTTTTAACTTATCCATATTCATCCCTCAATTCGGTTTATATGATATCGCAAATCGAATGTTTTTGCAATCAAAAAACAGTACCACATAAAAAAAACTTCATCACTAAGACGAAGTTCTAAACTTTATTGTAAGAATAACACTAAAGAAATTACAAAGAAGATAATACCCATAGCAAAAGTCAATCTTGTAATTACAAGTTCTAAGCCTCTTTCTTTCATATTTGAAAATAAAGCTTCATTACCTCCCGTTATAATTTGTCCTGCATCACTTGCTTTATTACTTTGAAGTAACACTAAAGCAATAATAATAACAGAAATAATCAATAAAATAGTTTCTAACATTATTCCACATCCTTTTTAGGTTTTGTTTTTTTAGTAGATTCTGAAGTTTCTTCAGCTACTAGAGCATCTGCTTTTATCTTTCCTGTATTAACAATCGATTCAATTTGTTCTTTCGTAATTGTTTCATATTCCATCAAAGCATCTGATAACTGCATAATAAGTTTTTCATTATCTTTAATTATCTTCTTAGCTTTTGTATAACAATCTTCAATAATTTTACGTGTTTGTTGATCAATTTCTAAAGCAACTTGATCAGAGAAGTTTTTAGAACTATTATTATAATCTCTGCCTAAAAATACGCCTTCACTTTTTTCTTCATATTGAACTGGACCAAGTTCACTCATACCATATTCTGTAACCATACTTCTTGCAATACGAGTCGCACGTTTTAAATCATCACTAGCTCCTGTAGAAACTTCTTTCAAGAACATTTCTTCACTAACACGGCCTCCTAATAAACCAGTAATTTGAGCTAATAATTCATTTTTAGTTAAAACAGCAATTTTTTCTTCCTTTGGAAGCATCATCGTATAACCGCCAGCCATACCACGAGGAATAATAGTTATTTTATGAACTTCTTGAGCATCTTCTAATTTTAAACCAATAACAGCATGACCTGCTTCATGAATACTAACAAGCTTCTTTTCTTTATCCGTAATTTTACGAGTAACCTTAGCAGGTCCAAGTAAAACTCTATCTGTAGCTTCGTCAATTTCATCCATTGTAATACTATTTTTATTTCTTCTTACAGCAAGCAAAGCTGCTTCATTTAATAAGTTTTCTAAATCAGCTCCAGAAAAACCTGGTGTTCTTAAACTTAAATTCTTAATATTAACATCTTTACCTAATATTTTATTCTTAGCATGAACATTTAATATAGCTTCTCTTTCATTAGCATCAGGAAGACTAACTGTAACTTGTCTATCAAAACGTCCTGGACGAAGCAAAGCTGGATCTAAAACGTCTGGTCTATTTGTTGCAGCAATCAATATAATGCCTTCATTTTCTCCAAAACCATCCATTTCTGTAAGCAATTGATTAAGGGTTTGTTCACGTTCATCATGACCTCCACCTAATCCAGTTCCTCTTTGTCGGCCTACCGCATCAATTTCATCGATAAAAATCAAACAAGGAGCACTTCTTTTTGCTTCTTTAAACATATCTCTAACACGACTAGCACCAACACCTACAAAAAGTTCAACAAAGTCACTACCACTAATAAAGAAGAATGGAACATTTGCTTCTCCAGCTATAGCTTTGGCAAGTAAAGTTTTTCCAGTACCTGGAGGACCTACAAGTAATACCCCTTTAGGAATTCTAGCTCCAAGCTTTTCAAACTTTTTAGGATTTTTCAAAAAGTCAATTAATTCTTCTACTTCTTGCTTTTCTTCTTTCAAACCAGCTACATCTTTAAAGCTCTTCTTATCATTTTGATTACTTAAACGAGCTTTACTACGGCCAAAATCCATAGAATTCTTATTAGAGCTAGCTAGTTTCGTAAATAAGAAGTACATAGCTACAACTATTAGAACCAAAGGTAAAACATTAATAACAACATAAAGAATAATACTTCCACCTGGATCTGATACAGTGTTATATTTTTTAATTTCATTAGCATTAACAAGCGTCAAAATATTATCTAATTCAGAGCCAACAGCTTTAGTAGTAAACTTTTCTTCATCTTTATATCCCTCTAGTTTACCTTCAATATAGTATACACTTTCATCACTTTTTGGAGTAATAGTAATTTCTGTAACATCATTTTCTTTCAATTTAGTAATAAGTTCACCAGTAGATAATTTATTTACCTTCACTCCTTGCATATTAAGAGCAAAAAGAACAGCTCCAATAACAATTAACAATACTACATAAGGTAATAAATTTTTAAAGTTATCGTTTTGTCTTGCTTTTGTATTATTCATCTTTCTTTCTCACCTCATATTTCAATATTATATCATACTTTTGTGTTTTGTCTTTAGCAAATTTTGATTTTTTTACACCTGGTATCCAAAGGATATGATTTTCACTATCTGTTACAATAGGAAGCTCACTTCTTTTTTGCATAAGAATCTTTTCATCAATGAAAATATCTTTAATTTTCTTAGTACCATTTAAGTTCTTAACCTCTATAACATCCCCCATTCTACGGTTACGAACAATAAAAGGAAGTTTTATTTCATCACTTAATAAACAAATAGAATTATTCGAAAAATCATTAGTACTATCTAACTTAAAAATACTCCAATCATCATGTTTAACAAAATCATTAAACACAAATTCATAATCTGAAACTACATGATCCTTTCTTATAGTAAGAATATTATAATCTTTTATACATACATATCCATTATTTAAATCGATTTTTCTATTTCTTCCCTCAAAAAGTTTCATAATTTCTTTTAATTGGTCATTATTAATATCTAATAAATCTACTTGCTGAATATTATGAATTAATAACTCTACTGTTTTTCTTTTAATAAAAGTAGATTCATTTTCCATTCTGTTGATAACTATCTGATTATCCACAAGAAATTGATGTTCTAAAATATATGTTTTGACAAATGTACAATATGAATTAGCTTCTTCACTAAACTGCATATATTTCTTATGAATATTCTGATCTTCTTTCTTTAAAAACGGCAATACTACATTTCTATAACGATTTCTAGTATATTGATTACTCATATTTGATTTATCAACAACAAAAGGAATGTTTTCTTTCTTATTATAATCAAGAATTTGTTCCTTACTATAGTCCAAAAGAGGTCTTAAAATAGTAACATTATCTTTTTGTTGCACTTTTTTAATACCTGCATAACCACTTAAATTACTTCCTCTTGTTATACGCATTAATACGGTTTCAATTAAATCATCTCCATGATGAGCCGTAAGCAAATATTTGGCATTCTTTTTTTTAACACAATCCATTAAAAAAGCATATCTTTTCTTTCGAGCCATTTCTTCATTCATCTTTGCTGATTTAGTCAAGGATGTTGACATAAATTCAACACCTAATTTTTCCACATATTCTTTTAAAAAGACTTCTTCTTCATCACTTTCTTCTCTTATTTTATGATTTACATGAGCAACAATTAACTGTAAATCTCTTTTTTTAGCGCATTTCATTAAAACATGAAAAAGAAACATTGAATCTGGGCCACCACTACAAGCTAACACCAGCGTACTTTTTATAGCAATATTATCTTCAATAAACTGATATAATTCTCCCATTAAACCACCTTTTTTAAATTAAACAATAACATTTCTTTAATTTCTCCATCTAAAATCTTATCTGGATCACTTGTTTCAAAAGAACTTCTATGATCTTTTACCATTTTATATGGTTCCATTACATAACTTCTTATTTGGCTTCCAAAATTTATAGCTATATCTGTATTCTTCATTTCACTAATCTTTTCTTCACGACTTTCAAGTTCTAACAAATAAAGCTTATTTTTTAACATCTTCATCGCTTGTTCTTTATTTTGTAACTGGCTTCGTTCATTCTGGCATACCACCACTGTTTTAGTAGGCAAATGCGTAATTCTTACAGCAGAATTGCTAGTATTAACAGATTGACCACCTGCTCCACTTGAATGATATACATCAATTTTTAAATCTTCTTCCTTAATTTCAATATCTATTTTATCATCAAATTCCGGAATAACACTAACTGCTGCAAAAGAAGTATGGCGCCTTTTATTAGCATCAAATGGAGAAATACGAACCAACCTATGTACCCCATTTTCTAGTTTTAATAAGCCATATGCATTAATTCCTTTAATTTTTAGAGTAACACTTTTAATACCAGCTTCATCACCTTTAGACAATTCAATTTCTTCATATTTAAAATCATATTTCTCACAAAATCTTTGATACATACGAGATAACATTAAAGCCCAATCACAAGATTCAGTTCCACCTGCTCCAGGATGTATTTCCAAATAACAATTTAAGTTATCATACTCTCCTGCAAAAAGAGCTTCTTCTTCCAAAAAAAGAATCTGTGACTTTAACTCGTTTATTTCTTCAACTATAATCTCATACATATCTTTATCATCTAATAAAGCATTTATTTCTTCTAACCTAGACCATACATTTTTAAAAGTATCAACTTCTTTTTTTAAATTTGCACATTTTTTATTAACTTCAAAAGCATGTCCTTGATTTTGCCAAAAGTCTTCCCTAGCTTGTTCTAATTCTAATGAATCTATTTCTTTTTCTTTACAATCTAAGTCAAAGACACTCCTTAATATTTAGTAACTTACTTTGTAAATCTTTTACTTCACCAAATAATTTTTCTTTATCCATGACATTTCACCTCCTAAAGTATACAATATTTTTTCTCATTTACCAAGTTAAATCATGATTCTCATACTTAGACAAATTAATTTCTATCATTTTAATAATACAATCCTTATCATCTTCCGCCTCTAAATTAAACTGAAACATAAAATAAGATACATTATGATAAACAGTAAATTGTAATAAATAATAACTATGTATATCTTTTCTCTCTTTATAATCTACATATACTTTTTCAAAATAATGCATATTCTTCTTAAACTCTTTAAAATTTGTTGCCAAAGTTATAACAACTAAGTACAATTTTTCCTCTACAGAAACTAACATATCAACAGAATAAGCGGTTCGAATTAAAGAAGCAAATACCTTTTTAATACAAATATCATCTGTATCAAAGATTTCTTTAAAATAAAAATTTTCTAAAAAATATAAATGATATAACAACTGTTCTCTAAACTCTTTTTGATTTTTAAAAACCAGCAATGGACCTAAATACATATAATTTCTCCTTTGCATAGCAAGTATAATACGAAAATAAAGAATAACAAGAGCAAATTTTGACCGATTATAGCATATTCTGCCAGTTTCTATCAAAAAGAAAAAGAAAACCTTTTTATACATCGTTTTCTTCATTCAAAAGCTTAACTATTTCTTCACCATGACATTTAATTTTTATAGCAGAAAGAATATTAGCTTTTTTTAAATCTTCTATTGTCTTTGGTTTCAAATTTATTAAACGGTTCATTTCTTCATCAGTATATACATAATAAGCTGGAATTTTTAGATTTAATGCCCGGGCCTTTCTAAAAGCTTTAAGTTTTTCTTCTATAGTTTTATCATCTTTTTCTAAAGTAGTGTTGATAACCTCATACTTATCAACAAAATTATTTGTTTTATCTTGATGTCTTTTTAAAAGAGAAATAGCCACACTTTCCATCATTTTTTTATTCATATAGACTTCATTATTATATGAATCAATATCCTTTTTTATATAATCTATTAAATTATCCACTCTAACAATATGGTCTTTTATTTCTTTTGTTGCATATCTTACATTCAACAAAGCTTTTGAATTAGACAAAACAACTAATGGTTTATAAGTCTTATCAAAATTCTTTTCAAAAAGGAAAGAAGAAAGCTTACTATGAGAACTAAGCCATATTTTCTTTAAAATGTCTTTATGTCTTATAGCTTGTCTATAGGGAGAATACATACTTTCTACAATATTTCTCTTTCCCAAATAATAATCTCTTTTAAATTCGCCCTGATTATTAACAGTAATATTACCAATCAAATTCTTACACTCAACTAAGTATACATAAGCTTTTGTAACGATTACAAAATCAATTTGAGCAGTTAAATCTTCAAATGATAGGCAAACATCTCTTAAAACATACATACCAATATTAGAAGTTTTAAGTTCATAAACAATATTATTTTCTCCATTTATCCCTATTTCTATCAACTTAATGTCTTTATCAATTTTATCATTTTTATCAACTTTATCTTTTATTCCTTTCAAGCGTGTTAATTGCTTTTCTAAATCACTTTCTTCCTTTAAAAAAACAGTTTCTCTAAACCTATTAAATAATTCCATATTTACACCCAATAAAATTATAACAAATTTTTATATTTTTTTTAACATTCTACTTCTTTCTTTATCAAAAGATTGATAAAACGCTATTTCTGCTTCTTCAAAAGCTACTCCACTTTTTTCTAAAATACCATCCATCATAACATCCATAGAAACACTTTGTAGGGCATCAATATACTCTCTTATTTGTGGAAATTCATGTATAAAATCTGCTAAAGACTTATGGTTCAAACGCAGAAACAAAAAAGGATTTTTATAATAAGAACTAGGAACATAAGCATTTGTAAAATCAAAAGCGGGAGCAAGATCTAGTTCTCCTGTGACCTTATTCCTTTTAAAAATAATATTTTCTTCATTTCGATCAACTTGCCCCATTTTAAGATCTATAGCAATTAATTTAAGCATTTTATCCAAGACTTGTTTTGGCAACAAATGAAGACGTTCAACAAAACAATAAAAAGATGTTTTAATATTTTCTACTGGCTTTCCAAACAATTCCATAGCACCATCAAAATCACTGGCCATAAAATAATGAAACCCTTCTAAAAAAAAAACTTTAGAAACAACAAAAGGTTTGTCTCCATATAAAGCGAGCGAATATGAAGCGCTTTCTAATCCTAAAATAGCTGATAAATAAGCTCCTATGAGTTCAACAGCTAAAGAATCATATTTCCATATATAATAAGCATCATTTATGCAAATAACATGGTTATTACAGTATGGCCAAATAGCATCAGGAATATTTGCCTTTTCTAAATGATCAACATGAAAAGAATCAAATCTTTTTACTTTACTATAATCTACGATTTCCATAAAAAACACCCCTTTTTAAAAAACTTATCCTATCAAATAGATAAGGATAAGTCAATAATTACACACATGGATGAGGACAAATTACACACATGGATGAGGACAATCAGCACAATTATGAATATCTCTTTTACGTACCAATTTTAAGCCACCATCTTGATTTAAAACAACTGGTTCTTCTTCTCCTGCTTTTAATGTAGCATCAAAAGGTGTTCCATTCATAACTTGTAAATGATTATTTACAAGTTGCCAACCTTGTTCAGTCATAATATGTACAGGTATTTTTACTCCTACTTGAGCAATGGCTAATGGTTCCACTACTTCTTTTACATATTTTGAAGCGCAAGTCCAAATGACATCAGCATGATCTCTCATAATATTAGCAGTTTCTAAAGACACTCCTGTTGAACAAAGACCAAATTTATAAATTCTTACACCATCTTTTTCTAATTTTGCTATTTCTTCTAACAATTGATTATCTTGACTTGCTACAGTAACAGCAATATTTTTATATCCTAAATCAATAGCTTTTTTTACACCAGCCAATTGATCTATTTCAGCAGTCTTAGGAAATACAGGATAAATTTTTTCAGCTAAAGCAGTTCTTAGTATTTCACTAGATGGAGTTGTATAAAAAAGTCCTGTCATTCTTTTTACTGCACCTTGTGTATTAAAAGCATTTGTTGTAATAATAGTTCCTAAATTATTTGAAACAATAACGGCAGCATCGATTAACCCATTTTGGAAAGCTGATGATAAGGTTTCACTAGCCCCAAACAATACATTTGCCTCACAAGAATTAAGAGGTCTTGAAGTATCAAAATATCCACCTTTTATAACCACTTCATTAATTAAATTTAACATGGCTTCTTTTTGAGCTTCTGCATCACCATTTTTCAACGCTGCTAATAAAAGATCTGCATTTTCTCCTCCAACTTCTTTTAATAATTTATACATTAAAGGACAATAACTAATAGGAACTTCTGTTGATAAAACAGCTTTTAGCTCTCCATTTATACGTTGTAACAAAACATAACTTCCAAACATTCTAGTAATATGCATTTCTCTTAATTCATAAAGTTTTTTCATAAAATGTAGTTCAAAGAAATCTTCGTATAAAAATTCATTGGTAATTAATCGTAATTCACCATTTTCTATACTGCAATCTAGAATTTGAAAATCATCAGTTAAACCTAATCGAGCTTTTGAAGCCATTAGCACTTCTTTAATATAATTACACAACCCTGCAGTTGGCCACTGATTATAGTATTCAGTTTCTTCTTCTGTTAATGTAAAATATTTTTCAACATGAGGATTTTTAACACGCATAGTAATTTCATAAGCTTCTTTATAAGAATCTTTACTACGATCATAAGAAAAATAACGTCTTCTATGTGTTTCAGGATCATATCTTCCTTCTTCCTCTTCACGTTCTACTAAGGCCATATGATCGTTTAAAGAAACGCTCCCCTTTTCCTCATTATATTTATAAGCTTCTTCCGTCAACTCTGCAATAAATTTATCATACGCATCCATATCATAGATAACATTACGATTATAATTCGCTCTAAGTGTTGCAGTTGCATAATCGCATCCCATACCCATATAGATATCAGCAATCCTATATAATCTTCCTTCATAATCAGGTTTTACTGCAAAAGCATATACATCACTTAACAAAACTTCTTCATTTGCAAAGCCCAATTCCTTATACACATCTTTAAAATCCAATCTACTTCCATATAAAGCACCGTTTAATACTAACGCCTCTTCAATATTACTCGTTAAATTTCCGTGAGCATCAATGTACCCCCATTCTGTTCTTAAAACAATTTCTAATCCAGCATATCTTGCCATAAAAATAACCTCCCTGAAGAGCTTTTTCGCTCTTTCTGATTGAATTATAGCACCAACTATGATATAAGTATAATATATATTATTTATATTATATATAAGGAGATTTTATATGAACGTTAATTTTGAAGCCTATAAATATTTTTATAGTGTAGCTAATGAGGAGAGTATATCGAAAGCGGCTGAAAAACTTATGGTATCTCAACCAGCAGTTACATGGCAAATTAAATCACTAGAAGAACAGCTGGGAGTAACCCTTTTTATACGAACCAAAAAGGGCGTAACTTTGACTACTGAAGGAAAAGTATTATTTGACTATGTGAAAAAAGGCATCAATAATTTTACAAATGGAGAAAATGCTTTAACCAATATGAAGAATCTAGATGCTGGGTCTATTTCAATCGGAGCTAGTACAACTGTTAGTAAACATGTACTTATGCCATATTTAGAAATATTTCATGAAAGATATCCTAAAATTGAAATAAAAATAATCAATACTTTAACAGAGAATTTAGTTCAAGAATTAAGAAATGGGAACTTAGATATGCTCATTTTAAATCTTCCAATGGAAGAAACTAAAGGCCTAAAAATATACAAAGTAACAGATGTTCACGATATATTTGTAGGGAATAAAAAATATTTACAATTAACAAATGGACACGTTTCACTAGAAGAACTAAATAATTACCCTTTACTATTTCAAAAAAAGCCATCAAACACACGAGCTTACTTAGATCAATTTCTTAAAAATAATCAAGTTGATTTAAAACCTACAACAGAGATAGTAAGTTATAATTTAATAATGGACTTTATTAAAAGTGGCTTTGGTATTGGCTATGCAACAAAAGAATTTATCAAAGATGATTTAAATAAAACGCTTTTTGAAATAAAAGTTACTCCATCTATTCCTAAAAGATATATAGGAATTGCCACTTTAGATAAAACAATACCAAACTATAGTGTAAAAAAACTGTTAGACATAATGCTTGAAAAAACACCATAACTATCAAAATGTTGAAAAATAGGTAATTTTATAATATAATACAAGCAATCAAAAACAAAAAGGCGGGTGATAGTGATGCTTAAATATCCAAGAAATATGCATGGCGGAGAACTATGGGCAAAGATTGAGGTTCTTGAAAATGTTAAAACTCCTTTATTTTAAAATGAAAATATAATTAAAAATGAAGGAGATAAAATTATGAATTATGAAGATAAAAAAATTATAGGAATTATTGCAACAAATGTTGATGCCGCCACTGCTTTAAATGTAATCGGACACTTAGCCGTTTCAATTGGGAAGTACTCAAATAATGAAATAATGGGACAAAGCACACTAACTGATAAATCTGGAATTAGCCATTTAGGTATTAGTAAATTTCCATTTATCATTACTAAGGTAAAAGCTTCTAAACTAAAAAATGCTATCGATAAAGCCAAAGAAAATCCAAATCTACTTGTAGCAGACTATCCTAAGGATATGTTGGAAACAAGAACAGATGAAGAATTAGTAAAAAGTATAGAAAGTAAAGAAAAAGAAGCCTTAGAATACATGGGAGCAATTATTTACGGTGATACAAAAGATGTTAATGAAATAACTGGAAAATTTCAATTATGGAGATTAGATTAATATAAAAAAGAAACCGACTTTCTTATAACTAACAAATAGGTATAAACATTACTTATTTGTTTTTTTATCAAATTAAAAGACTGTTTTCAAAATATTACAACTTTGTAAACAGTCTAAAATATCCACCCTTGTATTTTTCCTATAGTTCAATCCTAAACGGATTAGACTCTGTTCCTGAGCCACCCAATATTTTCACGCTTGATACTAGACTGAATGTAGGCCACACACAATAGTCGTGGCTCACATAGGTGTAACCCGCATACCCGCCGCTGAGGACACCGAACGCATTAGCCGAAAAGTCTGACACACGGCTTATTGTCCAGTAACAATATAAAACCCATATTATATTTGTATTATGTGTTAAACATGGAAAAGTATTTATGAAAAAGAAAAAACGCTTTATGCGATTCATTTCAAAACATCTTTTAGTATAAATTTTTACTCTTCTTTTTCTCTTCTTAATTTCATAACTTCATTTTGAGCACTTTCCACTTGGTGCATAAACATATCAACTGTATGACTAGCCTCACAATCAAGCCTTGTTCCTTCAACAAAAGCTCTCTCGCGAATTATAACTTTTAAGTCTCTATAAACTACATTTAAACCATTACAATCATCAAAAATAGGATTATTTGAATTAAACTCCTGTGTTTGCTCCCTTATAGGTGCATAATCTATTTGACCAAATCCATGCAAACCTTCATCAAGATAAGGAGCTATAAACCTTGAAATCTCCGAAGTCCCAACGTTATGATATTTAATACAGATTAAAGAATCACAGAAAAGTTTTAACCAAAATTTAGATAAATGAAAGCCTCCCGCACATCTATCCACATCAACACTTTTGGGCATATATAATTTCCTACTATGATTTTCTTTAGAAGCAATAGCATTTTCCTCCAACAAAGTATGCATAATATCCAAAACATGAAACTCTATTAGATTTAATGGATCCACATCATGACTATCTAATATTTCTTTTACTTGTTCCATAGTTAAACTTTCTATATGTAATGTATTTTCTTCACTTAATAATCGTTTAATTAACTGCTTTACCCTCTTATTTATATAATATTGGTGATGCATTAAAGTCTTAGAAACAAATAAATGTGTTTTAGGAGAATTTATTCGATAACTTGAATCTAACAAAATAGAAGGATAACCTAAATTTGCTCCTTGAACTCTATATAATTTTTTACATTTCATAGTTGTTTTTCCTCCCAAAAATAAAAACTTGCTAAAGTATATTATCATTTTGAAAGAGAAATGTAAAGATATTTCAAAAACACAAAGTTAAACTAGAGAAAGTTTATATACCATCACGTGTAATATCTTAACCTTAAAAATTTCAAATTATGTTAAAAAGCAAAATATTGTAATTCATCTTTTTTTTGCCATGATAAACCAGTAACGTAAGAGTTATCTTTTAAAATCCCTTGATATTCCATTAAATCAATTTCTTCATTTATATATTTATTTGTTGCTTCAAATAACGTAACACATATCGCAATAGCTTTATTGTATAAATCAAAAAAAGACTCATTGCTTTTTATTGTATTATCACAGGGATTACACCATGGTTGGTGTTCTAAATTAAAAATGGATTTATCAATAGAAGTTACATAATAGCTAAAAGCTTCAATTTTATGCCCTTTGCTAGCAACTATTTTATCAATTTTGTGATATAAAGCCTTTTTTCTTCCGTATTTATCATTAGTTATATATTTAAGACCTAAATAAGCCATATTAAGTGCTTTTTGATATTTAAATCCACCATTTTTAACTTTAAAAGTTTCTTCATAGATTTTATTCAATAATTTTAAAATATTTTTATTTAATTTTTTCTTTGGATTTACTTTATGAAATTTTAAATCTTTGAAAGACTTATTTTCTCTGGTTTCATAAAGATAAGCATCTATTTCAACTTCCATACGTGTGTGCACTCCCACATACTTATACGTTTCTGGTCTATTTTTATTATATTCACCACATTTATAAATTACAAAAGGATGAATGATACTATCTAAAACATAATGAGTTAAATGACCATATAAAGCCGCTAAAAGGGCTGGATCATTTTCTAATTTTTGTTCCTTCATTACTTTTATATAATTAATAAAAAAAGTATCTATATAATTATCGTGAAGAAAATATCCTAATTTTTCATTAAAAGGTAATATTTCATAAACAAAGAAAGGATCAAAACCTTGTGTAAATAAATAATATAAATCTTTTTCGCCAAAGAAACTATTTATAATATCTTTTTTACTATTCTTTAAAACATCTTCAGCAAAATAATGGTGAGTAATTATATTAGGCATTAAGCATCTCCTCAATTTAATATTTTATCATAAGTGCTATTATTTAAAAACTATTATATAATATACCTACTTATTGAGTATATTGTCCACATTCGTTCACTGATATAAGCATACCATAATTTTAATACTTTATAAAATGCACAAGTTATTTATTTTCGATTTGTTTTGTTTCATTTAACAATTTATCAAAATCAGATACATAATTATTATCTTGAATAATTTTAAACTTTTCATATTCACTTTCTGCTTTTTCCTTTGCTTGTTTGTTTGAAATTTTACCTTTTCCCTCTAAAACATTATAATGAAATACTCTTAATGCATTTTCCACTTCATTCTTCCACATTCATATACATTGCAATATTTCTTTCGGCATTATTTTCAGCTATATCTAAAAATAAGTTGACTAAACTATTTAAATTTTTAACTTTTTTTTCATCTAAATAGTTTTTAGCAATTACAACATCTGATTTTAGAATCTTACCATCCGAAGAATTCTCCCATGTTGTAAGTCCCATATTATCTTTTTTTGCATCAACTCTATTATATACAATTTCAGCAGCAGTATGACCAGTGATAGCAAAGTGGAATTTATTTTGAATTGTTTTATAGAATGTTATTGCCATATCACTATCTTTATCATAATCAATTGAGCATTCAGCAAATATATCCGTAATTTTTTGATAAAACATTCTTTCACTTGTACGAATTAACTTAATTCTTTCAAGCAATCTTTTAAAATATTCTTGATCAGTCTTTCTTGCTTTCATAAATCTTTCATCATTTAAAGCAAACCCTTGTATCATATAATCTTTAATAATTTTATTTGCCCAAGTTCTAAATTTAATTGCCTTTTTGGAATTAACTCTAAATCCAACGGAAATGATCATATCAAGGTTATAATATTTCGTATTATAAGTTTGTTTTCCATCATTACCCACATGTGCAATTTTTGCACATGTGCTCTTTTCTTCTAGTTCTTCATCTTTGTAAATGTTACTGATATGTTTTACAATCCCGCTTCTATCAATATTAAACAGAGTTGATAAAGCCTCAGTATTTAACCAAACATCTTCGTTTTCTAATAATACTTCTACTTTAGTATTACCATCTTCATCATTATAAAATAAAATATTTTTTTCATTTCCAATTAGTTTATCAGCCATTATTTGCACCTCCTTTAACAATTATTCATTAAGTAATCAACTAATCATATTATACTATTTTTTATATCCCTTAACAATGATACTACTAAAATTTATCTACCATATTTATATCAATTTCTTTTTCTACAGATTCACTCATCTTAATTAAATCATCAGTAGCACTAGTAATATAATAATCTTATTATCTCTGTGATAAACCATCTCCAATTAATTCAGCATTTGTATTTTGAAGATTATTTAATATTACTAAATGTAATAAATCGGTATAATCTCTCATATTCCCCTCTTTTGCAAGTTCTGGATTATTATATCTCCATTCTTTAGCTGTCATACCAAATAATGCAACATTTAAAACATCAGCTTCTTCAGCATATACAAATTTCTTTTGAGCCTCAATAAGCGTTGGAACTATATAAGTTTTTACTGCATCAGTGTGAACTACATAATTTAACTTTGAAAGTATTCTATTAGCTTGCCAATCTATTTTTTCTTGATATGCTTCATTAGTTTTTAATCTTTCAAATTCTTTTATTAAATATAATTTAAATTCTGGAGACAACCAACTTGCAAATTCAAATGCAATGCCTGAATGAGCAAAAGTTCCAATGTTATATCTTCCGCCCTTTGAGATAATACCTATAGCATTGGTCCTTTTAATCCATTGAGATGAAGACATTGCAAAAGAATTTTTACCATACTCAGTTTTAATTTGGTCGAATTCGACCAAATTAAAATCAATAGTTGTAATCCTTCTTAACCAATTCTTTACTGTAAAAGATGGATCACTGATACTTAGCCAAGTCTGTTAATGAAATATAATTAACATTGCCAACTCTTAATATTCCTATTTTATCCTCTTTTACTATTCTGTTGTTACTAACTCTCTTTTCAATATTCTGTCTCTTTCTATTTAGATTTTAAAAGGTGTCAACAAACTATTTCTTGTTCACACCTTTATTTTACTACACTTTTTTTAATATCACGTGGACAAATTATGAAATTCGAACCATTTTAATATTTTTTCAATTCTTGATTTTTTCTTATTTTATCTTACTTTCCACAACATTGCTTGTATTTCTTTCCCGAACCACAAGGACAAACATCATTTCTACCAATTTTTTGACTATTCTTTTTAGGTTGAGCTTTTAATTTCTCTTTACCATCATTCGCATGCCCCTCAAGAGTTTGCTTTCTTTCGGTATTCTGACGTACCTCTGCTTTTAGTAAGAATAAAGCTGTATCATTATCTATCTTTGATAAAAGATTATCAAACATTTCAAAGCCTTCCATTGTATAAGCTTGAACAGGATTTACTTGCCCATAACCGCGAAGACCTATCCCTTCTTTTAAATGTTCCATAGCACTCATATGATCTACCCAGTTTGAATCAATAACACGTAAGCTTATAGCTTTCTCAAATTCATTCATTAAAGGAGAAGAAATCATCTTTACTTCATAATCTTTAAGCACTAAATCTAGAATATAATCTTTTACCTCTTCAGGTTTTAAATCTTTAATATCTTCTACATTTAGATTATTTCCTTTTAAGAAATTTGTATTAACATAATTAGCAATATCCATAAAATCTGCTTCTGTTAAATAATTTTCTGGAGGAATATGTCCTTCAACAATATCTGAAATAGTATTTTCAAAAGTTTTAACAATACGTTCATGAATACTTTCATCATCTATAATTTCATTACGACGATTATAAATAATTTCACGTTGTTCGTTTAATACATTATCATAATCAAGCAAGCTTTTACGAATATCATAATTATTTCCTTCAACTTTCTTTTGTGCTGTTTCAATACTACGAGTTAATGCTTTAGATCGTATAGATTGATCATCAGTAAGACCTATATTTTGTAGCATTAATTTTATTTTTTCTGTCCCAAATCTACGCATTAAATCATCATCAAAAGAGACAAAGAATTGACTTGTTCCTGGATCCCCTTGACGACCCGCACGACCACGTAACTGATTATCAATACGACGAGATTCATGACGTTCTGTACCAATTACAAAAAGGCCTCCTAATTCACGTACCCCTTCGCCTAGTTTAATATCTGTTCCACGTCCAGCCATATTAGTAGCAAGAGTTATCGCACCCTTTTCACCAGCTTTAGCAATAATATCAGCTTCTCTTTCATGATTCTTAGCATTTAATACTTCATGCTTCAATCCAGCTTTTTTAAGCAAATTACTTAATCTTTCATTAGCTTCAACAGATATAGTACCAATTAGAATTGGTCTTCCTTCTTCATGAATATATTTCACTGTATTAATAATAGCTTTATATTTACCATTTTCATTAGAATAAACTAAATCTGCTAAATCATCACGAGCTACTGGCTTATTTGTAGGAATACATATAACGTACATATTATAAATACTTCTAAATTCTTCTTCTTCCGTTTTAGCAGTACCAGTCATACCAGACAATTTATTATACATTCTAAATAAATTTTGAAAAGTAATAGTAGCCATAGTTCTTGTTTCAGTATTAATAGTAACTCCTTCTTTGGCTTCTATAGCTTGATGTAAGCCTTCACTATACTGACGTCCTTGCATTAAACGACCAGTAAATTGATCCACTATAACTATAGCATCATCTTGTACAACATAATCAATATCTTTCTTAAATCCATAATTAGCCTTTAAAGCTTGATTCAAATGGTGAACCAAAACAGTATTATCTAAATCATAAAGATTCTTTATATTTAAAAGTTTTTCAATTTTCTTACTTCCACTTTCTGTTAAAGAAACATTTTTTGTTTTTAAATCAATCGTATAATCTTCATCTTGTATAAGTTTTTTTACAGTTCTATCTGCATCCACATATAAATTATTAGAATTAAATCTTCCTCCACTAATGATTAAAGGAGTACGAGCTTCATCAATCAAAATAGAATCCACTTCATCGATAATACAAACATTAAGTCCACGTTGTACTCTATGGTCCTTTTGAACAACCATATTATCTCTTAAATAATCAAATCCAATTTCATTATTAGTAGAATAAGTTATATCACAATTATATGCATCTTGCTTTTCTTTAGGACTCATTTCACGTAAATTAACTCCTACTGTAATACCTAATAAATCATAAATCGGTTTCATCCATTCAGCATTACGAACGGATAAATATTCATTCGTTGTTACAACATGTACACCTTTTCTTTCTAAAGCATTTAAGTAAGCTGGTAATACAGTTGTCAAAGTTTTTCCTTCTCCAGTTTTTAACTCAGCGATATTACCAAAATGAATAGCTAAGCCACCTAATATTTGAACATGAAATGGTTTTTCGCCAATTCCACGAAAAGCAGCCTCACGAGCAACAGCAAAAGCAGGAACAATTAAATCGTCTAAAGTTGCTCCTTGATCTAATTTTGCACGCAATTCTCCAGTCTTCTCTTTTAATTCATCATTTGATAATTTAGACATTTCTTCATCTAACGCTTCAATTTGCAAAGCCAATTTTTCAAAACGACATAATTCTTTATATTCACTATCTAATAATTTTTTTATAAAATTCATAACTATTCACCCTCATTATGTATTATAACACGCCAAAACAAAAAGACAAAGATTTTTACATCCTTATCTTACTTATCTTCAGAAATTATAGGTTTTCTTTTCAAAAAAGCTACGTCTTCTACTGGGGATTCAAATAAATGCTGTGCCATAACTTCTAATTGCATCATATAGTCATCTAAAGATCCTATTTTTTCTAAATAATCCATTGATGCACTAAAAAGAGCACTTGTATGAATCCTTCCCATTGCTTTAGCAATAAATTCTTTTTCAATAGATTGTATTTTTTGATCAAATAACCAAGACAGATAAATATCTTTAAACCTAGATACCAATAAAGCACTCCACATAATACTATCATTCGTAACTTCGCCATTGATTAATGCTTTTTCATCACCAAGTTCTAAATGAACAAAATTACCACATTCATCTACGACCTGTGCTTTTATGCATCCATCTTCTACATCATAGCCTGTAAAATAAAGTTGTTTACTTTCTGCTACAACAAATATTTCTAACATACCAGCAAACAATAGCACATCCCCTTGCTCTATATCACTTATAAACATAATAAACCTCCTTGCACAATGAAACTTATACTAACACATTTATAAGCAAAAGAAAAGAGCCTATGCTCTATTTCACATTAATTATACCGTACTTACCATCTTTTCTTTTATAAAGGACAGATACACAATCTTCATCTACATTTTTAAAAACAAAGAAATCATGATTTAACAACTCTATTTGAAGCATAGCTTCTTCTTCATCCATAGGTTTCATATCAATATCTTTTCTTTTAATAATATTCGTTTCTTCAATTTCACTATCTTCAACTTCAAAAGCAAAATTCATTTCAAAAGATGGAAGATTACGATATTTATCATCTAATCTAGTCTTATTCTTTCTAATTTGTCTTTCTAGTTTATCTATAACTAAATCTACAGCCGCATATAAATCTTCATGTCGCTCTTCGGCTCTTAATGTAAAACGACTTGTTGGTACTGTTACTTCGATACTTTCCTGATTGTTTTTAACTTTAACAAGTACTCTACAATCAATATTTTTAGGATTATCAAAGTATTTATCTAATTTTGTTAATTTTTCTGTAATATACTCCTTAATCGCTTTTGTGATGGTTACCTTTTCACCACGAATTGTAATTTTCATTTAATCACTCTCCTATTCACATTATAGCAAATTCCAAAGAAAAAAACTACTGAATAGTAGTCATTTGTTCTTCAACAACATCAACTGCTTGCAATCCTTTAGAAGTTTCTACTAATTTAAAGCTTACAGTACTACCTTCACTAAGCGTCTTGAAACCATCTTTTACAATAGCAGAATAATGGACAAATATATCTGATAATTGGTCATATTGAATAAATCCGTAACCTTTTTCATTGTTGAACCATTTTACTTTGCCGTACACACTTAACACCTACCCTTCTCAAAATAAACTCTCACTTCAAAAACTTGTCTGCGCATCAAGTTATGTCCGTCCATACTGCTTTGGCGACGTCCGAGAATAAGTCTACTACAAAAAAGAAATCATTTTTCAATTTATGTTTAAAACCTTTCCTTTTGTGTACAAAAAAAATTGTTTTTTCATCATCAACAATTTTTATACATTTATACTTTTTTAAAAATCAATAAAATCACTAATATTATCTTTATAGTGTTTACTTAACATATCTATTTCTCTACCATTATCTAAAGTAAAACTATTTTTATTCCAATCAAACTTTTCTGCTCTCATAGCATTTACAACACAAGCTCTATGCACTTGTCTAAATCTTTCATCCAACAAACAAAAAGTATCCTTCAGACCAATATTTAAAGTATAAGTATTAGTATCTGTTACTATAACAACTTTCCTATCCTTTGTATCTCTATAAATATAAAGAATTCTACCAAAATAAATACTTAAATTCATATCTCTATTTTTATAACGAAAAGTCTTTTCCTCACACAAATGATCTAAAATCATTTTCAAATCGTTTCTCAATACTTTACCAAAATCCACATTAATATCAATTACAGTAAATATCCTACATACTTTTTGCCAACTTTTATTTAAATGTACTGCTTCTTCTTTAAGTAATATAATCTCACTATTCCAATCATTATCTCTAATAAATTTAACCCACTTAAAAAGAGTATCTTGATTTTCTATCCCTACATGTATAAGATAAACTTTCTTATGTTCACAATTAAGTATTTCTTCTTTCAATTCTTTTTGTTCATTTTCATACCTAGCAAATTTCAAATCACTCTCGAACAAAAAATCCAATTGCGAAACAACACTTTTTATAACTGCATAATATTGACCTTCACATCCAATTAATATTATTTTTATCATAAGCCACTCTTTGATTATAACATGAAAAAAAGAATTTGAAATAACAATCTACGTACTTTACAAATTCTTTAGACAAGAGAATAGATAGTTTTCACTATCATGAAAAGTATAAGTTTTATTTCCAAACTTTTCTTCAAAACATTCATAAAATTCATCTAATAAAGGTCCATCACCAATTAAATATAGATCTTTATCCTTAATTTTAGATTTTATATATTGAAATACTTCTTCTTTCGAGTTAAAGAAGTTCTTTTCAACTAAAATATTTTCAATACGATGATATTCATTAAAAAAAGTTAATAATAAATATGCGTTATTGACATGAATCCAAGCCTTTTTTTCTTCCATTTTATAATATTTAACTTCATTTTCAATCGTTATTTTACGATAATTAAATTTCTCAAAAATACTTTTTAAAAGAGTTATATCAGCAGGAGTATACTTAGGATGAACAATGATTCTTATTTTTTCCCCAATTAAACCATTATTCAAATTATATTCTTTTAATATAGAACTATATTTAGTTATAAACTTATTAATATTAGCTACATACCCATTAATAATAACATTTTTAGGCATAGCCACTTTATATATATTATCTTTCTTTTTGTTATAAAGATATAAATATTCATCTGTTAAATACACAATATTTTTATCCATTATCTTCCCTTTTCTTTCTATAAAGCAATCTAGTCATTTCTCCCCCTCTTATATGCCTTTCATCAAAATGAGTTTTTAAAATAACTTCTACTTGTTCATACAATTCTTCATCTACTTTTTTTAATCTTTCACTTAAATCTTTATGTACAGTACTTTTACTTACTTTAAAATATTTCGATAATTCTCTTATAGTCATCTTCGTTTTTATAATACTATTTGCTTCTTCTAAAACTCTTCTTTTTATATTTAAATCCATTTATTAAACAACCCCTTAATAAATTTTATTATTAAGAGGTATTTTTATGTATTTATTGTAAATCATTAATATTCATACTATAAAAATCTATAGGATCTAAAGTTGAACCATTATAATATACTTCAAACAATAAACAATTTTCCTTTTCATTTGCTAAATTATTATCTCCACTTTTTCCAATTACAGTACCACCTGTTACAAAATCATCTTTTTTAACATTTATTTCACTTAAACTATAGTATACTGTTTTTAAATTCGTATTATGGGTAATTTCCACAACTTTCCCTAATATTTCATCTTCACTAACCTTTGTTACAGTTCCATCCATAACAGTATTAATTTCAAATGCTTCATCAGCCGAATATAAGACTCCACTATTTTGTAAATATGTATTTTCATAATAAACTAATGATTGTTGCTGACGTGTTTCATCATCTTGCATATCATAGTAAGATTTACTAACACTTACTTTTTCATTAGTAAAAGGTTTAACAATTTTTACTTCAACATTATTAGTTTCTTTATCTTGATCTGTAGATATCACTGGTTTACTATCTTTTTTTAAAGCGCTCACTGATAAATGATCATAAGAACTAACCTCTAAACTACTACCTAAAATGGAAATACTAACAAATACTAAAGCCATTACCAAAACATAAATGGTTGGAAGAACAAATCCTTTTAATTTTCTTTTCTTCATAATTCACCGTCCTACTTAAAGTATGGAGCGAATTATTATGTTTTATACATTTTTATCTACAATTTCAATATTTTGATAATAATGGTGCAGAATCTCTTCATGATTTTTCCCATTTTTAGCCATCATATTAGCACCATACTGGCTCATTCCCACGCCATGGCCATAACCTTTTGTAGTAATCTCTATTTTCTCACTAATATTAATTTCAAAATCAGTTGAACGTAAATCTAATAATTTACGTACTTCCGTTCCTTTAAATGTTTTATCATTAATTCTAATCGTATTAACTCTTCCACTAGAAGACTTATTTATATTATCCACTTTAATCCCATCACAAACTATATTTAATTTTTCACAAAAAGATTGTTTAGAAATTTTGTTGGTAACTATAAAGTTATTAACATCCTTATCCCATGAAGAATCAACGACTGCTAAATAATCTTTAGAAGAACCAAAGACGAGCAAGGAGTCTTCTGTACTTCCATTACTCATCGCAAAATAAAAAGCTTCTATCACTTCATCATTATAAGTCATAACTAAACCCTTTGTATCCTCTACAGCCTTTTTTACTTTTCCATAATAAAAAGAATACTCATCTTTCCACTTATCTTTCATTTGCTCTTGATTAATATAAGCTTGATTAGAAATATCTGCTATTATATGATAATCCTTTGTTGCATGCTCCATTTTATAAACAGCATAACTTCTAGCAGCAATAGCTTGCGCTTTTAACGCCTCCTCATGAAAAGATGCTGGCATTTCTGCTGCAACCACACCAAGAATATATTCTTCTAACAGAACTTGTTCTATACGGTCTTCCTCTTGATCATAAACACTTATCCTATCATCTTTTTCTTCCTCTAAAAAAGGAGTAGTATTTTTTTTACTACTCCATAAAGCTATAATCATTAAAAGAACTACCATCAAAAACAAATATTTATTTTTCATGTATCCTCCATTTAAATAATTGCTGTTAAATCTAAAAAAGCAATCACAAACTTTGTAACTAAATATCCCAAAGCAAAACTTAACATCATTACTAGTACTTTTGCTTCTCTTTCTTTTCCTTTCTTAATAATACCATTAAAATTAATTCCTGATATACCAAACGCCGCTAAAAAGGTAAAGACAATATATAATATGACTGTATAATCCATTTTATGCCTTATTCTCCAATTGTTTTACTTTCTCTATTCTTCTTAAATATTTCTCTTCATTAGGTCCCTTAGTAACTAAAAAAGTATCTATCATTTCTTTAATACTCTCAATATCATGTTTAACTCCAAAAGCTAACACATTAGCATCATTATGATTCTTTGCATAAAAAGCATCATCTTTATCATCTACTTTAGCACAATAAATACCCTTTATTTTATTAGCATCTATTGACATACCAATTCCTGTACTACAAAAAAGCAATCCAACACTACCTGGATTTTTCAAAACATTTTCACATACTATTACAGCGAAATCTAAATGATCATCAACAGGATTATTCTCTAATCCAGTATCAATAACTTCCTGCTCAGATGCCATTAGATAATCTATTATTTCTTCTTTATATTTAGCCCCTCTATGATCTGCTCCAATAAAAATTTTTATAATAATCCTCTCCCTATCTTTATAATATACCATATTTTTTTATAAAAAAGAAGGCTTGAAAAAAACAAAAATATTTCTACTTTTGTTCTTGATTTAATCCAAATTTCTTATTGAATTTTTCAATATTACCAGTCTTCATTACTTTTCCTTGTTGACCTGTATAAACTGGATGACATTCGCTACAAATTTCTACATCGATTTTTTCTTTTGTAGACATAGTTTTAAAAGTAGCTCCACAAGCACAAGTAACTGTCGTTTCTTTCATTTCTGGATGAATATTTGCTTTCATATTTCTCTCCTTCCGCCATACTACAAATCATAGCATAGTATTTCTCATGTCTTATGTATTATAATATATTCCCAAACAAGTATCAAGCCTTAATTATACATTTTCTAAAACTTTTATATTAGATTTAACGGAAGTAATTTAATAAGTTGTTTATATATTGCAAGATGCCCTTTATAGTTCATGTAATAACTTGTACCATCCGCATAATATTCAGGATTTAAAGACAATGCCGTAATATCTAAAAATTTAGCTTTATTCTGATGTGTAATTTCTAAAATTCTTTGATTTATACTAAAAATAGTATTTTTATCTAATCCATATATCGGATATAGACTTATAACAATTAATTCCTTATCATAAAATGATCGTATATTTTTTAAAACAGCATTAAAATATTGTAAGAACTTTTCTATTTGCTCATCATTTAATTTATTTTTAATAGAATAATCAACAAATTCATCCATACCTATGCCAAGGGTGATAACTTCTGCTTTAGCTAGCGTTTGTTTAATAGCAACACTGGTTTTGTGTCCTTTTTCATTTTTATCAAGTGCCATATATAATTCTTCAATGGTTTGATGTTCAATAGAGTATTCATTATTAAAATTTTGCAAAACATCTTTTTTTTCTAAATCATCTGTTAAATAATCATTGTAACTAACTCCTACCATATCATAAGAAGTCATTCCAAGAGATAAACCATCTCCTATAGCAACAACTGTTACTTTTTGATCCATAGTCTTAGAACTAATAAAAATAGTAAATATAGTTCCTATAAATACAATAATAAATATTTTATATTTCAGCTTCATAACCTACCTCCAATAAAAAAGTAGAGACCTTTTCTCTACAATTATATTTCAACAATTTCTATCTTAGCACCTACATCAGATAATTTATTAATAATTCTTTCATATCCCCTTAAAATATAATCAACATCATATATCTCTGTAACACCACTCGCTATTAAACCAGCTGTTACCAAAGCCGCTCCACTACGTAAATCTGTTGCTACTATTTTTTCACCACGCAAAGCGTTTGGCCCTGTAATAGTAGCCTCTGTTAATGACGCATCAATTCTTGCCCCCATAATATTTAAATATTTTGTATGAGCCATTCTATTTTCAAAAATAGTTTCTTTTATATGAGAGACACCACTAGCCTGTGTTAACAAAACAGACATTGGCTGACCTAAATCTGTTGGGAAACCTGGATAGACTTCTGTAACAACATCAATAGAACGTAAAGACGCACTTTTATTCAGAGTAATTTTATCCTTATCAATAGTAAAATCTACACCCATTAATTCCAACTTTTCTAATAAACTTTTTAAATGTTCAAAAACAACACCTTCAATAATTAAACCATCTCCAAGCAAAGCTCCCATTATAATATAAGTACCTGCTTCAATTCTATCTGGTATAACATCTATTTTAGCACCATGTAAAGATTCTACCCCTATAATAACTATGGTATCTGTCCCTGCTCCTGTAATCTTGCCTCCCATTCGGTTTAAAAGATCAGCAATATTAATAATCTCAACTTCTTTAGCAGCGTTATGAATAACAGTTTTTCCTTCTGCCAAAGTAGCAGCAAGTAAAATATTAACAGTTGCACCAACACTTGCAAAATCAAGATGAATATCTGCTCCATGTAAATGTTCAGCGGTTAAAATATACTTATCATTTTCTTTAATAATATCAACGCCCATTGCTTCAAAACCTTTTAAATGTAAATCAATAGGTCGAGCACCAATATTACATCCTCCTGGTAAATAAATCTCCGCGTATTTAAAACGCCCTAATAAAGCTCCCATAAAATAATACGAAGCTCTTAATTTTTTACTTAGCTCTTCAGGAATAACAGTATTTTTAATATCTGTAGCATCAATTCTAAAATAACTATCTTGATTTGTAACATTAACATTTAACTTTTTTAAAATATCCAATATAGCATCCTTATCTGAAATATTAGGAACATTAGCAATTTCAACAACACCTTTGGCCATAATAGCAGTAGGAAGTAATGCAACAGCACTATTTTTCACTCCTCCGATTTTAATTGTACCAGAAAGCAAATGATTTCCTTCGATTAGTATTTTTTTCATAACCCACCAACTTTCATGAAATATCTAATTAACTATAAAACCTAAAAGTCTTTTTGTCAATTTAAACAAACAAATGGTATACACCTAAACATAATAATACAATTATACCAATAAGACTAGCATATTTGCCTAAAAACTGACTACTATAACGTCCAATCAAAATACCTAAATATGTAAAACTAGCACTACACAAAGCAAAAATGGCACTAGCAACATCAATTTTTTCAGTTATAGCACGAAGCCCCATACCTACTGTAAAGCTATCAAAACTTACACTTAAAGCAAAGAGGATAATACCTAAAAAAGATAGATTTATATGAACATCTTCATCCTTAAAATAATGGATGGCAAGATTAATCGCCAAAGCAATGAGAATAAAACCTAATAATATATGGCTTGTCAAACTAAAAACAACAACTAATTTTTGTCCTATTAAATTACCTAAAATAGGCATAAAAAAGTGAAAAAGGCCTACGACCAAAGGAATTATTTTCAAAGTTTTATTTTGAGATAAAGAACCCAAACTTAAAGACAAAGAAAAAGTATCCATTGATAAAGATACACCTATCATCAAAATGGATACAATCTCTTTCATGTCATCACCTTACGAAATTATATGAGCATGAACTATAATTATGAATGAAACTTATCTAAAACAGTTTTAATATATAAAGAATATGTAGCGTCTTCAAATTCCGTTTCTTTAGCCTCTAAAAGACATAAGGGAGGGAATAAAACACACCACCAATTATCTCCCAAACCATCTCCTAAAGTAATAACTAAAGATTCATAGTTTCCTTCTTTATAAGTAACATCTTTATAAACCTTTTCGGGAAAATAATTCATTCCATAGTTAATATCATATGGTGTATTATATTTAGAAATAATATTCTCTATTTTAGGGATTGCTTCTTTAATATTTTCTCTTGATTCATCTATTGTAGAAGAATTCATAAGCACCGTATTGATGATAGGTTCTATTTCTGAATGAATCATAAGTTTTTCTTCTTGATGATGAAAATCATTACTACTAGCAATAATTCTATAACGTATAGCACTCGTAGGAATAATAACTTTTCCTTCTTCTTTTACACTAAACATTAATCCTATACTTATCAAAAATAAAATAACTAAAATCTTTTTCATACCTTTCACCTACAAAAGATATAGAGCATTATTTTAGTTATTTATTCATTAAATATAAAAAGATATCGATATAATCCTGCTAAATCCTTTTGAAAACAGTATTTCTTCTCTTTAAAATTCGTTCGTAAATACTCTTCCAACAATTCTTTTTGTCCATCCCCTATTTCAAAAGCAATAAAGCCTTCTTTATGTAAACAAGAAAAGGCATAAGATAAAATTTTCTTATAAAAGTAAAGCCCATAATCTTTTGCAAACAAAGCCAAATGCGGTTCATATTGTTTTACATTTTCTTGCACAAAGCCATCAAATGGAATATAAGGCGGGTTAGAAATAATAATATCATATTTTTGTGATAAACAATTGCTTATATCAGCATGAACAAAATCTATATCTACCTGATGAAATAAAGCATTTTCTTTAGCTAAATCTAATGCTTCTTCTGATATATCAACAGCAGTAACTAAACTATCTAAAGCTTTTTTCATACTAATGGCTATACAACCACTACCTGTACCCAAATCAACAATATGAATTCTTCTTTTAAAGCGCTCTTTCGCTAGCTTTATTGTTCTATCAACCAACTCTTCTGTTTCAAAACGAGGAATTAACACTCGCTCATCAACAAAAATAAGATTCCCACAAAAATCAACATTACCAATAATATATTGAATAGGAACCCCTCTTTTTTCCATTTCTTTTGCTTCTTCTTGTCTTTCAAAAGGTACATATTTTTCTAAAAGATCCTTACTGTTCAAGATTTTCTCCAGCTAACTTTAGTTTCAAATCTTCATTAATTAAGGCATCTACAATAGGATGCATATCTCCATCCATAACCCTATCAAGAGCCATAATAGAAAAATTAATTCGGTGATCTGTTACTCTATTTTGTGGATAATTATATGTTCTTATCTTTTCGCTTCTATCACCTGTACCAATTTTAGATTTACGCTCTGCACCAATAGCACTTTCTTGAGCATGCATCATTTCATCATTAATTTTAATTTTAAGTAAGTTCATAGCTCGTTCTTTATTTCTTAATTGACTTCTTTCAGTTTGACAAGTAACTACCACTCCAGTGGGAACATGTGTTATACGGACAGCTGAATTAGCAGTATTTACAGATTGACCACCAGCCCCACTTGAATGATACACGTCTATTTTTAAATCAGATTCTTTAATATCAATATTAGCGGTTTCAACCTCAGGCATCACCAAAACAGTAGCTGTTGAGGTATGAACTCTACCTTGAGTTTCAGTAGCAGGTATTCTTTGTACTCTGTGAGAACCGCTTTCATATTTCATCTTAGAATATACATTATCTCCCTTAACCATAAATTCAATTTGAGAATAGCCACCACTAGCTCCTTCAATTTCATGAACTACTTCTATTTTCCATCCATTTGCTTCTGCATAATAACTATACATTCTAAATAAATCTCCAGCAAAAATATTAGCTTCATCTCCACCAGCAGCTCCTCTTATTTCCATAATAACGTTTTTTCCATCATTTTCATCCTTAGGAACCAACAATATTTCTAATTTACCATATAATTCTTTTTCTTTACTTTCTAAAGCTTCAATTTCCTGTAAAGCAATTTCTTTTAATTCAGGATCACTTTCCATTTCATGAGCCTGTTTTAAATTTTCTCTTACTTTTTTATATTCTTCATAAACTTCAACTGTTTCTTTTAAATCACTTTGTTCTTTACTAAGCTTCTTCAATTCATTAAAATTATTTAAAATCTCTGGCTTTACTAACTCCTCAGATAAAGCATTAAATTTTTCTACTATTGCATCAAGTCGATTAAACATAAGTTCTTTCCTCCTTCACTTAATTTTATCGAAAAGAAGCCAAAAATACAAGTACTTCTTTCGAAAGTATTTTTTTATACATTTTAACAAAAAAGAACCTAATACATTAAGTTCTTATAAAGTTATTTTATTAACATTTTACATATTTTGTTCATCATCGGTATCAATAACCATTAAATCAGATAATTCATCTTCCACAACATCATCTGTATCGTCATCTTTATCATAAAATAAATCTTCGTCTTCTTCATTTGTTTCATCTTCAACTTCAACATCAACTTCTGGTAATTCCTCTTCATCTTCTCCGTCTTCGATGATAATATCAACTTTATGACGAGATTGTAAATCCCAATAGCCATTATCTAACATAGTAAATTTTTTATTTATAGACATTAATTCAAAAAAATCCATCAATTGTGCCTCAACTGTAGCTTCTGGCAATTCTAAACAAGTACAAACCTTCTTAAAAATATCAACTAACTTCATCTTTTTACCGGATTCTTGTAATATTATATGTGCAATATCATCATAACCCATTAATTCTAATTCTTCTTTTGGTATTTCACTTAATTTCATAATAATCCTCCTACATTTTTTCTGGTGGTTCCACTCCAATCAAGTTTAATGCATTCCAAATTGTTTGCTTTACACCTTTAATTAAATTAATTTTTTCCAAAGTTTCTTCTTCACTATCCACTAATATTCTATTCTTGGCATAATACAAATGAAATATACTAGCAAGTTCGTATACATAATTAGTGATTAAATGAGGGAGTTCTTTTAAAGCTGCATTTCTAACAACTTCCTTAAACTCATAAACTTTTTCTAAAACATTATATGACGATTCATTATTTATTGCAACATATTTTTTTATTATTTTACAGTGATCATATTCTTTTAAAATAGAACAGATTCTTGCATATGCATAGCTTACATAAAATACAGGGTTTTCATTTGTTTTTGATTTTGCTAAATTTAAATCAAAATCCATTTGTGTATCCAAACTACACTTTGAAAAATAATAACGTGCTGCATTTACTCCAACTTCATCAATTAATTCTTTTAATGTAACAGATTTACCAGATCGTTTACTCATTTTTACTACTTCTTTATCTTCGACCAAACGCACTAATTGTAATAACTTAACTTCTAACTTTTCTGGATTTTCCCCTAAAGCCATCATACTACTTTTAAGTCGAGCCACATAACCATGATGATCTGTTCCTAATATATCAATCAATTTATCAAAACCACGATTAATTTTATCTTTATGATATATAATATCTGGCGCTAAATAAGTAAAAAAACCATCATCTTTTTTTAATACATGATCTTTATCATCTAATAAAGCACTACATTTAAACCAAATAGCACCATCTTTTTCATATATATATCCATTTTCATCTAAAGTTTTTAATAAATCATCTAAATTATATTTTTCACGTATGGCCTTTTCACTTGAAAATTTATCATAAACAATTCTATACTCTTTTAAATCACTTATTATATGCGAAAGCATTTCTTCTGTACCAAGTTTTTTGAAAAAATCTAACTCCCTATCTAAACAGGTATCTTGATATTCCTCATATATTTTTTTAGCTATCGTTTTTATTTCCTCACCATAATAACCATTTTCTGGCATTTCATAAGGTAACCCACACAATTCTTGATAACGAGCCAAGATAGAAAGTCCTAAATTATCAATTTGTACTCCTGCATCATTAATATAATATTCCTTAGTAACATCATAACCACAAAAAGATAAAATACGAGCTAAAGAATCCCCATAGGCACCTCCTCGAGCATTCCCTAAATGTAAAATTCCTGTTGGATTAGCGCTTACAAATTCTATATTTACTTTTAAACCGTTTCCAATATTACAGCTACCATAATTATCCTTTTCTTCTAAAACCTGATTTAAATTATCAAACAAATAATCTTTAGATACAAAAAAATTAATAAATCCTGGATTTTTCACTTCCATTTTAATTATATATTTTGATTCAATATGTTTTACTAACAATTGTGCTATTTCCATTGGACTTTTATGCATATTTTTGGCTAATTTCATAGCAACATTTGTCGAATAGTCCCCATTTTCTTTTTCCTTAGGTCTACTAATTTCTACCTCTACATTTTCTATATCTAAATTTTTTAAAGCAGACTCTACTACATCACTCAATATCTTTTTCATTTTTATCTAATCCTTCCAACTAACTATAATTTCTTTTTCATCTTCATCAAGACTATATTTTAAAACAATACTATTTTTTGTCTCCAAAAAACTTGCCTTTACATCAAAACTACATTTATCTTCACTTGAAAAAACAAAAGAACAAATTCCCTTTTTAAAATCCACAGTCATTACATAATCACTACACTGCCTCTCGTATATTCTAGCTGCTATGTCTATTTTATTCTTTGCATCATTTTCATAAACAACAATCTCTTTTTTAGGTATAAATTCACTCATAATTCCAGAATTAACCACTATTTCATATGAATTGTTCTTTAAAACCCAATCTACTCGTTTTTTCATGAATTTTCCTCTCTTTTTCCATAGATTATAACAAGTAAAAAAGGATAAGTAAATAAATTTTATTTCAAAGTATCTAAAAATGCCTCATCATTATATAAAACAGATTGAAAAATAACTCTATCTTCATTGCTCCACATATAAATATCAGATATCTTTAACTCAACTTTTTTCTTCTTACCTACATATCTTTCCATAAATAAATCAATATATTTCTTATTTTCTTCTTTAAATTGGATATTTTCTATTGTAATTCCTTCTTTATCATCTTTAGGCTTTCTAGTAACAATAATATCATTCTTTTTAGAAATACACATTTCATAAGTAGCACCAGGATCTTGCTCATCATCATAAATTAGGGTATGAGCACACTTATTCGTTCCATTATTACGAATGTTAAACTTTTCTATAGCAAAAACACAGGCCGCCACAAGAATAATACACATCATTGCAGCTAATTTTGCTTTGTCTAATTTTTTCGTCTTTTCAATCACTTCTTGTTTTTTCTCATCTGTAATATTTTCAGGAACAACTTTTTCTTCTACCTTTTTCTTTGAAGTAGAAGCTTTTTTAGTACTTGTTTTTTTCACTTGCTTCTTTTTTTCGCTATTCTCCACTTTACTATCCTTTTTCATTAAAACCACTTTCCTTTACGATTAGTATAACACGTAAAGTTTAAGAAGTAAAACATAGAAAAAACTTATATTTTAAAAAGTCTTATCCATACTATCAATAGGTGAGATTCATGCGATTTCTAAAATTTTCTATAAAAATGGCTATATTTGGTTTCATAAGTTTTATTGTTATCATTACAGCCCTCTATACATATGCTTATTTAAGCCCTAAGCTAGATCTTAAAAAAAGTGGTAGCATGTATATATTTGATAATCAAGATAACTTAATCTATCAAGGATCTAGTTCTAATGAATGGGCGAATATCGAAGACATTAGTGAACATTTAAAAAATGCTGTTATAGCAGTTGAAGACAAGAACTTTTACCAACACAATGGTTTTGATTATTTAAGAATAGCCAAAGCTATGATGTTAAACATAAAAAAGGGTGGAATTGTACAAGGAGCTTCAACCATATCACAACAATATGTAAAAAATTTATATTTAGACTTTGATCAAAACTGGTCAAGAAAAATTGAAGAAGCATTTTTAACATTAGAACTTGAAGTACATTATGATAAAGATGAAATTTTAGAAGGATATTTATTAATTATGGGCAGGGAAACTTAGGGATTGTTAACGCTGCCAGCTACTACTTTAATAAAAAAGCAAATGAACTTACTTTGGAGGAGGCCATTATGCTTGCAGGCATACCTAAAAATCCTAGTAAGAACAACCCTGTGACGAGTTATGAAAATTGTATAAAAAGAGCAAAAGTGGTAGCTAAAAGTATGCTAAATAACAATTATATAGACCAAGTTACTTATGATCATTTATTTGAACAAGACATTCCCATTTATGGAAAATCTACTGAAAATAATTTACAAATGTTAATGTACTATCAAGATGCTGTCATAAAAGAATTAAAGTCATTAAAAGAAATACCCACTTCTTTAATGGAATCAGGTGGTATAAAAATATATACAACTTTAGATTTAGAAGCACAAAAAGATATGGAAGAAAACATATTAGAAAATACGAAAGATGAAAATGTACAAGTAGCCAGTATAATCGTAGATCCAAACACTGGAGCTGTAAGAGCTTTAACCGGAGGAATGAACTATGCTAAAAGTCAATATAATAGAGCATTAAATTCCAAAAGACAAGTTGGATCAACAATGAAACCTTTTTTATATTATGCTGCTTTAGAAAACAATTTAACAATGTCATCAACTTTTTCTAGTGAACCTACTACTTTCAATTTATCAAATGGCCAAACCTATGCTCCTAATAATGCAAGTGATGTTTACGCAGAAAAAAACATTACAATGGCAGCTGCTGTAGCTTTCTCTGATAATATATATGCTGTTAAAACCCATCTTTTTTTAGGTCTTGATAAAATGGTTGAAGTTGCTAATAGAACAGGTATAAAAGAAGATTTAAATGAAGTAGCGTCTTTACCTCTTGGAACAAGTGAAATTAATTTAATTGATTATGCAACCGGTTATACAACTTTTGCTTCCGGAGGGTATAAAAAAGATTTATATTTTATAGAAAGAATTGAGGATTTAGAAGGAAACATTCTATATGAGCATGAAAAAGAAAAAACACTGGTTCTAAATCCAAACTACACTTACATTTTAAATGAATTACTAACCTCAACAACGAATAGTGCCTTTGTAGATTATACAACTCCAACAGCATTAAATATTAAAAAGAAACTAACAAATAAATATGCTATAAAAACAGGTACAACGAATACAGATTATTGGATTGTTGGATACAATAAAGATGCTTTAGTTATGACTTGGATGGGTTATGATAACAATGAAAAAATGAATAATGCAGTACGAAATAGTGCTAAAAACGCCTGGGCAGATACCATTGAAGATGCTTTAAAAGAAACAGAAACAACTTGGTATGAAACTCCTAAAAATGTAGTAGCATTACCTCTTCACGCAATTACTGGAGCATCCACCAACGATTCTAACAAAGCAACATTATTTTACTACTTAAAAGGATCAGAACCTAATTATCTAAAAGAACAATTTGTAAATAAAGAAGAAAAGGATAAAGAAAATTAAAGTCTTTATCCTTTTATCTTAACTAAACTAGCACAAATTCGTAAAGCAATATATATTGCCAAGGCAATTAAGAAAAGTAATATAAAATTATAATCTAAAGAAAATAAGAATTTTGATAAAATAAGTAATACTGTATAAACAATACTATATAAAACTAATAAAATTAAAAAGGAAATAAAAGATAGCATTCGTTTACTATAACCTAAAATAATAAATAATTTCCAATTCTTAATCGTCTGTCGATAGTAATTTAAAGAAAAGATAATAACTAAAATAAAAGATAAAACATACAAAATATAAATTAGAACTGTAGTACATATTTTTGAAAATTCTCCTGGAATTTGATCTGGAACTATATTAAAAGTATCTTTTTCTCCAGAGTTATCTAAAAAATAATTTAAATCATTAACGGTTTTAAAAACAATAATAGATGTATTACTATCTCTATGAATACTCTCTATTCTATCAGTATACAAATCTACTACGTCTTGTTCTAAATAATGATATACAGTTAAAGCTCTAAATTCTTCTTTATTTATATACGCATCAATTTTATTAGTAACATTGTTTTGATATATAGCTATACAAAAATAGATAAGAAATAGAATTAACATATAAAATAACATCTTTATTAATCCTTTTTTATAAATTAACCCTTTAATCATTATAATTCCCCTATCTCTTTTATAGAATAATCAACTATTTTATTAATATCTATTTGTAAAAATTTATAGGAAGAAAAAGCAAGAACAGCATAATACACAATTACAGGAACTATTGGAAAAAATATTTTCATTGTTCTAAACGAAATATAGCGTTTAAAATATATTAATAAACCTATTTTTACTACTATAAATATAATAAATGCCACAACTAAAGAAAAAATTAATAAACACATTATTTCCCAAAAAATAATATTAATTATATCTTGATTATTAAACCCTAAAGCTTTATATAAAGCAATATTTCTATACTCTTCTTCATAATAATCTTTAATAAATTTCATAATTAAGAAGGAAGAAATAACAATCATTAAAATTAATAGAAAAAAGGATAAAGCTAAACTATAAGCAATAAAATCATTCATACTAAAAGCAACACTATTAGGAATATTATTTTCGTTTAAAAAATTAACTACCTCTGCAACATTTTTTGTTTCATCAACATAAAGTGTATACAACATTACCATAGCATTTTCATCATAATTATTTTGATAAGACATCGCATCATATATTTCCTCAAACGTATCATTATTAATAAAACAACTATTATATGTATAATAAGCATCTGCATTATAAGTATCTTTTAAATAAAATTCTTTTACTAATTCAGTATCTGTATATTCATCATAAAATTTAAGAACTACAGTTTCATTAGCAATATCTTTTCTAAAATCAATTAAATTATTTGATAAAGCATCTGGATAAAAAAATTTTTCAAAAAACATTTCTGGACAAATGATATCATTTTTATCTTCAATTGTCTTACCATTAGTTGTAATTGGAATAAAACCTTTTACTCCTCTTTGTAAAACAAAACTATAATTATTTACAGAATCTTTCGCCGATAAATAAGCACCCTTACCTTTATCAATATATGTAACATGTTTATTATCATATTGAGATATTATTTTATCATATTCTTCATACTTACTTGTCGTTCCATATATCGCAACTTGTTTATAATCAAACTGATACGTTTCCATTATTTTTTCAAAATGATTATATATTAAATAGAAAGTAAAAGGAGCAAGCATTAATATTAAAAGAACTATTTCTAAAGCAACAAAAATCTTTTTCTTCAAGGTTAATCTCTTTAATGATTTAAGAGCCAATTTTATATTTTCTTTAACCTTCATTACTCCATACTCCTTTATCTAAATATAAAATTTTATCGCTATACTTTTTTACATCTTCATTATGAGTAACAACAATAACACATTTATCTTTACTAATCTCTTTTAAATACTTAAGAATTAATTTAGTATTTTTAGGATCTAAATTACCAGTTGGCTCATCAGCTAAAATATAAGTTGGATCATTAATTAAAGCTCTTATTAAACTAACTCTTTGTGCTTCACCACCAGATAATTCACCAGGATAATGATTCATTCTTTCACTTAAATTAAATTTTTCAAACAAGGAAATAGCTCTATTCTTAGCAGTATCCTTATTCAAATCTTTATTTATTAAAGTGGGTAAAAGAACATTTTCTAAGGCTGTTAAATTATCATTTAAATAATAATTTTGAAAAACAAAGCCAATTTTTTGATTTCTAACTCTTGCTAATTCTCTTTCTTTTAATTTATTAACTTCCACACCATCAAAAAAATACTTACCTCTTGTAGCATTATCTATTAATCCCAATATATTAATTAAAGTTGTTTTACCACTGCCACTTTCCCCCATAATAGCATAAAGCTTTCCTTTTTCAAAAAAAGCATCTATTCCATTTAAAGCCCTAACTTGCTTCTTACTCTCACTAATATATGTCTTAACAATATCTTCTAATTTCATTATTTACCTCTCTTTCATATTAGAAAAGAGGGCAGAAAAAGCATCCGTCTCATCTGCCTCATCTTTTTAATAAATATTTGTATACATAGTTGCAGATATCTCTTCAGCCCCTTCGTTATAAATGTAATAACGATAAGTTCCTTGACCAAGATTATTTCCATAATCAGCATTTATATTTTGGCCTGCTTCAATATTATAATAATTATATGTTGATACACCAGTCCATGCCAATCCAGCAAGTTTCGACTTTTGAATGGTTATTCGTAAAAAATACCCTTTTTCAGCTACATGAGTAATACGATTAATTTTATTTGTATATTTAAAATTATCCTTATCAGTTAGCTTGTACGTTTGAGAAGAAGTATGAGTTTTTGTTGATTTAATATTATAACTAAATTGATCAGTAGATGCCATTGTTTTAACAATTCCAATAACGCAAATTATAGAAATAATCATTATACCAATAAATGCTTTCTTAATTTTTTTCATCTGTACCTCCTTTCTGTAATCGATTTCAAAATAATTGATAAAAGGTAATACTACTCCTATAATACTACTCTGATTACTATTTTTTAACAAACTATCATCTGTTAAAAAAAATATAACACAATAACAAAAAAATGTAACGGTAATATTAAGTCCACAAATCTTCGTTCGTGGACTTATAAAGCCCATTACATTATTTTAGCTAGCTTTATCCTATTTTAAAACTTTATCTAATATAGAAAAAAACTCTTGCAATTTTTCTTTACCTAATTCTTCATTTCGATTAAAAGTAGGATTTTCTACGCCATAGATTCTAATATATTCTCTTAAAGTATCTCCTTCATAAATAGAGTATGCCATTATTTCATCCAAAAAACTAAATTCCCACTCTTCTTTTTTCTCTTTGCCTTTAGATACTTTTATTAATTTTTCTTCATCGTTATAAGTTATTCTTAAACGATCTTCTTGATAAAGATATTCATTATTTTCATACTGAAAAGATTTTTTTATATCATTAATTTGTTCTTCATAACGACTACGTACTTCTAATAAATCTTGTGTATTATCTTCTATGACTGGCTTTTCCTTAAAAGATAAATCAACATTCACATAAATCTCTTTTATATCTAATTTAAGAATATCTTCTTCATTTTCATAAATAACTTTCAAATATAAACGATCAATATATTTCATAAATTCTTTATGATCAAAATACTCATTATAGCCAGAAAAATCAGAAATAAATATTGTATTACCATCCGTTTTAAAAATACTTTTTTCTTCTGTATACAATTCTAATCCTTTAATTTCTTCATCAAATACTTCAATATTCCCTAAATTAAAATATATCTTATCGTAACTTCTTACGACTAACCCCTCATTAATATTTATATTATCACTTGTTCCTGTTATTTTATATATGTGAATTTGTCGATAAGTATTGAAAAAATAATAACCTAAGAAAAGAAGTATTACTCCAATAAAAAATATAATTAAAAATTTTATTCTTTTTTTATTTTGCCATTTAATCTTATAAAAATCCAAAACAACTTCTTCTTTTTTCTTATGTTCCATCCCTAAAAATGAATCATAAGAACAATCCAATTCCTTACACAGTTTTCCTATAGACTTTATATCAGGCAAAACAATATTTCTTTCCCACTTACTAATAGTTTCTCTTGAAACATGCATCTTTTCTGCTAAATCATTTTGCGTAAGATTCTTTTCTTTCCTTAACCTATAAATTTCATTTCCTATATTTTTATCTTTCATACCATCACTTGTTTACTAATATAACACATATAAACAAAAAAACATATACTATCCAATATATGCTTCTATAATTTATCTTTTTTAATGACTATATTGATATGGTATTCTGCTGGTAAATTAATTTCTTCAACTTTAACTTTATCACTATCTAAATGTAAATTTCTTATCGTTGAAATAATATTACCTAAATAACTATCATCATTTACAGCTGTATTTTCTTTAACAGAAGGAATAATAAAATCATCTAGCATTTCAATATCATCACTAACATTTACTAATGATTCTGCTTTCTTTTCCTCTTTTGGTTCATCTGTATCAATCAAAGATTTAAATGATAAAATATCATCTTCCATACTCATATTAGCAGCTTCATCCTCTAAAAAATTAAAGAACTTATTAGGCATTTTTTCTGCTTCTTTTATTTTTTCTGGAGCTAATTCCTGAGGAGTTTCAGCATTTTTCAAAATATCAAAGGAATCGGCTTGCGTTTTCATTTCTGCTGGTTTAGCTATGTCTACAGCAGCCTTTAACATTTGATCTAAATCTGGTGTATTAACTATAGGTACATCGGTTTCTGTATCATTTCCTATCATTTTCTTTATTTCCTCTTCTAACTGACGAACAGTTAATCTTTCATTTATTATTCTACTTAGCATCGTCTTTTGATCTTCTAAAGACTTAATTTTTAATAGACTTCTGGCGTGTCTTTCACTTATTTTTTCTTGCAAAATCGCTTGTTGAACAGATTCATCAAGAGTTAACAAACGTAATTTATTAGAAATAGCAGCTTGCGAAAGACCCATTTTTTTAGATAATTCTTCTTGGGTCATATAGCCTTTTTCTAATAAAGCCTTAAAAGATTTAGCCTCTTCGATAGCAGTCAAATCTTTTCGTTGTACATTTTCTACAATGGCAACTTCAGCACTTGTATTATCATCCATGTCACTTAAAATAGCTGGAACACTTGCGAGCCCTGCCATTGTAGCAGCTTTATATCTTCGTTCTCCAGCAATTATCTCATATTTATCTCCAACGCGTCTTAAAACTAGGGGTTGAATAATCCCATGTTGCTTAATAGAAAGCGCAAGTTCCTCTAATGACTTATTATCAAAAGTAAGTCTTGGTTGAAAACGATTAGGTATAATATCTTCAATAGGAATTTGCAATACTCTAGTGTCTGTTTGTGCATAATTATTATTCACGACTTAATCAACCCTTTACCTTATACAATAATTCTACTCTATTTGTCATTCTTTTGCAATGGCTTTTTTACGATTTTATCATACGTTCTTACTTCACTCAATAAAGTTTCACGTAACTTTTTCAATTTTACCAGTGATCTATCACTATTCTCTTGTATTAAAGTGAAGCTAATTGTTTCAACTAATTCTCCTCCCATAATGGAAATAGTATCTTGAGCTTCTTTAAATTCATCTTCTACTTTACCTTTCATAGCAACTAAAAAACCGTTTGGTTTTACTAAAGGAAGAGCAAGTTCTGCTAACACACGCATATTTGTAACTGCTCTTGCTGTTACCAAATCAAAACAATTTAAGTGATTTTTACTATAATTTTCTATTCTATCATTTACAATTTCTATGTTGATAAGTTCTAACTTTTCCACAAGAGCTTTTAAGAAGGTAGTTTTCTTATTATTAGAATCGATTAATGTACCAGATAAATGCGGATAAAAAATTTTTAAGACAATTCCTGGAAAGCCTGCTCCACTTCCAATATCTAAAAAAGTACTTATTTGATTTAAATTAACTGCTTTTACTAAAGTTAAAGAGTCATAAAAATGTTTTAAATATACATCTTTTTCATTTCTAATAGCAGTTAAGTTAGTATGTTTATTATACTCTAATAAAAAAGCACAATATAATTTTAATTTATCTAACATTTCATCAGTGCAATATACTCCTAATTTTTCTACTTCTAATTTAAACATATCTTCTTTCATGTGAGCTCTCCTTTTTATAATGAACTATTATACTCCTTTTTTAAATAAACACTTAAAACCGAAATATCCACAGGATTAACACCACTTATACGCATTGCTTGAGCAATCGTTTTAGGACGTACCGCCGCTAATTTCTGACGCGCTTCAGTAGCTAAATTCTTAACATTTGTATAATCAATATCATCAGGTATTTCTTTTTCTTCTAATTTCAATAACTTTTCTACTTCTTTATAGGTTTTCTTTATATATCCCTCATATTTTATTTCTATTTGGACTTGTTCTTTAATTTCATCTGACTCTTCTATCGGCAAAATTAGTTCAATAAACGCCATCGTTATTTCTGGTCTTTTTAATAAATCATAAAAAGACATACTGGCACTTGGAATATCTATTTGATGATCTATAAATACTTTTTTAATAGCATCAGTTAATTTTAAATGTTGATTTTTTAAATATTGAATTAAATCTTGAATATTCTGTCTTTTTTCACACAATCTATTGTATTGATCTTTGCTTATTGTACCCAATTTATATGCATAATCGCGAAGTCTTAAATCAGCATTATCATGTCGCAACAAAAGACGAAATTCAGCTCGTGATGTAAGCATTCTATATGGTTCAATCGTACCCTTTGTAACTAAATCATCAATCAAAACACCAATATAAGCATCACTTCTTTTTAATATCAAAGGTTCTTTATCATCAATTTTTAAACAAGCATTTATACCTGCAATAATACCTTGACCTGCAGCTTCTTCATACCCACTAGTCCCATTTATTTGCCCAGCCGTAAATAAATTTTCTAATATTTTATTTTCTAAAGATGGTTTAATTTGTAAAGGATCAATAGCATCATATTCAATAGCATATGCATACTTATTTATAACAGCATGTTCTAAGCCTTTTAAGCTATGTACCATTAATTCTTGAACATCTCTAGGCATGGAAGTAGAAAAACCTTGTAAATACCAATCATCATAAAACAAACTTTCCGGCTCTAAAAATAGCTGATGACGTTCCTTATCACTAAAACGTACAATTTTATCCTCAATAGAAGGACAATATCTAGGACCAACACCTGTAGCATAACCGCCATACATAGCTGACTTTTCTAAATTCTTTCGAATGATATCATGCGTTTTTTCATTCGTATAAATTAAATAGCAAGGTTGTTGTTCATCCAGTTTATAAGAAGGAAGATTATCGTTACTAAACGTCCAATAACAATTATCTCCAACTTCCTTTTGTAAAACATCAAAATCGATAGACTTTGCATCAATTCTTTGAGGTGTTCCTGTTTTTAGACGAATAATTTTAAGACCATATTCTTTTAATTTATCAGATAAATAATTGCTTCGCTCTTCCCCATGAGGACCACTCGGCGTATTTTCTGCTCCAATTAAAATATTTCCTTTTAAATATGTACCAGTTGTCAAAATAACTGTTTTACCATCAATTTTTTCTCCATCTTTAGTAATGACTCCTGTAACTTTATTATTATTTACGATTAGATCTTCGATCATAGCTTCTTTTATCTCTAATCCATTAGTATTAAATAATTCTTTTTGCATATTTTTAGGATACGTAATTTTATCTGCTTGTGCTCGCAAAGACCGAACAGCAGGACCTTTTGAAGGATTAAGCATCTTTATTTGAATATGACTTTTATCTGCAACAACTCCCATTAATCCCCCAAGAGCATCAACTTCTCGCACAATAATTCCTTTAGCAGTTCCCCCAATCGAAGGATTACAAGGCATATCTGCAATATTTTCAATATTTCCTGTAACTAATAAGGTCTTTTTACCCATTTTAGCAGCTATATGACAAGCTTCACAACCAGCATGACCTCCCCCTACAACAATAACATCATACATTTTTTTCACCTCCTAATCTTTTTTCATAATAATTAAATGTACTATCTACATTTGGCCAAACAAAGGTAGTAATTTTCCTATATCCCATCTTATTAAATAAATGATTCATTTTAACATTACTGAACTCAGTATCCGCCTTAATCAAATAAACATTACTTTTTCTTGCTAAATCTTCTGCATATTGCATTAAGTTTTGAGCTATACCCATTTTTCTAAAAGAAGCCTCTACACCTAAACGATGGACAATAAAAGCTCTATCTTTAGAAGATTCTAAAACACTTATATACTCATCTTCTACATCCTCTAAAATAGTAATAAACCCAACTACTTTCTTTTCATATTCATAAACATATAATGCTTTTTGTTTTATATCTTCAAGAAAATGACAAGCTAAAGGATATGCAACATCCCACTGAGGATTATTAGCCCTATTCATTTCTTCCTTTATTTTACTAACAATATCCATAATTGTACTTACATCTTCTTCTACCGCAATACGTATCAATTGAAATCACTCCTAAATATTTCCCGGGAAATATTTTAATTATTTCCCAAGACAAAAATGACTAAAAATATTATCAACAAGTTCTTCTGGAGAAGCTTCTCCAATAAGTTCTCCTAAAATCTCCCATGCTTCTCTAATATCTATTTCCACTAAATCAACATCCATTCCATTTTGAAAAGAATTCCAAGCATTTTGAATAGATGCACTAGCCTTTTCTATTAAATCTATCTGACGAAGATTAGATAAATAGCACATATCTTGATTAACAATACTTTCTAAAGAAAATTTTTCTTCTATAGCAGCTTTTAAACCATCTAATCCCTTTACATCAATAGTATTTCCATAAATAATAGGATAATCATTAAGTTTTTCCAAAGATATATTTATCTTTAAATCATTTTTGTTAATAAAAACAACTACTTTTTCTTTATCCAATTGATGAAGTAACAACAACTCTTCCTCTGTAATAGCATTATTTGCATTTAAAACAAAAAGAATTAAATCGGCATTTTGAGCCATCTGTTTACTTTTATCCACACCAATTTTTTCAACAACATCTTCCGTATCACGAATACCTGCAGTATCAATAAAGTTAACTTGCACTCCATTCAAAGAAATAGAACCTTCTACAATATCCCTAGTTGTTCCAGCAATATCCGTTACAATCGCTTTTTCTTCATCTAATAAATGATTTAATATACTACTTTTTCCCACATTAGGACTACCTATAATAGCTACATTTATACCATTTTTGACTATTCTTCCAGACTTAGCCCCACTTACTAAAAAATGTAACTCATCCGTAATTTCTTTCAAATACTTCTCTAATAAATCTCTTGTAATTTGTACTTCATCTTGATATTCTGGATAATCAATATTTACTTCAATATTAGAGATTAACTTCACCATTTTCTCCCTTAAATTTTGAATAACTTTAGTAAGCTTTCCATCTACATTATTAAGCGCCAAAACCCTAGAAGCATCTGTTTTAGCTACGATTAAATCATTAACTGATTCCGCCTCCAAAAGATTAATTCTTCCATTCAAAAATGCCCGTTTAGTAAATTCGCCTGGCTCTGCTAATCGGCATCCATTTTTTAACAAAACTTCCATAACTTTATTTGTTGTGTTCATCCCACCATGACAATTTATTTCCACAGTATCTTCTGTTGTATATGTCTTTGGTCCTTTCATAAGAATAACTAATACTTCATCAATAACTTTCTCTTGAAACACAATATGTCCATAAATAACACTATGACTTGACATCTTCTCTAAATTTTTTCCACGAAAAATAGAATTTACAATTTTAATAGCATCAATACCTGTTACACGAACAATAGAAATTGCCCCAATCCCAGGCGTCGTCGCAACGGCACAAATAGTATCTTCCATGAAAACCACCTAAAACTTTCGAAAGTATTGTACCATTTTACATCAATAAAGTCTAGTTTTTTATCGTTGTTAAAGCATCGATATACCCCATCAATTTTAACTTATCTTCCACCGCTAAATACGTAAACTTTTGAATTAACTCCATCTCTTCTTTATTTAGATTAATTCCTTCTAAAACCGTAACTGGTAATGGATTATCTGTAAGGCCTAAAAGATAATCAGTACTTGTATCTAAAAATTTAGCAAGTCTTATTAATACGGCAACACTTGGATAAACTTCACCAGATTCATACTTACAAATCATCTCTTGCGATACTCCTACATTCATTGCTACATTTAATTGATTTTTCTTTTTCTTTTCTCTTAATATTTTTAGATTTTTCATACATCCACCATACTTCTTTTCTTTATTCTACCGTATGATACTACAATTAAAATAACTGATGATTATTATTTGTATAACTTTAATTCATAAAAAAAGAAGCTGTGGCTTCTCTATTCTGGTTTAATAACAATATGACGATTTGGTTCTTCTCCTTCACTTTCTGTTCTTATACCTTTGAAATTAGTTAAGGCATTATGAACCACTCTACGATCATAACTTGACATATTGTCCATAGAAACAGGCATTTTTGTACGCACAACTTCTTTTGCCAATTGCCAAGCCATACGACTTAAATTCTTTTCTCTTTTTGCTTTATAATTTTCTACATCCAAACTAACTCTAAAATGTATATTGTATCTACTTTGAAGCATTTGTTTAACAATGGTTTCTAAAGCTTTAATTGTTTGACCATTTTTTCCAATAAGAATTGCATTATTATCAGAATACATCTTTATAGTAGTTCTCTCTTCTTTAGTAATAACCTCAAATTGTACTTCTAAACCTAATCCTTCAATGACTTCTTTTAGAAAACTTTTTACTTCATCATAAATACTTGTCTTTGGCATGAGGGTAACTTCTATTAAATTACCTTGAAATAACTTTCCTTTTTTTTCACAACTTGTATAAACGATATCTTCTTTTTCTAGATTATTTTCTTCTAAAATAGCATTTAAAACAGTTTCTAAATCTTTTCCCTCTTTAGTTATTCTTTCCATACTTCATACCTTCTTTCCTCGCTAGCTTATCCTTAATCTTTTCCCTACTTTTTTCTTTACTCTTAGAATTTGTTCCTCCAAAAGTTTTATTATTAATATAATTAAGTACTATATTTTGAATAGCTATAAAGGCATAGGTTACTATCCAATAGAATGCTAACGCTGTTGGCAATGAAAAGGATGCATAAACAATAACAACTAACATCACATAAACCATGATTTTCATTTGACTAGCAGCTTCTGGAGATGTTTGAGGAGCTTGGCTAAGGGTTTGCTTAAATGAGAAATAAGTTGATACAACAATTAAAATTAACAATAAAATATATAGATAATTTCCAGTTGTAATTCCTTTTAACGGACTCATTCCTAAATTAAAACCTAATAATGTTTCTTCATAAATCGCAGGCACACGGTATATAGCTTGCAAGAAAGCAAAGAATACTGGTAATTGAATAAAAGATAATAAACAACCTGTCATAGGATTGACTTTATATTTTTTATAAATCATCATTATTTCTTGACTCTTAGCCATTAAAGCTTCATTATCTGTTCGATTACGATATTTTTTTTCAAGTCTTTCAATCTCTGGTTGAGCTTTTTTCATATTTTGTGCTTGTTTTGTACTCTTTATAGTAAATGGTAATAAAATTAAACGTATTGCTAATCCTATTAAAATTAATGATATACCCAGATTACGTACTAAATTACCTAATTGAAGTATTAAATAAGCTAAAGGTTTAACAAACAAAAATTCCCACAACCCTGAACTTTCATTTGAATTTATCCTAAAATTCGTACATGCTGGTAGTTCATCAAACGAAATATACAATTGATCCTTGTATTGCTCATAAATTGGATATAAATCTCCATCTTTATCTGGTAGACATAAAATATCTTTTTGTAACATTTGATCCGTTTCTTCAAACTTCACTATTTTCTTATCATCATCCATAATAAATTTCTTATTTCCACAACCTGTCGTCATAAGTAAACATACTACTAAAATGATAAACATAAATCTATTTTTCTTCATTAGTGATCCTTTCGTAGTAAACTTACTAGATCATTTTCTAGTAAATCATAAGGTAGTCCAACAGACTCCTTCTTTACCATTATAATATAATTATGATATTTTTTAAATAGTAACTTATTAGAATCAATAATATTACGTACTCTTCTTTTCATTTTATTTCTAATAACAGCATTTCCTATCTTTTTTCCAACAGCAATTCCGAAATGAGGCTTTACTTCGTCTTTTTCCATAGAAAAAAGTATAAAATAATGAGACTTTATTTTATTATTCTTCCCTATAATCAAATTGAAATCATCATGTCTTTTTACCATTTCATATCTTTTCATAATTAATCCTTCAAAAAAAATGCCACATAAAATTGTGGCTTTTCTTATTTACAAAGTACTTTGCGACCTTTTCTACGACGCTTGTTCATTATATCAGTATTTTTTCTTGCAAAAAATCCATGTTTTTTAGCTTGTTTTCTTTTGTTCGGTTGATAAGTTCTTTTCATGCTTTCACTCCTTTTCTTTAAATTGCTATCATATTATAATATTAAAAACTAAAATAAGTCAAGCTTTTATGCCTTATTTTTATTGATTACACAAAATTTAACATAGATTATTCTTTCTTTTTTCACATTCATTTATAAAATAAGCAAAAATAACATCAAACTGAGAAAGAATCTCTGGATGAAATTGAAGTCCTAAAATAAAACAAGCATCATCTTTATATTCTATCCCCTCTATTAAACCATCATTTGATCTAGCAACTACTTTTAAATCATCTCCTGCACTAATTATCGTACTTTTATGTACACTATTTACCATTACTCAATCCTTTTTTATAATACTATATAATAAGGATTCTTTTTCTATTTTTATTTCATGAGCAAGTGTAGTTTCGTTATCCCTAGTTAAAACAACCGGATGATGATCTACACCATTATCAATTCGTTTAAGTATTTTTTTATCTTTTTGAAAATAAGCTGCCAAAGCTTGCATCCCCAAACAAATCCCCAAAATAGGCTTATTCCTTTTATAAAAATAATCTATAATATCAAAATGAAACGGTTTTATCTCAGATCCACCTGGAATTAATAAACCATCACAAATACAAAGTGAATCTAAAATAACTCCATCATCTAAAAGAGGAATAAAATAAGGAATCGCTCCTTCAGCCATAAGTTTTTTCACATAATTATTTCCATAACGATACGTATCTTGAAAAGTATCATTTGTCTTCATATAATTACTCGTCGCTATAATTCCTACTATTGGCTTTTCTTTCATTTTCTTACCCTTTCATTATATTTTATGTTCAAAATATACAATATACTATAAAATTTCTAAATCTTCCTTTTTCATATATTCAAGGAAGGCATCATGCCAGCTTAAAGAATGGCTCTCTAAAAAAGAGATAAATTTCTCACAATGATTAACCCCTAATTTCATCGTATATAAAATGATATTACACCACTCTATACAAGCATCATGATACTTATCTTGGAAATAATAATTTTTTAAAGACGAAAAAGAAAAAGGACAACTTCTCTCCTCATAAAGTACTTTTCCATCATCAATAGTAAGAATACCATAAGTAGCAACACACTTTTTTCCAGCCGCTAAACTAATGGCACCCGGATTAATAAATAGACTTCCTTTATAAAAACTATAAAAAGCATCATGCGTATGCCCAAACAAGTAAATATTTGCTGAAATATGCTTTAACAATTCATCAAACAAAGCAGTTCTTTCCTTATCTACTTTATCTTTAATATAAAAAGGACTCCCATGAGAAATACAAATCTTTTTTCCCTCTATTTCAATAACCTTATATATAGGCAATGTTTTTAAATAAAGATAATTTTCCCTACTAAGGCTATTAAAAGTATACAAATAAGATGCATTTCTACTAAATTCATCCCATGAAAAACCATCATAAGAAAATATTTTTTCCTCACGATTACCAAAAACAACATGATCTGTTAATGCTTTTACTTGATTTAAAACTTCATTAGATTGATATCCATCTGTAATCATATCACCACAAACAATATATTCATCAATTGATTCTTTCTTTAATTGATCAAGAACTAAATCTAAAACATATTTATTTGCATGTATATCTGATAATATAGCAATTTTCTTCATAGGCTTCTCCATTCTAATTATACAAAATTTTTTTTAAGAAGAAAAGAAAAAACATCCCAAGTAAATGTCTAATAAATGTATTTGTGAATAACTTCCTACTTATCCACATCAATATTTGCCATTTTCCACCTTATTTTTACATTATACACACATATTTTTCACTTCTTTTTTATTTATCCCCAATTACCTAACATAGTATAATCCCTTAAATAAAGGCATTTTAAGGGTACTTTGGGGATTGTGGATAAAATGGGGATAACTTCCAACAAAATCAACAAAATTAAACCAACACGATGTTTATAACTTTTCTTATTTTGGGGATAGTTTGTAATGCATTTTGTTGATAGTGTGGAAAACTCATACGAAGCCAGTGTTTAAGGGCATTTTCCTGTGAATAAATATGTGGACAATATGTTTTTAACATTTTTCTCTTTTCTTTTCTAAATATTTATATTACAATTTAGATGGGAAACAGTGTTAGTGGGGTGAGGTTTTGAAAACTGATATACTTTTTAAACAATTTTTAGCAGAAATATCGAATCAAGTTACACAAAATACATATGTAATATGGTTTTCAAAACTTGAACTAATATCAATTAATAACAACATTATTACCATTAAAGTACCAATGGAAATACATAAACAGATGTTAGGGGAAACATATCAAGAGCTAATTGATACAACCTTTTTTTCTTTAACAGGTATGAATTATACGTTTAAATATGTTACTGATGATGAAATAGAAGAATTCAGTCCCCCAGTTTTTGAAGAAAAAAAAGAAAAGGTAACCAAATGGGAATCTAATTTAGATGCCAAATTCAATTTTGACAATTATGTTGTAGGAAATTCAAATCGTTTGGCCTTCGTAGCAGCAAGAGCTGTAGCAGAAGCCCCTGGAACCATTCACAATCCCTTATTTATATATGGAAGAAGTGGTCTAGGAAAGACACACTTAATGCAAGCGATAGGAAATTACATCTTAGCACACAGCAATAAAAAAGTATTATATACAACAAGTAATGAATTTATGACAGATTTTACAGGAATAGCTACGATAGACAAGGGTAGTAATAATATAAATTACGCCAATGAATTCAAAAATAAATATCGAAGTGTAGATGTCCTCATCATCGATGATATTCAATTCCTCGTTGGAGCAGAGCGAACACAACAAGAATTTTTCCACACCTTTGAATCGCTCCATCAAGAAAACAAACAAATCATTATTAGTAGTGATAAAAGTCCAGATGACTTAAAGAAAATAGAAGAGCGACTTAGAAGTCGATTTATGTGGGGCTTACCAGTTGATATATATCCACCTGATTTTAATCTTCGTTGTGATATTATAAAAGAAAAAGTTAAAAATACAAGTATAGAAAATAAATTGAATGAAGATGTAATCGAATATATAGCGAATTCCTGCGTTAATGATGTAAGACATATTGAAGGAACAATTAATAGACTTTTAGCATATACAGCTATGATGGTCCCAGAAAAAATCAGTTTAGATTTTGCAATTGAAGCCTTAAAAGATTATGTGAATACAAACATATTTATCAACAATTCAATTGCATCAATTCAAAGTACAGTAGCAGATTACTTCAAAATATCTATAGATGATCTAAAAAGTAAGCGTAGAACAAACAATATCGTAAGACCAAGACATATAGCCATGTACCTCTGTCGAATGGAAACAGATGAAAATCTTGTTAAAATAGGTATGGAATTTGGAGGAAGAGATCATTCAACTGTCTCAACAGCTATAGATAAAATAAAAGAAGAACTAGAAACGGATGATAACTTGAATAAAATGTTGAAAGAAATCAAAACAAAGTTACAATAATGTGGATAAGTTTAAAGTTATAAACACCTGTATTTAATGAAAATTTGTGTATAACTACTAACTTATTAACATTATCAACACTATTAATATAAAAAATAATTATTTAAAAGAAAGAAGGAAAGAAAAAATGAAATGGACAATTGAAAAAAATATTATTTTAGAAGCATTAAACAATGTAACAAAAGCATTATCACAAAGAACAACAATTCCTGTTCTAAATGGAATCGTCTTTGATGTAAAAGAAGCGGGGATAGACTTATTAGCTAGTGATTCAGAACTAACAATTAAAGTAACTATTCCAAAAGAAAATATTAAAAATATAGAAGGACAAGGAAGAATTATCATACAAAGTAAATATTTTATTGATATGATAAGAAAAATGCCATCAGATACAATAGATTTTGAAATAGAAGATAATTTAAAAATTAAAATATCAACACCATCAAATCAATTTAGATTAAATTGTTACAATCCAAATGATTATCCAAACATTAATATTGAAAAAAGCGATGAACCAATAACAATTGAGGCCACTATATTAAAAGAAATCATTAATCAAACATCTTATGCCTTATCAACTCAAGAAGTAAGACCTTTATTAACTGGAATCAACTTAAAAATAAATGGAGACATTTTAGAATGTATAGCAACCGATTCATATCGTTTATCAAAAAAGAATATTAAATTAACTAATCCAATTAATAAATTAATCAATATTGTTATACCAGGAAGAAGTATTACAGAATTAGAAAAGATTGTATCAGAAGAAGAAAATGTGGAAATCCACATATTTACCAACAAAATTTTATTTATCTATAAAAATATATATGTACAAAGCAATTTATTAAGTGGATCTTGTCCAGAAACATCTCATTTTATACCAAATGACTTTGCATATATGATAAATTTAAACTTACGTGAATTTTATGATGCCGTTGATAGAGCAGCATTACTAGCACAAAATAAAGAAAAGAATATTATCAAAATGCATATTGAGGATAAAGAAATGGTCATAACATCAACATCAAACGAATTAGGAAATGCAGAAGAAAAATTAAAGATAGATAGTAATAATAAAGAAAAAATTGAAGTATCTTTTTCATCAAAATATATGATGGATGCTTTAAAAGTTATTAAAGAAGAAAATATATTGTTATTATTAAATACAGATGATAAACCAATATTAGTAAAACCAATAACAGATGAAACTTTAATAGAATTAATACTACCAATTAAAACATATTAAAAAAAGAAAAATTATTAAACAATCAAGTTTAGTAATTTTTTTATGATAATCCCAGGATTCGACAAAAAGTGCATTATCTTCATGCTATCATAGACGGCATTTTAAGGAGGTGAAGCACTTTGCAAAAAGAGTATATTATAAATGAAAATACATTATATATAGTAAAAAAAGAGGAAGGAATAGAAGTATTTGAAATAGATAATACCCTATTTTTAAAAGACAAAACAATTAAAAAATTTTTAAATGATTCTTGTACTTTTTATGGAAGTAGTTTAAAAGGTCGTCAAAAAGGATCAGAAAGTTTAATTACAGATACTTATAAATTGCCAATTATAATAAAAGATAGAAAATTACTTGTCTTATTTCCTATAAAAGAAGGAAAGAATACTATATGGATTAATTACAATAATATAATAGATTATCATCAAATTAGTAAAGTTAAGGTATTAATAGAATTTAAAAACAAGCACACAGTACATTTTAATACCTCATATTATTCTTTTCATCAGCAAATTTTAAAATGCAGTCGTTTAATTATAGTATATAATAGTCGTTTAATGTAAAGAGAAAGTAAAATAACTTTTAATTCTTTATAAAATTGGTTATAATATAAATAATAGGAGGGATAAAATATGCCTGCAGATATTCAAGGTTTACATAGATATTTGGAAGAGCAAAAAATACAATTTTTACAAAAAGTAAATGCTTTTAGTGCAACAACATTAGATGCAGTGGCACAAATGCCTTATATACCAGAAACTTATCAAGAAGCTTTAGATTCTCTTGTAAAAGTAAAAAAAATAATGTGGTTAATGGATGTATCTTCTAAATTTTCTAGTATTGATTCTTTTATAAATGCTATAAAAACAGCTATTATTAATGCGCAAACATCAGCTGAAATACAAGCATTAACAGAAGAATTACAGGTTTTAGAGACTTATAAAAGTTTAAGTGAACAACAAGTTCCTGGAAAATAAATAAAACAGAATTTAAAACAAGCATAAAGTCTGTTTTTTTATGCCCAAAAAACACCAAATTTGCTTTTAAATGTACCTATTTTGTGTTATAATTAAAATGCGTATAGGTATACTTCCATTACCTAAAAATTAAAATTTCGTGATAATTGAGGCTTAGAAATGAAAATAGAGAGTATAGACATCATTAATTTTAGAAATTACGACAAGATTCATATAGAATTTAAATCTAACCTAAATATTATATATGGATTAAATGGAGCAGGGAAGACCAATTTAGTAGAAGCAATATATTTACTTTCACTGACCAAGTCATTTCGCTTAAATAATGACAAATTATTAATAAGAAAGGGAATGGAAAAAGCAACAGTAGAGGGGGAAATCCAAAAAAATAAAGATACATCGAATTACAAAGTCGTATTAAACCCAGATGGGAAAAAGGTTTTGATTAACAATACTAAAATAGATAAGATCAGTGAGTATGTTTCTAAAATAAACATTGTATTATTTCATCCCACTGATACAAATCTAGTAACAGAAGCTCCTAGTGAAAGAAGAAAACTTTTAAATATTGAAATTAGTAGTATAAACAAAGAATATTTAATTGTCTTATCAAATTATAATCGCATATTAAAGCAGCGAAATTTTTATTTAAGACAGCTTTATTTAAATGGAAATAAAACAACGGATTATTTAGATATATTGACGAAAAAATTAATAGAATATGGAAGTTTAATTAATAAATATAGAGCTAATTTTTGTGAGAACATCAATAAATATATAAGTAAGTATTATGAGGATATATTTGGAGAAGGAAAGATTCTAATCAAATACATATCTACTTACAATAATAAAGATGAAGAACAATTACTAGAAATGTATAAAAAGTACTATAGCAAAGAATTAGCGATTGGCAAAACCATTATTGGAGTACATCATGATGATATCGTATTTAAATTAGATGGCAATAACTTAAAAGAATGGGGTAGTACAGGACAAAGAAAAAATGCCATTATTTCGTTTAAATTAGCGGAATTAAATGTAATTCGAGATAGCAAAGGATATTATCCAATACTAATACTAGATGACCTATTTAGCGAATTAGATAAAACAAAAATAAATAATATTTTTAAGATGTTAAACGAAGAAGTACAGACATTTATAACTACAACGGAAATAGAGAATATAAGTGAAGATTTACTAAAGACGAGTAACAAAATAAAAATAGAAAAAGGAACAATTAAGGAGGAAGTATGAAAGAAGAAAGACATTATACAGATAGCGATATTCAAGTTTTAGAAGGATTAGAAGCTGTTAGAAAAAGACCAGGAATGTATATTGGAAGTACTGGAGAAAAAGGTCTACATCATCTTGTATGGGAAATTGTAGATAATGCAGTAGATGAAGCGCTAGCTGGTTATTGTGATGATATAGAAGTTATCATAGATAAAGGAAACGTTATTGAAATAAGAGATGATGGTCGTGGAATGCCTACTGGAATCAACGCAAAAACAGGATTATCAACTGTAGAAACTATTTTTACCGTTTTACACGCTGGAGGTAAATTTGGCGGTGAGGGATACAAAGTAAGTGGAGGATTGCACGGTGTAGGAGCCAGTGTAGTAAACGCTTTATCAGAATGGTTAGAAGTAACTGTATATCGTGATGGAAAAGTATATCATCAAAGATTTGAAAATGGTGGAAAACCTGCTACAGGATTAGAAATAATAGATGAATGTAGCATAGAACGAACAGGAACAACCGTAAGGTTTAAAGCAGACTCTACTATTTTTACAGATACAACTGTATACAATTATGATATTCTCTATAAAAGATTACAAGAAATAGCCTTCTTAAACAAAGGTTTAAGAATTAATTTGTATGATGATAGAGCAGATGAAAAGAAAGATTCTTTTCTATATAGCGGTGGAATTATAGAATATGTTCAATTGTTAAATAAGACGAAAAAACCTATTCATGAAGAAATAATATATTTAGAAGGGGAAGAAAATGGCATACAACTTGAAGTAGCATGTCAATATAATGATTCATATACGCCATCTATTTATTCGTTTACAAATAATATTAATACCTATGAAGGTGGAACGCATGAAGATGGTGTAAAAAATGCTCTAACAAGAGTAATAAATAATTATGCTAAAAACAATAAACTATTAAAAGATAATGATGATTCTTTAACGGGAGATGACTGTCGTGAAGGTTTAACTATGATCGTTTCATGTAAGCATCCAGATCCACAATTTGAAGGGCAAACAAAAACTAAATTGGGAAATAGTGAAGTAAGAAAAATAGCCAATGATATATTCTCAAATGGATTTGAACGTTATTTATTAGAAAATCCAAATGAAGCAAGAACCATTATTGAAAAATGTATGACAGCTTCACGTGCTAGATTGGCAGCTAAAAAGGCAAGAGAATTAACAAGAAGAAAAAGTGATTTAGATGTTATTAATTTTGGTGGAAAATTAGTAGATTGTAAAGAAAAAGATCCATCTGTCTGTGAAATATTCTTAGTCGAAGGGGATAGTGCAGGAGGTTCTGCAATAAAGGGTAGAGATAGTATGACCCAAGCAATATTGCCATTAAGAGGAAAGATATTAAATGTAGAAAAGGCACGTTTAGATAGAGCGTTATCAAATGAAGAAATAAGAACGATTATAACGGCTTTTGGTACAGGTATAGGGCAAGAATTTGACTTAAGCAAATTACGTTATAATAAGATTGTAATCATGACCGATGCCGATGTTGATGGATCGCACATAAGAGTACTACTTTTGACGTTATTCTATCGTTTCTTTAGACCGATTGTAGAAGAAGGGCATGTATATGCTGCACAACCTCCATTATTTTGTATTAAACATGGAAAAACAATCAAATATGTTTTAGATGAAAAAGAACGTGATGAGTACATAGCTATGTTAAATGAAAAGAAAAGTAACTATGAAATTACACGTATGAAAGGTCTTGGAGAAATGGATGCTGAAGAGTTAAATGAAACAACTATGGATATTAATAAGAGAATTCTTAGAAAAATAACGATAGATGATGTTATTTTAGCAGATGCAGCGTTTAGTAAACTAATGGGTGAAGAAGTAGAACCAAGAAGAAAATTTATTGAAGAAAAAGCATTATTTGCTAAAAATATAGATGCTTAAGGAGGTACAGTATGGATAACGAAAAAGATATAGAACAAAACAATATGAATATAGAACAAGAACCCAATAATGAAACCAAAGATAAGTTAGCAATAAATGATATAGTAAAAGAAATAGAAGACTCATTTATTGATTATTCAATGAGTGTTATTAAAGCTCGTGCCTTACCTGATTTAAGAGATGGATTAAAGCCTGTACATCGTCGTATTTTATATGCGATGTATGAATCAAGTTATACACCAGATAAACCACACAAAAAAAGTGCTAGAATAGTTGGGGACGTAATGGGGAAATATCACCCACACGGAGACTCTTCAATTTATGAAGCAATGGTTAGAATGGCGCAAGACTTTAGTTATCGTTACATGCTAGTAGATGGTCATGGAAACTTTGGTAATATTGCAGGAAGTGGAGCAGCAGCCATGCGTTATACAGAATCAAGACTATCTAAAATATCATTAGAATTATTAAAAGATATCAATAAAAATACGATTGATTTTACTCCTAACTTTGATGAATCAGAAAAGGAACCAGTAACATTACCAAGTAGATTTCCAAATATTTTAGTAAATGGAACGATGGGAATAGCAGTTGGTATGGCAACGAACATACCTCCTCATAATCTAGGAGAAGTTATTGATGGATGTATTGCGTATATAGATAATCCTGAAATCGATACAATGGGTTTAATGGAATATGTTAAAGGTCCAGATTTCCCAACTGGTGGTATTATTTTAGGAAACAGTGGTCTTAAAAGAGCTTATGAAACGGGTAGAGGATCTGTAACAATAAGAAGTAAAGCAACAATTGAAGAAAAAAATGGAAGACATTATATTGTTATAGATGAAGTACCATATGGCGAAAATACAGAAGAATTAAAAAATAAAGTAGCAGATTTAGTACATAATAAAGTTTTAGATGGAATATCTGACTATCACACTGATTTAAAAACTGGTGTAAAGATTACAATAACTCTAAAGAAGGATGCAAATCCCCAAGTAGTATTAAATAACTTATATAAGCATACAGCTTTTCAATCTAACTTTGGTATTATTTTCTTAATGTTGGATAAAGGAGTACCAAAAACACTAGGATTAAAAGATATAATTGCTAAATATGTGGATTATCAAAGAGAAGTAATCATTAGAAGAACGCAATTTGAATTAGACAAAAATGAAAAAAGAGTACACATTTTAGAAGGATTAAAAATTGCTTTAGATAATATAGATGAAGTAATAAAAATCATTCGTGGAGCTACAACAGATGATGAAGCAAAAGAAAAATTAACATCACGTTTTGGCTTAGATGATGTTCAAACAACAGCTATATTAGAAATGCGTTTACGTCGTTTAACTGGATTAGAACGTGATAAGATTGAAGCAGAACTAGAAGATTTATTAAAAGAAATTCAAAGATTACGTGAAATTTTAGCTGATCCAAAGAAAATAGATGAAGTAATTAAAAATGAAATGTTAGAAATTAAGAATAAATATGCAGATGAAAGACGTACAAAGATTGATATGACTGCTATTGATTATATAGAAGATGAGTCATTAATACCAAATGAAGACATTTTAGTTGTATTAACAAATAAAGGTTATATTAAACGTACAGTATCAGATACTTTTAAAGCCCAAAAAAGAGGTGGAGTAGGTATTAAAGGTATTTCTACACATGATGAAGACTTTGTTGAAAATATGCTAAGCTTACAGTCTCATGATTTCGTACTATTCTTTACGAATAAAGGTAGAGTATATAGACTTAAAGGATATGAAATACCAGAGTTTTCAAGACAATCTAAGGGATTACCTATTATCAATTTATTATCAATTGATAAAGATGAGAAAGTAAATAGTGTTATTAAAATAGGAAAAGAAGAAGAAAATAAATACTTATTATTTGCAACGAAAACTGGTATCGTCAAAAAGACCCTTTTAAGCGAGTTTGACAGCATTAGGAACAACGGTAAGATATGTATAAGCCTAAGAGACAATGATGAGCTTATCGACGTTAAAAAGACCTCTGGAAGTGATTTAATTTTATTAGGATCAAGTTCTGGAAGAATGGTTAAGTTTAATGAAGATGAAATAAGAAATATGGGACGTACTGCATCAGGTGTAAGAGGAATTAATTTAGAAGACGCTACTTGTATCTGTTGTGAAGTTGTAAATGAAGATAATACCATATTATTAGTAACTGAAAAGGGCTACGGAAAACAAACAAAAGTTTGTGAGTTCAGACAAACAAAACGTGGTAGTAAAGGTGTAAAAGCCCTAAATATAACGGAAAAGAATGGTAACCTAACTGCCATAAAGATTGCATCAGAAAACAAGGATATAATTGTTATGACAGACTCAGGCATGACTGTAAGAATGGCTGTAGATCAAATATCTTTATTGGGTAGAGTTACACAAGGAATTCGTCTTATAAATTTAAAAGATAATCAAAAAGTTGCCACTATTAGTATTGTTGATAAAGAGGAAAATGAAACGGAAAATAATGTTGATAATATAGATGGTGAAGTAGAGCAATCAGAAAAAAATGTCGAGAATATCCAAGAAGTATCGGATATAAATGAAACGGAAGACAATTAGTGAGAACAACTAATTGTCTTTTTTTTGCGGCATAAACTACCAAAAAAATGTTAATAACTTCATCATATTATGTTGACATTATATACGCATTAGCGTATAATTAAATCATAAATAAGTTTTCCTTAGTCTAGCACTAAGTTTATATATATATATATATATTAAAAAAGCAAATATTAAAAGGGTAATTGGTTGAATCCTATAAAATGAATCAAAAAAATTGATTCAATGAAAAGTTAAGAGTTAGATCAGAATAATATATTTTGAATATTTTAGGATGTAATAATATATAAAAAGCATATGTTCCACGTGAAACATATGCCTTTTTTGTGCAATAAACATTAATTAGCATTGATCTTAAATAAAATACAAGACAAAAGATGTATTTAAAGTTCAATGTTTCACGTGGAACATAACATAAGGCAAAAATACTTTTATACTTTCAAAATATAAAATATAATTAAAAGAATAATAAATAATGCATAATAATTCATCTAAAATAAGCCCAAATAGTTAATAAACATGTAGTTATCAACAATGTTTCACGTGAAACATTACTAAAGGATAAAATTATATACAATTTTAATAATGAACAGCAACTTTTTAATGAACATATTATCCAAGGCAATAAAAATAGCAAGATAAAAAAATATATTATAAATTTTATGGCAAAGCTACTGGCATATGCCTTCTATGTTTCACGTGAAACATAACGAAAAAAAGAATGTTGATAAGTATAAAGGAAATAAATGGAAAAATAATAAAAATATATCATTTATGTGGAAAATATGAATAAAAAATGCAAAAAAACGAACAAATATACGCATATTTTTCTTGACATTTGACCCATTTTGTGGTAGTATCTTATCGTGCAACAAAAATGCTGTAACTTGGTCAGGATTGGAAAATAGCAGCCACATCAGCCTCTTCTTGTGTGCACTTTTTTATTTTAGGAGTAAAAACTATGGAATTATGGTATGAATGCATAAAATTAGCCCAAAAAGCCGCTAAAAAAAATGAAGTTCCCATCGGAGCAATAATCGTTATAAAAGGAAAAATTATTGCAAAAGGCTATAACAAAAGGGAAAAAAAACATGATATTTTAGGACATGCAGAAATTATGGCGATAAAAAAGGCTGCAAAACGGTTAAAAACATGGAAATTAGAAGAATGCGAACTTTATGTTACCCTTAAGCCATGTACCATGTGTGAAGCTGTAATAAAGCAATCTAGAATAAAAAAAGTGTACTATTTAGTAGAAAAACCAGAAGAAAAAAAGGAATTTAGCAAGACAGCATTTGAAAAACAAGATAATAAAGGCTTAGAAGACGAATATAAAGAAATATTAAGCGCTTTTTTTAAGAAAAAACGCCAAGAAAAGATATAAGTATGGTATAATTTAATAGGGAGGGCAACTATGAGCTACAAAGTACTTTATCGAAAATATCGCCCTGATAGCTTTGAAGGTTTAATAGGGCAAAAAGCAATAGTAGAAATACTAAAAAATTCTATAATAGAGCAAAAAATAGCACATGCATATATGTTTTCTGGTCCTAGAGGTACTGGTAAAACAAGCACGGCAAGAATATTAGCAAAATCCGTCAACTGTCTTGAACCAAAGGATGGAATCGCATGTGGCAGCTGCCAAAATTGTCAAAATTTTAATACGAGTCCTGATATTATAGAAATAGATGCAGCATCAAACAATGGTGTTGATGAAATTAGAGAATTGATTAACAACGTAAAAATAATGCCAACAATGTTAAAATATAAGGTTTATATTATAGATGAGGTGCATATGCTTACTCCATCGGCCTTTAATGCATTACTTTTAACCCTTGAAGAGCCACCAAGTCATGTTATATTTATATTAGCTACGACAAATTTGGAAAAAGTTCCTATAACCATCTTATCTAGGTGCCAAAAATTTGATTTTAAGCGTATACAACAAAAGGATGTTTTAAAGCAATTAACGTATATATGTGAAGAAGAAAAGATTTCTTATGACGAAGAAGCTTTAGAAGAAATAGCAGCATTAAGTGATGGTGGAATGAGAGATGCGTTAAGTATTTTAGATCAATTATCAAAAAGCACCGATAAAATTACGCTCGAATCAGTCATCAAGGATGTAGGAAGCATATCAAACCAAAGAATTAAGGATTTAATTGAAGCGGTAGATCAAAATGAAGTAGATAACATTGTTCATATCCTTGACGAATTTAGAAATTCAAGCTTGAATTACAAGGTAGTAATCAAAAAAATGATGGATTATATAGCTTATTTAGCAGTAGAAGTACTAAAAAATGGTATCAAATGTCATTTAGATTATGATGATTATAAAAAAATAATTATAGAGTTAAATGATATGATGAATAAAATAAATGTAAGTGTAGATCCATATTTGATTTTAGAGGTTATTTTACTTGGGTTTATAAAAACTGCAACAAAGCCAACTGAAATTACAAAAGAAAAAGAAATGGAAGCAAAAGAAACCATATCTAAGGAAAAAGAAGAAGAAAAAGCCGAAAAAAAGCAAGAAATAAGTCCAGAAAAACCACAAATTACTAAAGACGAAACAACTGAACAAGACGAGTTTCAACAAATTCGTATAAATAATTGTTTCGTTAAAGCAACAAAAGAAGATTTAAACCGAGTAAAAGAAGAATGGAAACAATTTTTAGATAATGAGACTTCTGCTAAAACAAAGGGACTAGTAGCAGATACAGTTCCTGTACTAGCTTCAGATTCTTATATAATTATTGAAACAACAATAAAGCATCAAGATAAAGAATTGAATCAAGCAACTTCTCTAATAGAAGAAAGTTTCAAAAGGATTGTTAAGAAATCTTACAAAATGATATTTATTGAAGATAGTTTATGGCAAAAAGAAAAAGAAAAATATATAAAAAATCTACAAAGCGGATGTAAGTATCAAATGAAAGATGAAAGTACTACTACAACGTCAGTAAAAAAAGAAAACACAAACATTGAAAATATAGCAACAGATATATTTGATATGAATAAAATAGAAGTAAAATAAAAGAGGAAAGAAGGAAGAAAAAATGAATATGCAAGCAATGATGCAACAAGCACAAAAATTACAAAGAGAAATAATGAAAAAGAAGGAAGAAGTAGAAAAAGAATTATTTCCCGGGAAATATGAATGGGTAGAAGTTGTATTTAACGGTAAGAAAGAAATGCAATCTATCAAGATTAATAAAGAAGAAATATCGCAAGAGGATAAGGAAATGTTAGAAGACATGATCCTATTGGCGGTTAAAGATGCAATGAAAAAAATTGATGAAGAAACGGAAAAAAGATTAGGGCAATATGCATCACTTAGTGGTCTAATGTAAAATGATTTATCCAGAACCATTAGAAGATTTAATTAACAGCTTTAAGAAGTTTCCGGGAATCGGAGAAAAAAATGCTGAAAGATTAGCATTAGCAGCTTTAGATGCTAAAAAAGAGGAAATAGAAAAATTTGCAACAGCCCTAACAGATGTTAAAGAAAAAATAGATCATTGCCATATATGTGGACATCTAGCAGAAGGTGACACCTGCAAAATATGCAAAGACGAAACAAGAGATCATAATTTAATCTGTGTAACGGAGGACACCAAAAGTGTGTTTTCTTTTGAAAAAGCAGGAAGCTTTCGCGGTGTATATCATGTATTAAATGGGTTAATTTCTCCAGCTGACGAAATTGGTCCAGAAAACATTAATTTAGCATCATTAGTCAAAAGAGTAGAAAACTTAGAAAATCCAGAATTAATCATTGCATTAAAATCAACTATTGAAGGACAAACAACAACTTTATATATTAAAAAGATATTTGAAAAAAAGAATGTATCGATATCAAGACTATCCTATGGAATCCCAATGGGAGCAGAAATCGATTACTTAGACATACTAACATTAGACAAAGCTTTAGCAGATAGAAAGCAAATTTAAGCATAAAAGATGAGAATACAACATATATAATGACAAGAGGTTATATATGAAGATCCTAACAATCATTTTAAAAAAAATCATTTTTGCTTTTTGTATAATATATGCATTTAATTTAGTAGTAGTAGGATTAGAACTATTTATACCAATGAACATAGCAACATTATCGGTAGTATCTTTACTAGGAATACCAGGATTACTTGCTTTAGTGGGAGTCTACTACTGCCTTTTATAGGGAGGTAAAAAGTGGAAATACCAAGCGAATTAAGTAAATTAACAACCCTTTATCATGAGTCACGGTTAGCTCATGCTTATTTAATTGAAACAAATAATCAGGATCAATGCATAAGAGACTTAAAGGAAATAATAAAAAATATAAACTGTCTTTCTGAATACAAAGAAGGATGCAGTAATTGTAATTTATGTAATTTACTAGAAAATAACTACCTACCATCATTCATCATTATTGAAAAAGAGACAAATACTATAAAAAAAGAACAAATTTTAGAATTAAAGACGAGATTTTCCACAATGCCTATTTATACGAAGGAAAATATATATATTATAAAAGAAGCAGAAAAACTAAATGCAGAATCAGCCAATACAATGCTTAAATTCTTAGAAGAACCAGAGGATCATATAATAGGCTTTTTCATAACAAACAACATAAACAACGTTATTAACACGATAAAAAGTAGATGTGAAACACTGAAAATTAAATACAAAACAGAAGAAAGTGAAGATCTATTTGAAAATTCTTATTTTGCAATAGCCAAACAATATTTAAGTAAATTATGTTCTAATAATGAATTTACGATTATGATAAATCGTGAAGACATTTTAGAAGAATATAACACTAGAAATGATATAGTAGAAATATTTAATACCATGTTACAAATATTAAGAGTATTAAAAAAGAAAAAAAGAAACGAAGAAGAAAGTGAGCAATTAAAAGAACTAGCAGAACTAAAGGAAGAACAGATATTGCAAAAAGAAAGAATTATAGTAAAATATATAGAAGAATTACAATTTAATGTTAATATAGAATTATTTCTAGATAGATTTGTGATAGAAATGAGTGATTAAGAATGAATTTATATGGAGTAGTATTTAAAGATAATGGAAAAATCTATTATTTTAAGAGTGGATTAGAATTAAAAATAAATGATTATGTCATTGTAGAAACAGAAAGAGGAATACAATTCGCTAAAATAAGCACCATTCCAGAAGATGTTGTTTTAGAAACAGAAATAAAAGAAGTTGTTAGAATAGCCTGTGAAGAAGATTATGAAGAGCATTTAAAAAATTTAAAGGAAGCAGAAAAAGCTTTAAAAAAGGCCATACAATTTGCCAACGATTTAGATTTAAAAATGCGCCTTACCAGTGCAGAATTTACATTTGATCGAAAGCAATTATTATTTCAATTTACAGCAGATGATAGAATTGATTTTAGAGATTTAGCCAAAAAATTAGCAAGTATATATCACACTAGAATTGAATTAAGACAAATAGGAGCAAGAGACAAAGCAAAAGAAATCGGAGGATTAGGAGTCTGTGGAAGACAACTTTGCTGCAACAATTTTCTAAGAGAAATGGAATCTGTATCTATGAATATGGCCAAAAATCAAAATTTAGCATTAACTCCTAATAAAATTAATGGTTTATGTGGAAGACTATTATGTTGCTTAACCTACGAAGATGAAAACTACTTAAAATGTTCAAAGGGCATGCCAAGTGTTGGAAATGAGATAAACACGAAAAAGGGTCGAGGAAAAGTAACAAGTGTAGACATTCTAAATAGAAAATACAAAGTATTGATTAATGGTGAAAAAGAGGAATTTTATTTAGATGACAATAGTAAAAAATGATTTATACGATTATCCCAATCGTTATATTTACCAAGAAAGTGACGGATTTAAATTCTCACTTGATTCAGTTCTTTTAGCAGAGTTTACGAATATTCCCAAAACTGCTGAAACCATTTTAGACTTATGCACAGGTAATGCGCCCATTCCATTAATCATTTCCACGAAGACAAAATGTAAGA